>SVSZ01000039.1 GCA_015064025.1 Oscillospiraceae bacterium | reverse complement strand
ATAACCCAGAGCAGGCTTACCCCAAGGAGTAACCGGTCCGGGATGACCGATGGGAGAACGTCCCTCACCACCACCGTGGGGGTGATCGCAGGGGTTCATGACGGAACCGCGGACGGTAGGACGGATGCCCTTATGTCTGGTCTTACCTGCCTTACCAACCTTTACGGTGTCATGCTCAACGTTGCCGACCTGACCAATGGTAGCCTTGCAATCCAAACGGATGAAGCGAACCTCACCGGAGGGAAGTCTTACCTGTGCCATGCCGTTGCTTTCCTTGGAAACCAACTGAGCCATAGCGCCTGCAGAGCGAACGAGCTGTGCGCCCTTGCCGGGGTAGATCTCGATGTTGTTGATCACGGTACCAACGGGAATGTTTGCGATGGGAAGCGTGTTACCGGGCTTAATATCAGCCTCGGGACCGGAGTAAACTACGTCACCGGTCTTCAGTCCCTCGGGAGCGATCACATAGCTCTTCGTTCCCTCGGTATCCTGCAGAAGTGCGATATATGCGGTACGGTTAGGGTCATACTCGATGCCGAGAACCTTGTTTGCATTTGCATTCTGACGCTTGAAATCGATGATTCTGTACTTTACCTTGTTTCCGCCGCCTCTGTGACGAACGGTGATGCGACCGTAGCTGTTACGACCCGCATGCTTCTTCTTTGTAACGATCAGGCTCTTCTCAGGAGAAAACTTAGTGATCTCCTCGAAGGAAGGAACAGACATGTTTCTTCTCGCCGGTGTTGTGGGCTTATACTTAACTGTAGGCATTTTCGTTTCCTCCTACTCTTAGTTAAGGCCTTCGAAGAACTCGATCAGACCGGAATCGGCAGTCAGAGTAACGATTGCCTTCTTCCAATCGGAGGTGTAACCGAAGTGTACACCGAGTCTCTTGGGCTTCTTCTTCATGTTGATGGTGCGAACGCATGCAACCTTTACCTTATCATTCTTGAAAACCTCTTCGACAGCCTTCGCGATCTCGGGCTTCGTCGCATCCTTGGCAACCTCGAAAACGTAAGTTCTCTGTGCCATCAGATCCATGGAGTTTTCGGTAATGATCGGTCTCTTAATAATATCGTGAGCCGTTTTCATTATGCGTACACCTCCTCAAGTTTCTTCACCGCATCCACGGTCATAACGAGCTTCTCAGCATTGAGAATGTCGTAAACGTTGAGCGTTGTGCTCTGAGTCGTCTTGACATTGGGAATGTTGTTGCAGCTCTTGATTACCGCGGTGTCAATGCTGTTCAGCACGACGAGAGCGCTCTGAGTCTTAACAGCCTCGCGAACGCCGGTGCCGTATACAGGCTGACCGTCCTCAACGGTAACGGTCTTGTAATTCTTGGTGTAGGTCTTCTCAAAACCAAAGGTCTTGAACATGTTGACCATGACCTTGGTGGAGGGCTTATCGCCTTCCATTGCGATGTTATCAACGATCACAAGATTGCCGCTTGCAACCTTATCGGAGAGTGCGCTGAACAGAGCCGTACGGCGGGTCTTCTTGTTCATTGCAGTGCGGTAATCTCTGGGCTTCGGGCCAAGAGCGATACCACCGTGTGTCCACTGAGGAGCACGGGTAGAGCCCTGACGTGCGCGTCCGGTACCCTTCTGTCTCCAGGGCTTTCTTCCGCCGCCCGAAACCTCGGTACGGGTAAGAGTGGACTGTGTACCCTGTCTCTGGTTCATCAGATAAGCTCTGACCGCAGCATGGAGGACAGCGCCGTTTACATCTGCACCGAAGAGCTTGTCATTCAGTGTCAGTTCACCGACGTTTTCGCCGGCCATATTTACGATTTTTACGATTGGCATTGTTTATTTCCTCCTTCCGCTTATGCTTTTACAGAATCGCGAATGAACACGATGCCGTCCTTAGCGCCGGGAACAGCGCCCTTGATGGCAAGCAGGTTCTTCTCGCTGTCGATTTTCACGATCTTCAGATTCTGCACGGTAACCTGCTCGTTACCGTACTGACCTGCCATCTTCTTGTTCTTGAAGATTCTCGCAGGATCGATAACACCCATGGATCCGGACTGACGGTGGATCGGGCCGATACCGTGAGTAGCGCCGAGCAAGTGCAGATTCCATCTCTTGATCGCACCGGTGTAACCGCGGCCCTTCGTCATACCTGTTACATCGACCTTGTCGCCTGCGGCGAAGGTATCGACGGTGATGAAGTCGCCTACGTTTGCGGAGCAGTCGTCAAGGCGGAATTCCTTGAGGTGCTTCTTCATCGGCACGCCTGCTTTTGCGAAGTGTCCGATTTCGGGTTTTGTGAGATGCTTTTCCTTGACTTCCTCGAAGCCGAGCTGCAAAGCATCGTAGCCGTCCTTCTCGACGGTCTTCTTCTGTGCGACTACGCACGGGCCTGCTTCGATAATGGTAACGGGAATGACGTTTCCGATCTCATCGAAGATCTGCGTCATACCGATCTTTTTACCGATAATAGCCTTTTTCATTTTGTTTTTCCTCCTGTAAATTATTGGTTGACACCGTTTTTGTGCCAACATGACTTACAAAGTTACCGATCATTTCGACTCATACAAGTCAACAACTCGGCTGTTGTCTTTGTTTTCGGTGTTTTCCTTCTCGGTTGCTTGATATCAGATTTTAACCTCGATCTCAACACCGGCGGGGAGCTCAACGCTCATCAGCGCGTCCACAACCTTCTGAGACGGCTTGATGATGTCGATCAGTCTCTTGTGAGTACGATACTCGAACTGCTCACGGCTATCCTTGTACTTGTGGACCGCGCGGAGGATCGTGACGATCTCCTTCTCGGTCGGAAGCGGGATAGGACCGGAAACCTCGGCGCCGTTTCTGGTTGCAACCTCAACGATCTTCTTCGCTGCGGTGTCAATCAGAACATGATCGTAGCTCTTCAGTCTGACTCTGATCTTTTCCTTTACTGCCATTGTTTTTGCCTCCTTATCAGATTTCGCCCGTCTGCACGCGCCCCTATATATAATGTAGGGTTTGGCGGGCAGGCCGCGTTTTTGCAAGGCAGGCTTCTCCATAACACCGCCCCGTGTGTTTCTTGCCTCTTCTGAAAAATGCGGAGTTTATCCGTCCCATCAGCATCTAAGACGAACAAATTCCGGAAAAGCCAAGTCACACCGACCTTGTTACGGTGAACACCTTTCGCCCGGTTCAACGGACATACTCCACGGAAATTACCTGCCTGCGGCGTCCCACAGCAGCAACCTTCCGCTTCATCGCATATCAAGCTTATATATTATATCAGAAAATGCCTCGGATTGCAATATTTTTTTATCGTTCCATATGTAGAAGTTCGCGCAAATCAAAACCACAAAATTGGATATATTAAACAAAAATAACCATCTTCAGAGGCGTTTTAAAAAATCAAAACCGATTTGACCGCATTTTTTCAAGCTTTTTTCAACTGCTTTTTCCAAAGCGATCCCTCCGCTTTGTGCAAACTGCCATTCAGCGCGTATTCGTCGGTTTTTTATACCTCTATTATATTTTTTCAAAGCTTTTCGTTTCGTCATATTTTATTCAAATTTGTGTTGTATACTATATACCAGTAAAGAATACGGCAAGGATAAAAAATACAATGATCAATAAACAATCCACATCCTCACTTCTGAAATATGCGGCGCTCATCTTGATCGCGCTCGGCGCTATCCTTCAAACAGTGTCCATATTTACGGCATATGAGGAGCATGCAAATTATTTTCAAACGGGCGCTGTTTTGCCCGTGCTCTCTGTCACGTGCGTGATTCTCGGTGCTCTTTGCGGCGTACTTTCCGCACTCACCCCGGGAAGCGAAGCAACCGTCCATTCTCCCTTTTCGTCCTCCTATCGGGCGATCCCCGCATCGATCGGCTTCCTTGCGGGAGGCATTCTGCTTCTTTTCAACTCTACACACACCTGGGCATTTCCCACCTTTTTGCTTTTTGTATGCGCTGCGCTCTACTCCTTCCTTTCGGAAACCAAAAGTGCACCGTCGCTGCTGGTGCTCCTCGGCTTTGTCACTGTCATCGCCTGCGCGGTCGGAAATGTGTATTGCTATTTCGACGTATCTTTTGAAATGAACGCGCCGATCAAGGTCATGCTCCAGATGTCTCTCCTGTTTTCCATGATCTATTACACGGGAGAGCTTCGTTTCCTTCTTGCAAGAGAAAAGCCCCGCTTTTATTTGATCCTTACCTATTTCGCGCTTGCTGCAAATGCTCTTTGCGCGATCTCGATCCCCAGCATTTTTGGGTGGCATTTTCACCCGTGCCGATTACGCAGCACTCTCCGTTACGTCTCTCGGGCTTTTCCTCACTCTTCTTCTGCGGATCTTCCCAT
Organism: Oscillospiraceae bacterium; assembly: GCA_015064025.1. Taxonomy (GTDB): domain Bacteria; phylum Bacillota; class Clostridia; order Oscillospirales; family CAG-272; genus UMGS1865. The sequence goes on along the minus strand of SVSZ01000039.1, from coordinate 15,581 downwards.
GCGGTAAGAAGAAGGACGCACCGACCGCGGAAGAAAACACAGAATCAGACGGGACGCTTGACGTAAAAACCGACGCCCCTGCCTTGGCAGAGGACATAACCGATACCGCAGACGACACCGAAGAACAGAAGGAGACAGACGAGGAATGAACGCCAATATACGCATCCAATGGTTGCATAAAAAGCTGACGATGAAAAGCTATCCCAATGCACAGCGGCTTGCAGAGCGCTTTGGGATCTCGCACAGACAGGCGCAAAGAGATCTGGACTATCTACGCAAAAAGCTGGGCGCCCCCATTGCCTACGACAATAGCCGCAAGGGCTTTTATTACGAGGAGTCCTACGTCCTGCCTCTCCTTCTCTCCTCGGATAACGACGAGCACTATATTCCCGAGATCTTCAACGTGCATTCCTCTGAGGAGCTTGCGGCGGACGAGTCCATCATTCAGATGCAGATCCCCTATTCCGCCGTCATTGAGATCAAAAACAAACTCACCGCCCTTGAGCTTTCCAACTACATCGTCGCTCGCCAGGGGCACGACCGCTATATGTGCGAATTTCACAGCATCGAAAAGTTCTTGGCTCTGCTGTTGTCCTTGGACGCAGACTTCCGCATCATCGAGCCCTATTGGCTCCGCGAGAGAATCGTCCGTTCGGCAAAAAGAGTACTTGCCAACAATGAGGATGAAAACACCTAAAGGACGAATCATTCACCCACGCAAGGGATCCACTCCTTGGCGTGGGTATTTGTTTGAGCAAAACGGAACGGCACGCGGGGGACCCCCTTTTATTGAAAAAGGACTCCCCCGTGTGAAAATACATTATTTTTTACGATGTATCAGAGCTTTTCGAAAACAAGCGTTGCCTGAATACGGTCACCGCCGCCGAAGCCCTTACTGCCGCCGTTGGTGGTGGACATGGTGTGCAAACGGTAGCCCTTTGCCGCCTGCTCGTTGATCACCTTTTCAAGCTCTCCGAGATTACGGGAGCCGTGTCCGAGCCACTCTTCCTTCAACACAACTTGAAGCACTACGTATTGCATAAAAAACCTCCTTTCGTAAATTCATATCCCGGGATGTACCTACAGTATAATCTATCATCCCCGAAATGTCAACACACAAATATTGGGACGGAGCCAAGGCGGCACCGCCCCGATATTCATTTAGTTCAATTTTTCAAGTGCTGCCAGGACACCTGCAAGGTTTTCCTGGTACTTTGCAAGCTTCGCTCTCTCCGCTTCAACAACGGCGGCGGGAGCCTTGGAAACAAAGCCCTCATTGGAAAGCTTACCGGAAAGGCGTGCGATCTCACCCTCCAGCTTCTTCTTCTCCGTTTCCAATCTTGCCCTTTCCTTCTCGGTATCCACAAGATCGGACATGGGCAGATAGACCGTTGCGGAGTCAGTGATGATCTGTACCGCGTTGTCGGCAGACACCACGTCCGTACCAAAGCTTTCTGCAACCGTTACGTCGGAAGCGGAAGCCAGACGGACAAAGAATGCGTGCGTGCTTTCACCGAAGGATTCGGGATACGCAGTCGCGATATAAACCTTTGCCTTGCGCGAAGGAACAACGTTCATCTCATTTCTGCGAAGTCTGATCGCCTTGATTGCCGCGATCACGCGGGAAAGCTCCAGGGATTCCTCGGGGAACTCAAGAGATGCATCCGCCTTCGGGTACTCGGAGATCACAATGCTCTCAGCAGCATTCTCTGCGTGAGGAAGTGCCTGATAAATCTCCTCTGTGATAAAGGGCATAAAGGGATGCAAAAGCTTAAGAATACCCGTGAGCACGTAGCAAAGAACGTTCTGTGCCACAAGATTGCCCTCGCTTCCCTTATCGGAGAGTCTGCTCTTGGTCAATTCAATATACCAGTCACAGAAGATATCCCAAACAAAATCGTAGATCGCGCTGAGCGCCACACCGATCTCATAGTGATCAAGCGCCCCCACAACGGTCGCAACCGTTTTGTTGTAGGCAGTCAGGATCCACTTGTCCTCGGGAGCCAAACGGTCCGCTGCGGGAAGCTCTGCCTTATCGATGGTCAGATTCATACGCACGAAGCGGGAGGCGTTCCAAAGCTTGTTGGCAAAGTTTCTTGCCGCCTCCATCTTTTCATCCGAGAAGCGCATGTCGTTTCCGGGAGAGTTCCCCGTGGAAAGAGCAAAGCGCAAGGCATCCGCGCCGTACTTATCGATCACCTCAAGAGGATCAATGCCGTTTCCGAGAGACTTGGACATTTTTCTTCCCTGTGCATCACGCACAAGTCCGTGAATAAAGACGGTGTGGAAGGGCTCCTTCCCCATCTGTTCAAGACCCGAGAAGATCATACGGGCAACCCAGAAGAAGATGATATCGTAGCCTGTCACAAGCACGCTTGTGGGATAATACTTTGCAAGATCTGCGGTCTTTTCGGGCCACCCCATCGTAGAGAAGGGCCAGAGCGCCGAGGAGAACCAGGTATCGAGAACGTCATTCTCCTGATCGATCTTCTCGCTTCCGCACTTGGGACATACCTTGACGTCCTCACGAGCCACCGTCATCTCTCCGCAATCACGGCAATAGAAGGCAGGGATGCGGTGCCCCCACCAAAGCTGACGGGAAATGCACCAGTCGTGCACGTTTTCCATCCAGTTGATATAGATCTTGGAGAATCTCTCGGGCTCAAACTTCACTCTGCCGTCCTTTACGACCTCCAAAGCAGGCTTTGCCAAGGGCTCCATTTTTACAAACCATTGGTCGGACGTGATCGGCTCCACGGTAGTATGGCAGCGGTAGCAGGTACCGACGTTGTGCGCGTGCGCCACGGTCTTGACAAGAAGCCCCTCAGCTTCAAGATCGGCAACCAACGCACGTCTTGCCTCAAAGCGATCCATACCGCAATATTTGCCGCCGTAGGAGTTGATGGTCGCATCATCGTTCATGACCTTGATCACGGGCAGATTGTGACGCTGACCCACCAAAAAGTCGTTGGGGTCGTGCGCGGGCGTGATCTTTACGCAACCCGTACCGAAACCGATCTCAACGTATTCGTCGGCAATCACGGGGATCTCTCTTCCCACCATGGGAAGAATCAGAGTCTTGCCGATCAGATGCTTCATTGCGTCGTCGTTCGGGTTGACCGCAACGGCAGTGTCTCCAAACATGGTCTCGGGACGCGTGGTAGCGACCTCCACAAAGCCGTCCTCTCCCTTGATCGGATACTTGATATGCCAGAAATAACCGTTCTGCTCGGAATACTCAACCTCTGCATCGGAAAGCGCGGTGATACAGTTGGGGCACCAGTTGATGATGCGGTTTCCGCGATAGATAAGCCCCTTTTCATACAGATTGACAAACACCTCGCGTACAGCGCGTGAGCAACCCTCGTCAAACGTAAAGCGCTGACGGGTCCAGTCACAGGAAGCGCCGAGCTTTTTCAGCTGTCCCGTGATCCTTGCCTCGTACTTGTCCTTCCATTCCCAGACTCTCTCCAAAAACTTCTCGCGTCCGAGATCGTAGCGCGTCAGATTTTCCTCAACGCGCAGTCTTTCCTCTACCTTGATCTGCGTAGCAATTCCCGCATGGTCGGTGCCGGGGATCCAAAGGGTGTTAAAGCCCTGCATTCTCTTATAGCGCACCAAAATATCCTGGAGCGTTTCATCCAGGGCATGTCCCATATGCAATTGTCCCGTTACGTTGGGGGGCGGAATGACCACGGAGAAATGCTCCGCCTCATTCTTGACGTCGGGTGTGAAGTATCCCTTTTCACACCACGTCTTGTAAATTCTGTCCTCAAACTCGCCGGGGGCGTAGGTTTTGGACAACTCGTTGTACTGATCCATGATAGACCTCCTCCATATATTGACGTACAGTTTTCACAAAATAAAAAGCCCACGTCCGTCATCAGGACGTGAGACACGCGGTACCACCTGATTTCACTCTGCCAACGCAGAATGCACTCCTATCCCAATAACGGCGGGTACCGTCGCGGACTACACAGAACCAATATCCTTCCCCCGCGCTGCTCCAAAGCTACTTCCCCATATCCGACACAAAGGCTTTCACCCACCGCCTTCTCTCTGCAGAGCGAATATACGTACTCCTCTTTTTCATCGCACTTGTGGGTAGTATAACATAAAAAGGAGAGTTTGTCAATCTTTTTTTGCAAATTAAAAGCAGATCGAAACGTTTTTCAAAAAACGTCGCCCCAAATCAACACAGATTTGGGACGGTGTCCTTTTTTTAAGCGTTCATTTCTGCCAACAGCATTTCAAGCGCCCTGCAAGCCGCAGCAGCTCTGACCTCGCTTCTCGTACTCCCCACGGGAGCCGAAAAACGCTCGCTCCGCACGCCGCGCGGCGTCGCAAGCCCGATATAGACCGTGCCGACGGGATCTTTCTCGGTTCCTCCTCCGGGGCCGGCGTAGCCCGTTGTAGAGACCGCATAGGTGCTTTGCATGCGAGCTTTTGCCCCTGTTGCCATTGCCTCGGCACACTCGAAGCTCACCTCGCTCACGCGCACGATGATTTCGGGATCAACGCCCAAAAGATTGATTTTCACCTCGTTTGTGTAAGTCACGCACGCCCCCATGAGCGCCGCAGAGCTACCCGGGATATCGGTGATCACCTTTGCGATCAAGCCTCCCGTGCAGGATTCCGCACTCGACAGTGTTTCTCCGCGCGCAAGAAGCGCGTGCACCGCGGACTCCGCCAAAAGTGCAAGATCTCCGTTCATTTTTCACATCCCCTTTCCATAAAAGTTTTTGGGGGTGTGGGGACTTTTTTCAAAAAGTCCCCACGTAAAAACTTATTCCAGTTCAAACGCGCCCGTATAGAGCTGGTAGTACTGTCCTCTCTCCGCGATCAGCTTTTCATGGTTTCCGCGCTCGATGATCCGACCGTGGTCAAGCACCATGATCACGTCGGAGTTTCGCACGGTGGAAAGGCGGTGCGCGATCACAAAGACCGTCCTCCCCTTCATGAGAGCGTCCATGCCCTTCTGCACGATCGCCTCGGTGCGCGTATCAATGGAGGAGGTCGCCTCGTCCATGATCAGCACAGGAGGATCCGCAACGGCGGCACGCGCGATCGCAAGGAGCTGTCTTTGCCCTTGGGAAAGATTGGCACCGTTGCTCGAAAGCTCTGTTTCATATCCCTGCGGCAGGCGGGTGATAAAATCATGTGCACCCGCAAGACGCGCAGCATTGATGCATTCCTCATCGGTCGCGTCCAGCTTTCCGTAACGGATGTTATCCATTACGCTTCCCGTAAAGAGATTGGTCTCCTGCAAAACGATGCCGAGAGAGCGGCGCAGATCGGATTTTTTGATCTTGTTGATATTGATCCCGTCATAGCGGATCTTTCCGTCGGCAATATCGTAAAAGCGATTGATCAAGTTGGTGATCGTAGTCTTGCCTGCTCCCGTCGCACCGACAAACGCCACCTTCTGTCCTGCCTCCGCATATACGGAGACGTCATGCAACACTGTTTTCCCCTCTTCATAAGCAAAATCCACGTCGAAAAGGCGCACGTCTCCGCGCAAGGGCTGGTAGGTAACGCTTCCATCGGAATGGGGATGCTTCCATGCCCAGTGCCCCGTGTGCTCCGACGCTTCGGTCAGCTTCCCATCCTCTTCAATACGCGCATTGACAAGCGTTACGTAGCCCTCGTCCATCTCCGCGAGCTCATCCATCAGAGAGAAGACACGCTCCGCTCCCGCCATTGCCATAACAATGGAGTTGATCTGCTGAGAAACCTGGTTGACGTTTCCCGTAAACTGCTTTGCCATACCCAAAAATGGCACAATGATCGCAACACTTACCGGCGCAAGTCCCTCAAAGATCGCCTGGATGCTCGGATTGGGCACTCCCGCCACAAGAAGGAGCGCGCCCACCACCGCAAGAACAACGTAAAGCACGTTCCCGATATTCATAATGATGGGACCCAACATGTTCGCGTAGGAATGCGCACGCGTCGCGTTTTCGCAAAGCTCGCCGTTCAGCTTATCAAAATCCTTTTGGCAAGCGTCCTCATGGCAGAAGACCTTGATGACCTTCTGACCGTTCATCATCTCCTGTACAAAGCCCTCCTGCTTACCGAGTGACCTTTGGAAGAGCATAAAATATTTCGCGGATCCCCCGCCGAAAACCTTGGTGACCAGAAACATAAAAACAACGCCCACGATCAAAAGAAGCGTCAAGGGAATGCTGAAATACAGCATAATAAAGAAGACGCTGAACACGATCACACCTGCGCGGATCAGGGTCGGGATCGACTGACCCACAAGCTGACGGATGGTGTCGATGTCATTCGTGTAATGGCTCATGATGTCACCGTGCTTGTGCGTGTCGAAATACTTGATGGGAAGATCCTGCATCCCGTCGAACATGCGGCGGCGCAGCTTGGAAAGAAAGCTTTGTGTCAGTCTTGCCATCAGCTGTGTCTCAAAGGTCACAGCGATCAAGGAAACCACGTAAAAGCCGCCGAGAGTCGCCACTGCGGGAACGACCCGCTGTGCCGCCACATCCCAGCCAAGCCCGTTTTGCGCAGACTCGGTGATCACCTCTGTGACCTCGTTCAAAAAGAATGAGGGGATCGCCGCCGTGACTGCGGAAAAGACGATACAAAGGATCGCAACGGGAATCATCACGGGATAAAAGTGCCAGAGCATGGAGATAAGGCGCCCTAACACCCGCATATTGATCTTGCGCTTCATAGGAACGTCAGTTTTCTTCATTTCGGTCACCTCCGTTCGTCTGCTGCTCGTACACCTCACGGTAGATCTCACTTCCCGCAAGGAGCGCCTCATGCGTACCTTGTGCCGCAATGCATCCGTTCTCCATGACAAGGATCAGATCCGCATCCTGCACCGAGGAGATACGCTGTGCGATGATCACCTTTGTTGTCTCGGGAATATAGGAGCGGAAGCCCGCGCGGATCATCGCGTCCGTCTTTGTATCCACCGCGCTGGTGGAATCGTCCAGAATCAGGATCTTCGGCTTCTTCAAAAGTGCGCGTGCAATGCAAAGGCGCTGCTTCTGACCGCCTGAAACGTTGGTCCCTCCCTGCTCGATCACGGTATCGTATCCGTCGGGGAAGGCTTCGATAAAGGAATGCGCTTCGGCAAGACGGCACGCCTCGATCATGTCCTCATCGGTTGCGTCGGGATTGCCCCAACGCAGATTTTCCTTAATGGTTCCCGAAAAGAGAAGGTTCTTTTGCAGCACCATTGCAACAGCGTCCCGAAGGACGGAAATATCATACTCGCGAACATCCTTTCCGCCAACCTTTACAGTTCCCTCGGTCGCGTCGTAAAGACGCGGAATCAGCTGTACAAGCGTCGACTTGCTCGAGCCGGTTCCTCCGATGATTCCCACAGTCTGTCCCGCGCGGATATGGAGATCGATCCCCTCAAGCGCCGCACGCTCCGCAGTCTTGGAATATTTGAAGCTGACACCCTCAAAATCCACAGAGCCGTCAGCGACCTCGGTCACGGGATGCTCCGGATTTTGCATCGCGGGCACCTCATTCAGAACCTCACAGATGCGCTTGGCAGACTCTGCAGACATCGTCAGCATCACGTAGATCATCGACAGCATCATCAAGGACATCAGAATCTGCATGCCATAGGTCAAAAGTGCGGAGATCTGTCCGATCTCCACGCCGCCGATACCGTTAATTGCCATAAAGGAACCGAGCAACAGCACTGCGATCATATTGAAATACATGCAGAAATTCATCAAGGGCGTATTGATGGCAACGATGCGCTCCGCTTTGGTAAAATCATCGCGGATGGCATCCGAGGCTCTTCCGAACTTTTCCTTTTCGTACTCCTCACGGGAGAAGCCCTTGACCACGCGCATCGCGCGAACGTTTTCCTCTATGGATTCATTGAGGCGGTCATATTTCTTGAACACTCGGCGGAATGCAGGCATCGCAAAACGGCTGATCAAAAGAAGCCCGAACACGAGCACGGGGATCACCACCGCAAAGATCGCCGCAAGCCAACCGCCCATCACGGCAGACATGACCACGGAAAAAACGAGCATCAGAGGACTGCGGATCGCAGTTCTGATCAACATCATGTAAGACATTTGCACGTTGGAAACGTCGGTCGTCATACGGGTAACCAAAGACGAGGTTGAAAACCGATCAATGTTTTCAAAGCTGAAGGTCTGTACACGCTCAAAAATATCATGCCGCAGGTTTTTGGCAAAGCCCGCACTCGCACGCGAGCAGGTAAGCCCTCCAAGACCGCCGCATGTAAGCGAAACCAGTGCCATCACGATCAGAAGCACGCCAATACCGATGATATACATCATATCGACGTTCTCACCGTCGCGCTGGATCGGATTGATCAGAAGTGTGGCTGTTATAAAGGGAATCATGGTTTCGATCAACGCCTCTCCTACCATCAAGAGCAGGGTAAACACTGTCGGGCGCTTATATTCCCGAATGCTCCCCGCAAGTTTTCTCCACATACAGTATTCTTCCTCCGAAAAAGAGATTCTTTTCATCTTAGCTTTGCAAGAGCTTTCAAAAAAGAGGATGCTGCGAAATAGTTCGCGGCATCCTCAAAACACAATCCGTGATACTTATTTCTGCTTGACGTGTACATCTACCTGCTGGAAAGGAATCTCGATATTTTCCTCAACAAAGCGACTGTTGATGTTTTGGAGAAGATCAAAATTCACCTGCCAATAGTTATCCTTTTCCGTCCATACGCGCAACGTGAAGTCCAAGCTACTGGCATTCTGCTTTGTCAAACGGCAGAAGGGTTCCGGATCTTGAATAACAAGTTCATGCTTCGCAGCTTCCTCAAGTAACAGGGCAGTGACTTTTTGTGTATCGGTTCCGTAAGCCACGCTGAACACGAGGTCCACACGGCGGGTATCGTTGATGGAATAATTGATCACAGGAGTTGCCATAACGGTACCGTTCGGAATAGAAATCACCCTGTTATCGGGAGTTGTAATAGTTGTATAGAAGATGTCAATATCTTTAACAGTTCCCGTGAAGCTCCCCGCCTCAATAAAATGATCCACACGGAAGGGGTGGAACAAAAGGATCATGATACCGCCGGCAAAGTTGCTGAGCGAACCTTGAAGAGCAAGACCGATGGCAACACCGGCAGAAGCAATCACCGCGATTACAGATGCCATGGGGATACCCATGATCGCAACGATGGTCACCGTCAAAATGACGTAAAGCATGATGTTCACAAAATTACAAAGAAAATGTGCGACGGTAGCCTCAAGCTTTTGAGATATTTTTCCGTTACGAAGCTTTTTAACAACAAACTTGATGATAAAGTGACCGATAACAAACACCAAAATCGCAGCCAAAAGCTTCAGCGCCACATCCTGTGCAACTCTAACCAACCAATCCAAAAATTCTTCCATAAGAACCTCCATAGTTATATTTTTTACATTGCTTCTTCATTATATCACAACACTTTCAAAAAGTAAATACCATGTTCATTTTTTAATAAAATCCCATAAAAATGTTAAAAAAACAAACACAAAAAACAAGTTCTTGACTTTTTTATTTTACCATGCTATAATGCAAAAAAACAGAGTTTTAAGGAGAAAAGCAATGTCGAAATGTGCTCAGTGTCCACGCAGATGCAACGCAGAAAGAACGCATCGCAAGCTCGGCTTCTGCGGAATTGCAGACAAATTAAAAATCGCCCGTGCCGCGCTGCACGCATGGGAGGAGCCGCCCATCAGTGGCACGCGTGGCTCCGGAACGGTTTTCTTCAGCGGATGCAATCTGCGTTGCGTCTTTTGCCAAAATCACGCTCTCAGTCACGATGCGCTTGGTAAAGAGATCACCGAAGAGGATCTGGCGAACATTTTTTTTCGTCTTCGGGACGAGGGGGCCCACAATATCAATCTCGTCACTCCAACACATCACTCCCTTTCTCTGCGCCGTGTTCTTGAGCGCGTCAAGCCCACACTCGGCATCCCCGTTGTCTGGAACAGCGGCGGTTATGAGGATCCCGAGATCCTTCGCACACTCGAGGGACTTGTCGACATCTATCTCCCCGATATCAAATATTTTTCCTCCGATCTCTCCTTCACCTATTCCGCCGCACGGGATTATTACACTGTGGCACTTTCCGCTCTTTTGGAAATGCTTCGCCAGCAGCCAAAAATGGTCTTTGACGGAGAAGGCCTGCTTCTTCGCGGCACCGTGGTAAGGCACCTTGTTCTGCCCGGTTGCCGCGAGGACTCGATCGCGCTTTTGGAGGCACTCGCGCGCGACGTCGGCAGCGACCGTTTTCTTATTTCTATGATGTCACAGTACACACCGGATTTTGCGTTGGACTGTCCCCACAAAAATCTCCACCGAAGGGTGACTACCTTTGAATATCAATCGGTGCTCTCCCGCGCCTCTGAGCTTGGCTTTAACGGCTTTTCTCAAGCACGCTCCTCAGCGACCGCAGCGTTCACCCCGGGCTTTTCGGGCGAATAAAGAAGCGCTTCCCCACTCTTCTCGGATTCCACGCTTCGCAGACAAAAAGGCTTTCCCACTCTTGAAAAAATCACTCTTCCGTAGGTTGACACTCGCTTTTTTATTGTGTAAAATATAGGCATAGAACCCCAAAAGGAGGCAACCAATGAAAAGAAAACATCTGGACGGCTTATGGGAGCTTAGCTTCACATCCCCCGTCGATGAAAAGTCCATCCAAACAAAGGCACCCGTTCCCGGCAACGTCGAGCCTGTCTTAAAATTGCTTGGTTTGATGGATGATTATCTGCCCCCGGACAATGAGTTCGCAACTGAAATCTGGAATGAGGTGGACGATTGGTGCTATAGTACACGCTTTTCCTATGATCCCGATGAAAACGCCACACAGGAGCTTGTTTTTGAAGGCATCGACACGATTGCCGAGATCTTTCTCAACGGTGAGAAAACACTTGACTGTCTTGATATGCACGTGTGCTACCGCATTCCTCTGGACGGAAGAGCTCGTATAGGTGAGAATGAATTGACCGTGCTGATCCGCTCAAGCGAGCTTTGGGCGAGAGAACGACTGCACGAGCCTTATGCCTTTTCTCACAGCGTCCCCACCTACTATGATTCCCAAGCGTATCTACGCAAGGCACGCCATCAGTGGGGCTGGGACAACGCACCGCGCCTCCTCACCTGTGGGATATGGAGATCCGTTTACGTAGAGTCGCTTCCTCGAAGGAGATTTGAGGACGTATACCTTTACACCGTTTGCGTCAACAACGATTACGTACAGATCGGTGCGGACTGGAGCTACGCAACGCCCGAAAAGCGATTGAGCGATCACGTCCTGCGTTTTTCCCTTCTTGACGGCGAGCAGTGCATAGGCACAACCGACGCCCGCGTCTGCTTCCCCCGCGGAAAATCCCTTCTCTCATTCAATAGGTCCGAGGTGAAGCTGTGGTGGACCGCAGATCTCGGTGAGGCGCAGCTTTATACCGTACGACTTGAGATGCTTGTCGGCAACACGCTCACAGCCCTCTACGAAGCCCCCTTCGGGATCCGCGAGCTGACGCTTTCCATGAGTGATGACATCTCCGAAGACGGCGGAGAATTTCTCTTCCGTCTCAACGGCGAGCCTCTGTTTATCAGAGGAACAAACTGGAAGCCGCTCGATCCCCTCCCCTCGATTGCCGACCGCAAGACACGCTCCTGCACAATGCTCGCACGCGCCAAGGATCTTCATTGCAACATGATCCGCATCTGGGGAGGTGGGATTTATGAGGACGAGAGCTTCTTCGACTTCTGCGACCGCAACGGAATTCTTGTCTGGCAGGACTTTATGTTTGCCTGCGAGATCCCACCCGCAGACGAAGACTTTTGCAACCTCGTTGCCACGGAGGCTGCGCAGGTCGTCAGAAAATACCGAAATCACCCCAGCCTTGCCGTATACTGCGGAGACAACGAGGACGATCTCTCCCTTACCTGGGTAGCAAAGCCCAATCGTTTGCGCCCCTCCGATCTTGTCGTCTCACGCAAAACGCTCCGTGAAGCGGTGCTCCACCATGACCCATACCGTCCCTATATTCCGAGTTCTCCATATCTTTCGGATCGTGCGTTTGAGGACCTTGGCAAGACAGATGCACGCTATCACGCAGTAGAAAGCCATCTTTACCCGAATTCCGTTACATTCTCCAAAACGTTGCGCACTCTCAAAAGCATTTTCATAGGAGAAACAGGACCGATCTCGGTCAACGCCATCGCGCCGAACAAGCGTATCTTTGAGAGGGAACGTGCCCGCACCGAGCGTCTTTGGGACGCTTCCGTGTGCTATGGAACCGCCTCTCATCAATCTGATGCCTATTTTACCGCATGGCGTCAGGCGGGACGTGCACTTTGCCTTGACCGCTACGGAAGAGATTTTTCCTTTGCGGAATGGAATGATTACACCGTCGCCGTTAACCTCGCCTGCGCCGAGATCTTCAAGGACGTCATCGAATATTGCCGTGTATCTCCCAATAAAACAGGAGTGATCTGGTGGTCACTTTCGGACATGTGGGATATGCTGTTCAATTATTCCGTCATCGATTCAGACGGAAATGCAAAGCTTCCGTATCACTTCATCAAAAGCTCACAGCAGCCGCTCTGCCTCATGGCGGTCCGAGAGACGGAAAACGCCCCCCTCCGGCTGTTTGCCGCCAATGACACGCTCGCCACCAAGAACTTCAGCTATACGATCAGCGCCTATGGCACCGACGGCGAGGAGTGCTTGATCGCACAGGGCAAGGCAACCGCCGAAAAAAACACGCTCCTCCCTCTCGGAGAGCTTCCAAGTGACGTGAAGAATATGCTCCTTCTTGAATGGTCCGAGAATGGAAGGACCTATTACAACCACGCATTTCCTACGTTTTCGGACTTTGACACTATGAAAGCACTTCTTCATATCCTTTGTAAGAAATGCAGCATTGAGGAAAAAGTTCTTGAGCTTTCCGAATAACACGGAGGGACTGCCCCAATGACAGCTTGAGACAGTCCCTCTTGCCATAAAAAATCTTTTTGTGAAAAACCACTTGCAATCAAGGAAAGAATATGTTATAATGTCCGTGTTGCAACCGCAACGAACACATGCACCATTAGCCCAGCTGGATAGAGCACAAGCCTCCGACGCTTGGTGTCGACGGTTCGAATCCGCCATGGTGCGCCAACATAAAAAAGGAGCCGGTAGGCTCCTTTTTTGTGTTGGTGTTCCATGGTGCTTGTGAGAATCGCTTGCAGTTTCTTTTTGGAAACTGCTAATTCGGCGCAAAATGAATGCAAAAAACGATGTGCAAAAAAACGTTGCGTCGAATTTCGGTTCAGAATCCGCCATGGTGCGCCAATACAAAAAAGGAGCCCCCCAGGCTCCTTTTTTGTATTGGTGTTCCATGGTGCTTGTGAGAATCGCTTGCAGTTTCTTTCCGGAAACTGCCAATTCGGCGCAAAATGAGTGCAAAAAACGATATGCAAAAGAAACGTTGCGTCGAATTTCGGTTCAGAATCCGCCATGGTGCGCCAAATTGTCACTTGACAAAAGGTGCTTCCCTTGCTATAATATAGAAAATACAACCACACCGGGAGAGTGATACAATGGCAAGAGAAAATTTGTTCAAAATCAATGTTGATGATGACAGCGTCATCGACTTTGAGGAATTCATTTTGCGTCGGGAAAGTGATGAGCTGGCAGCCAAAAGGAAAGAGCTTAGCCAGCGTTTGGAAACAACGTTAGAAAAGACTGTCAAAAAAGGACTATTGCTTTTCCTTGTCCCCTTCGTTTCATTGATGATTGGAGTCCTTTGTGTCATCCTTACACTGGAAGGGTATTTTGAAGACGGTACAGTTTCTCCATTACCCGTCTTAGCGGCTATTCTTTTCTTCTGTGTTGCGGCGGTCACTTATATTGTATATCGCAGGCATAGCAAAAAAGAGGAGCTTGACACAGATCTTGACAGTGTTGGCAATGAATACACGACGCTCAACGACCGGTCAAGAGCAGAACTCAACATCCCCGAGAACGCCCCCGCGATAGAAATATTCACAGATATGTATTCCGCAGACGATGACGAGAAAAACAGCGTATACTCCAACGATGAAGCAACTGTTTTTGAAGAAAACGGCATCCTTTGCTTTTATTACGGAAGCGCTGTGATCGGAGTTCCGATCTCAGAGATCGAAGCGGTCGTAAAATCGGATGGCTCGGTTTCCTTCGAATTTTGGAACAAGGATATCCCCTATAACCGAGGGGATTATATGCAATACAAGATAGAGAAGCACAAGGTAGATGAGTATGATGAAAATTACTCAATGACAGGCTACTACTCCATCCGCTTTACGCATTCGGGCACCCCTTTTGAGATCATCGTTCCTTTATACGATATCACGCCTGTTTTAGCGATACTCAAAACCGAACCAATCACGGAATAATCCATTCGTCCCCAAGCGCCAACGTTTATCATATTTTTTAAAGGAGAGCTTCCATGAAAAAAATCTGCATTCTATTGCTCATGCTAGCGCTTATGTTTACCATGTTCTCATGCGATATAGAGCCTACTCTACCCGAAGCTGCATCGACGGATTCTGCCGATTCTGCCGATTCTGCCGACACATCAAATGAATCCGATACAAAGGAGGATATTCCCGTGACAGAGCCTGTCTGCACACACACCTTCGCGGAAGCGACCTGCACCGCTCCGAAAACCTGTACACTTTGCGGAATCACAGAGGGAACCAAGCTTCCCCACAATTCCTCCGAGGCAACCTGCACAGAAGCTCCCAGATGTAGTGTTTGTAAAAAAATAACCGGTAAAACCTTAGGGCACAACTACGTCGATGATAAATGTACCCGTTGCGGCGACCACTACCCAACCATTCACGTATCCTGTATCGGTGACAGCATTACTGCGGGCGGATATTGGAAGCTTTTGTCCAACCATCTTTTGGATGAATACAATGTCAAGGGCTTCGGCGTCAGCGGATCCACGGGCTATGCTGCGGGTTTGGACGGAAATCCTCCCAAGCCGTTGGCATACATCGATCAGGATGCGCATCAAGCCGCTAAGCAAAACAACCCTCACATCGTTGTCATCATGCTTGGAACAAATGATTCAAAATCAATGAACGCAGATAGGATCAAAGCGGACAACGGTGAGCAATACAAAACAGACATGATCACACTTGTCAACGAGTACAAAAACCTCGAAAGAGATCCACAAATATTCATTGCTCTCCCGCCCGTATCCTTCCGTCCCGAAAACGGTGGTATCAGTAATGTCAACATCGAAAATCTCATTATCCCACTTCTCAAAGACGTTGCCGAAGAAACAGGCGCCATCATCATTGACACACACGAAGCAACGCAGGGTAAGGATTACGCTTTTCCCGACGGTGTCCATCCCAACGCCGATGGGCAAGATATCTTGGCGAAAACCATTGCCTACGCAATCATGGCAGCAGAGGAACCAAGCGAAGTAAACTGAAAATTCAGAAATCATAACCACCCGTCAAACGGGTGGTATGCACAAGGGCTAAAAGCCCAATACTACCGGCCAGCGGCTCAAGCCGCTGGCTTTCGTATACTCAAGCCTATTGCCTTTGCCACTTTTGCCGCCCTT
>SVSZ01000134.1 GCA_015064025.1 Oscillospiraceae bacterium | reverse complement strand
GCAATAGCGCTCACCAAGCTCGACGTGCTTTCGTATATGGATAAGATCCCCGTTTGTACCAGATACATTCTGGACGGAAAGGAAACAGATCGTTTTCCGTTCCCGTCGGCACTGAAAAACGCAAAACCAGTTATACAATATTTTGATGGCTGGAAATGTGACATCAGCGGAGCGCGCAAATGGGAGGATCTTCCCAAAGCGGCACAGGATTACGTGATGTTCATTGAAAAAGAGATTGGATGTACGATCAAATACGTTTCGGTAGGTCCCGAGCGCGACAGCATTGTGATTCGATAAGTGGAGGCGCGAATGGCATATAAAATACTCAATAAGAAGGATTTGAATACACAGGTTTTTCTGATGGAGATCGATGCTCTCGCAGTAGCGAGAAAGGCTGAACCGGGACAGTTTATCATATTGCGCATTGATGAGTACGGTGAGCGTGTACCGTTTACAATTGCAGATTTTGACAGAGAAAAGGGAACGGTCACAATTATTGTTCAAGCAGTTGGTAAAACCACGAGAGATATGCAAAAGCTCCGCACGGGGGACAGTATCCTCGATTTTGCTGGCCCCTTGGGAATGCCTACACCTTTGGAAGGAAAGAAAAAGGTTGCAGTAATTGGCGGTGGACTGGGAACAGCGATCGCTTATCCGCAGGCGAAAAAGCTGAAAGCACTCGGTGCGTCTGTTACAGTGATCACGGGCTTTCGCAGTGAGGATTTTATCATTCTCAAGGATGAGATGCAGGCTGTGGCGGATAAGCTGATCATTACGACCGACGACGGCTCCAACGGAACAAAAGGATTTGTAACGGATCACTTGAAGGAAGAACTTGACGCAGGAGAACGATTTGATGAAGTCATTGCAATCGGGCCTCTTGCGATGATGAGAGCGGTTTGTCGATTGACCAAGGAATATGGTGTTCCCACCACCGTTTCAATGAATCCCGTTATGATCGACGGCACGGGAATGTGCGGCGGATGCCGTGTCATCGTTGGCGGAGAAGTGAAATTCGCCTGCGTTGACGGTCCCGACTTCGATGGTCATCTCATAGATTGGGATGCCGCTATGAAGCGTGGACAGATGTTCAAGGAACAGGAAAAGCGTTCCTGTACCGATGGACGTTGCAGAATATACGGAAAGGAGCAGCGTAATGGCTAATATGTCACTGAAAAAGAATCCGATGCCGGAGCAGGCCCCCGGTGTTAGAAATAAGAATTTTTTCGAGGTAACGACGGGCTATACCGCAGAAATGGCGATCGACGAAGCACAGCGTTGCTTGAATTGCAAAAACAAGCCGTGTATGACGGGATGCCCTGTAGCCGTTAAGATCCCCGAGTTTATTTCTCTTGTTGCTAAGGGTGAATTTGAAGCGGCTTATGAGAAAATCACCGAGACCAACGCACTGCCCGCCGTCTGCGGAAGAGTGTGTCCGCAGGAGAAACAGTGCGAATCCAAGTGTGTTCGAGGCATCAAGGGTGAGCCCGTTGCCATTGGAAGACTGGAACGCTTTGTTGCCGATTGGCATATGGCAAACGGAGAGGATAAGCTTACAGAGCCGCAAAAGAATGGCAAAAAGGTTGCCGTTGTCGGCTCGGGTCCTTCCGGACTTACAGCCGCGGGAGACCTTGCTAAGCTCGGTTATGACGTTACGATTTACGAGGCTTTCCACACGGCGGGCGGTGTTCTGATGTACGGAATACCTGAATTCAGACTTCCTAAAACTATCGTGCAGACCGAGATTGATAAGCTGAAAAGCATCGGTGTTAAGATAGAAACAAATACTATCATAGGAAAAACAATTTTGATTGATGAGCTTTTGGAAAATATGGGCTTTGATGCGGTGTATATTGGTTCGGGAGCAGGACTTCCGTCTTTCCTCGGTATCGAAGGTGAGAGCCTCAACGGCGTTTATTCTGCAAACGAGTTCCTCACCAGAATCAATTTGATGAAGGGCTATCGTTTCCCCGAATACGATACTCCGGTGTACGTTGGTAAGAATGTTGCTGTGTTCGGAGGCGGTAACGTGGCGATGGATGCGGCGAGAAGCGCAAAAAGGCTCGGCGCAGAAAACGTATATATTATTTACCGCCGAGGCAAAGAGGAGCTTCCTGCAAGAGTGGAGGAGGTCTTTCATGCGGAGGAAGAAGGTGTAGAGTTCCTGCTTCTTCAAAATCCGACGAAATTTATCGGAGATGAAAATGGATGGCTTACGGGTGTCGAGGTCATCAGCATGGAGCTTGGCGAGCCGGATGCAAGCGGCAGAAGACGTCCCGTTACCATTGAAGGCTCCGAACATATCATAGAGATTGATACTGCGGTGGTTTCCATTGGGCAAACACCTAACCCACTGATCAAGAAAACGACCAAGGGCCTTGAAACGAACAAGCGCGGCTGTATCGTTGCCGATGAAAATGGCGCAACATCAAAGGCGTTTGTATATGCGGGTGGTGACGTTGTGACAGGTGCCGCAACGGTCATTCTTGCTATGGGCGCAGGAAAAACAGCGGCTATGGCGATCCACAAAGAACTCACTACAAAAGGAGAATGAATATGACAAGCAAATACGAATCCCCCTTATCCTCGCGTTACGCATCTGAATATATGCTGAGCCTGTTTTCAAGTGACACCCGCTATAGCACGTGGCGTCG
>SVSZ01000038.1 GCA_015064025.1 Oscillospiraceae bacterium | reverse complement strand
GGGATGACACGTGGGGGAAACTCCTTCCACCACTTCGTGGTCCCCCTCCCTCAAAGAGGGAGGCTATTACTCCTTCCACCACTTCGTGGTCCCCCTCCCTCAAAGAGGGAGGCTATTACTCCTTCCACCACTTCGTGGTCCCCCTCCCTCAAAGAGGGAGGCTATTACTCCTTCCGACTTTTTGCTGCGCAAAAAATCTGCTACGGGTATCATTGACCTTCGTTCGTGCACGCGCACTCCTCCCCGCACCGCAAGCGGTGTTCTCCCAACGTTCGCTTTGCTCACTACGAAAACTTGCCCGCAAGGTTTCCTCCTCCCGGAGGAGGGCGAAAGCACAAGGGGCTGCCTCGGATCATCGATCTGAGGCAGCCCCTTGGAAACGTATTTCATTTTCGAGATCGATCAACCGTTCTCGATAGACGCAAAGGAGGACATGGGAACGAAGTAAAGCGTTCCGTTGTGCTGAATGACGTACCAAACGGGATCGGTACCCGTTTCCATTGCAACGAGAGACGCCTGTGCGCCTGCCTGCATCGGGTAGGGAACCGTCTTTGCAACGTTCGGAGTGTAGTAGCCGTTTGCCGTCTTGGTTGCGGTGATGGTGAGAGGCTGATCCAGCAGCTGATAGCCGGGATATGCCACGGTGAGATTCTCCAGAGTGATCTTTACGTTCCCCGCAGGATCGGAGGTGACGTAACGGGGATCGGAGGTGATGAATGCGTAGGAGGTCACGTTCTTCTCGTTGGTCCTCTCGGTGATGTACCAATCCTTGTTGTTGGTAGCCACGACCTTGAAGGCGGTAGGAACGGTCGCATCCTTCTTGGTGGAAATAGATCCGATGACGTTGCTGGTTTGAGAATCAACGGCGCCCGTGGTCAATTCGGGCGTTGCGCGCAGACGCACGGAGGTGTCCGCATCGGGATTCTTCACAACGTACATGTTCATGGGAGTGATCGAAGTAAAGGTGGGGTAAAGGCTGAGGATCTCGGCAAGGGAGAGATTGCGGATGTCGGGAAGTGCCTTTTCCGTCAGATACTCGGAAGCGATATAACCTTCCTTGGTGGTTGCGGGGTCGCCGTCCTTTTCGGGCGGGAGGAATGCGGTCACGTAGCTCCAACGCATAACGTCGCCGTATTCATCGGTGACGTTGCCCTCCTTCTTTACGGAGACCTTGATGCCCGCGGAGGAAAACTTCATAATGACGGTGGAGGAGGAGATCACAGGATCGGAGCGCAGATTCAGTCCTGCGGTGTTGGTGTACATGATCTTGGGAGGATTGACCTCGATGAACTGTGCGTCATAGGGGTTTTCCGCAACGGGATCGCCGCCAATCTCGGTGGAAACGAAGGTTGCGTTGACGTAGTAGTAAAGAGTTTCTCCCGTATCCTCATCGGTCTCAAAGCTGACCTTGAACCACGTGCCGTTGGTGGCAACGACGCGGATCTCATCGTTCATGGAGTAGTAGCCCATCACGGTGGAATACTCCGCTGCGATGGGGTACTTACGGACGTTCAAGGTTTCGGTGATGGAATAAACGACCTGAGAGCCGCCCGTAACAAGCTCGAAATCAGAGCCCGTGATGTCGGTCTCTGTGATGTAGTTGTTGGAAATATATCCCTCCAGCGTTTCGCCTTCCTCATTTGCATACTCAACGTAGCTCCACGTGGTGCTGACCTTGGTACGGGTGAGCTTGGTTGCCGCAGAGATCGTCGTGATGGAATCGGAGGAGCCGTCGGGCTCTTCGCGCAAATATGCGGTGGAGTGGGTGTAGACCGTCTCGGTCTCCTCTACCCAGAAATCGTCTGCCTCAAGATCATCCTCGGAGGGGGTGTATTCGTCGTCGGTGGAGGACTCGTTCTCGGTGTCGACGGTTTCATCGTCGGGGTCGTTTTCTCCGCCGCCGACACAGGCGACGAGAGAGGTAGCCAGAACACCTGCCAAAAGCAATGCCAGAATTCTTTTTTTCATGTTTTCTATCCTTTCTTTTTATGTGGCGTCCTCCGCACGGGTGTTTTTTGTCCGTACGGTTCAACTGCTAAATATTCATATATTAGTATAACATATATTTATAGGGTTGTCAATGAATTTTTAGGGGATTTTTGTTGGAAAAATAAAATATTTTTTCGTATCAAGAGGGCACCCAGCGGGAAAGATAAATCAAAACGGAAGGGGGCTGCTTATGAGACGGGAATGGATCACTTTGAACGCCGCGATCACCGCCGCCGCAAGCGCGGTGGGCGGGAAGGAGGCGGACGGACCGCTCGGGGATCTCTTTGATCTTCGTGACGGAAGCGACCGCTTCGGAAAGGATACGTGGGAGGATGCCGAGAGTGAGATGCAGCGCCTTGCCTTCAACGTAGCACTTTCCAAAAGGGGGGTGCGCGATGTGGACGTGGGAGCGCTGTTCGCGGGGGATCTGCTCAATCAGTGCGTGGGCTCCTCCTATGGTCTTCTTGCTTTTGACACGCCCTTCGTAGGTCTGTACGGCGCGTGCTCGACTGCGGCAGAAAGCCTGATGCTGGCGTCACTTTTCGTCACGCACGATATCTTCCCGCTTTGCGGTGCGGTGACCTCCTCCCATTATTGCTCGGCGGAGCGTCAGTTCCGCACACCCGTGGAATACGGTGCACAGCGCTCTCCCACCGCGCAGTGGACGGTGACGGGTGCGGGGGCGTTTCTGACAGAGCGGGCAGTGAGAGGGGGAGCACATGCGGTGGTCACGCGTGCGCAGATCGGGCGCGCGATCGACATGGGAGTGAAGGATGCCTCCAACATGGGAGCTGCCATGGCACCCGCGGCGGCAGATACGCTCAAACGCTTTTTTGAGGGCTGCGGCTCTCGCCCCGAGGATTATTCCCTGATCGTGACGGGGGATCTCGGCTTTGAGGGAAGTGCGATCCTGGGAGACCTCATGCGCGCCGAGGGCTACCCCTTAGGGGCGCGCTATACGGATTGCGGATGTCTGATCTACGAAAGAGTTCGTCAGGACGTGCACGGCGGCGGCTCGGGCTGCGGCTGCTCCGCAACGGTTCTGGCATCACACCTTTTGCCGAAACTCTGTGCAGGGGAGTGGGATCGCATCCTTTTTCTCGGCACGGGGGCTATGATGAGTCCCGACAGCCTCAAGCAGGGGAAGGGGATCGCGGGGATCGCGCATCTGTTGGAGATCGTTTCCCCACGGTATTTCAAGGAAAAGGAGGAAAACGAATGGACGTCTTGATGCCATACGTACGGGCGTTTTTGGTCGGCGGCGCCTTTTGCGTGATCGCGCAGATCCTGATCGACCGCACGAAGCTCACCCCCGCACGGATCCTTGTGGTCTACGTTGTGGCAGGGGTGGCGTTGGGGGCGCTTGGGGTTTACGAGCCGCTTGCGAATTTTGCGGGCGCGGGGGCTACGGTGCCGCTTTCGGGCTTTGGCTATCTTATCTCAAAGGGGGTGCGTGAGGCGGTTGCCGGGGAGGGGCTGCTCGGTGCTCTGACGGGGGCGCTCCGTGCCGCCGCGGGCGGGATCGCCGCGGCGCTGGTGTTCTCCTTTATCGCCTGTCTGTTTACACGGGGGAATCCTAAGAAATAGGAGTTCACTGCATAGCGACTTCACTTTCGCGGGAGAGAAAACTTCACTAAATTCTCATCTGTGGCTACAAATGCGGTGTTTCGACTGTCTTAATGAAAGGCGTAAGCCCTTAAAATGATAGGAAACTCGGTAGGGGCGAACTGTGTTCGCCCGCGGGCGTTCGCAGAACGCCCCTACGGTATGCGTGTGAATGGACGCCTTCTCCCACAGGAGAAGGCTTTTTTCACCTCCCGGAAGGTAATCAAGTGGACTTTTGATATGTAAATGCCAAAAGTCCCTTTGCATTGCTTTTGGAAAAATCTTGCTGTCTTTCCATTCGTTCAGCAGTTGCAAAGAAAAAGGGGTGAGTCAAATGCGAAAACGCATTTTGGACTCACCCCCGCTGTTTTTTCAGATCCCGAAAAGCCCCAAAAACCAAAGAACGGTCCCATAGACCGCGCCTGCAAGCACTCCGTAAAGGATGACGGGCCCCGACACGGTAAAGATCTTAGCCCCCACGCCAAGCACAAGCCCCTCGGAGTGGCTGTCGATGGCGGGGGAGGAGACGGCGTTGGCAAAGCCTGTGATGGGAACGAGCGTTCCCGCTCCCGCATGCTTTGCGATGCGGTCATAGATCCCGAGGGCGGTCAGAACAACCGAAAGAAGGATCAGAGAGACCGAGGTGAGTGTTCCTGCCGTTTCCTTCTCTAAATGGAGAAGCTCCGTATAAAGCGTGCCAAGCCCCTCTCCGAGGGTGCAGATGATGCCGCCGATGAGAAAGGCGAGGATGCAGTTTTTCAGGATCGGGGAGTGCGGTGCGTGGGCATCGGCAAAGCGTGCATAGGTTTTTTTGTCCATCGTTTTCTCCTTTTTTATTTTCGTTGCAAACAGTATTCCCCGAAAAAATTCCCTTATGCGGTTGACAAGCGGACGAAAAAGGGATATACTATTGATATCACTTGCAAAGCGCTACGGCGCGGAAAGGACGGTTTTTTATGGATTGGAACGAGGTATACGGCAGTGTGAAGCGCATCGCGAGCCGCACGGCAAAAAAGATCAATCAAACGGCGGATATGGCATCCCTTCAGGTGAAGCTTTCCGTGGCGCAGAACAAGCTGGAGGAGGCTTATACGATCCTCGGACGCACCGCGTACCTGCATTTTACGGGTGAGGAGGATCTGTCGAAGAAGGTCGCTCTCGCGATCGATTGCGTGGAAGCGGCAAAGACAGACGTGCGCGATATCAAGGTACAGATCGCTCTTGCGAAGCAAAAGGCGGCGGAGGAAAAGGCGGCGCGCGCGGCGATGGAGGCAGAGACCGATCCCACAGAGGAGACGGCAGCAGGGGAGAGCACCGCAGCCGACGCGGACAAGACCGCCGAAGAAGCTACCGCGGATGAAGCTCCCGCGGATGAAGCGGACGCATAAGACTGTACGGGTGGCAAAAAGCGCGCACAGGGGCGGCGTATTTGTGTCACAGAGGAGAGATATACTATGTTCAGGGATCTGACGCGGAAAAACAAGCAGATAACAGATGCGGAATGCATAGAGGTCCTGACGCGCGAGACGCGCGGAATCCTTGCAGTCAACGGAGATGAGGGATATCCCTACGCCATGCCGATGAATCACTTCTATCACGCAGAGGACGGTTGCATCTATTTCCATTGCGGGAGAGGCGGACACCGTGAGGAGTCCCTTCTTCGCTCGGATAAGGTATCCGTATGCGAGCGCGGAACGCGCGCCGCGGAAGAGTGGGCATACAGCGTGCGGAGCGTGATCGTGTTCGGACGGATCGAGATCATCGACGATACGGACACTGTGATCCGCATAGCAAGAGCGCTGAGCCGCAAGTTTACGGATGACGAGGCGTACATCCAAGGGGAGATCGACAGCTTTGCAAGCAAAACCCTTCTTTTAAGGTTGACACCCGCGCACATGTGTGGGAAGCTTGTCAAGGAGGCTTGAAGAGGATGACAATGAAAAAAATGATCGCCCTTGTCTCGGTACTGCTCTTGATCCTGTCCTTGACGGGATGCCGCGGATCGGGCGTTTTGAAGGAGTCCAAGGTATACGAGGTCGCCTCCGAGGTGCATTCTCTGAGGATCTCGGTGTCGGCTGCTGAATTTACTGTTCGGCACGGAGAGGCTTTTTCGGTGGAAAGCAATCTGAAGTATCTTTCCGTTTCGGAGAAGGACGGCGTTCTTTCTGTTCTTGATGAAACCAAGAGCGCGTTCAACCGTACGGATGGAAAGTTGACGCTTTATATTCCGAAGGACGCTGTGTTTGAAGACGTACGGATCACGACGGGGGCTGCCAAAATGAAGGCAGTCGCTCTGTCGGCAAAAACGCTTGCGATGCAGCTCGGTGCGGGAGACGTGGAGCTTGAAGCCCTGGACATCACTACACGGGCAGATATTGAAGGTGGCGCCGGAAGGATCACGGTCGGCGGCGGGAGCATTCGGAATCTGCACCTCGAAACGGGCGTTGGAGCGCTGAGAATTTCTGCGGCACTTTTCGGAGAAAATGAATTGGAGCTTGGGGTGGGTGCCTCTGACATCACCCTGATCGGCAAGCGTGAGGATTATGCTGTCGATATCGACAAGGGAATCGGCGCCGTTACCGTTGACGGAGCGGCGGTTTCGGATTTCGGAAGCAGCACGGACACGGGAAATTCCGTGGAGATCGAGAGCGGCATCGGTGCCGTCAATATAATGTTTTCTGAAAAATAAAAAGAAACGCGCGCGTACCTGACGTGAGTACGTGCGCGTCTCTTTTTGATTTGTGTTTAACCAAACGGGATTCGAACCAACGAGGTTTTGAGAGGCAAACGCTTGGATTAACCGCGTCAAAAAGACTCGCAATATCTTATATTGCTTCGCCTTTTTTCCTTGTTTCTCCGAACCGTTTGCTCTCTCAAAACTGCTTCGCACCTCTCGGCGAATCAATTTTCGATGAATTTTTGTGGGACGAGGTGCAGGAAAGTGTGGACTTTTCAAACCGAGTCACGCAAAAAGGCGCGGAAATTGATCGTCGAGAGGCTCATGGGTTCGAGTCCCGTTTGGTTACGCTTCGTTTCCTATGATGCTGCGTGCGACGTGAACGCCGCTTGCGGATGCGTGAGAGAGGGAGTGCGTGATGCCGCTGCCGTCACCGATGATGTAAAGCCCCTTGTAAAGGGATTCGAGATTTTCGTTGACCACGACCTCTACGTTATAGAACTTGACCTCCACGCCGTAAAGAAGCGTGTCGTCGTTGGCAGTGCCGGGGGCGATCTTATCCAGCGCGTAGATCATTTCGATGATGCCGTCGAGTATCCGCTTGGGGAGCACCAGGCTCAGATCTCCCGGGGTTGCCTTGAGGGTAGGGGTGATGAACGCCTCGTCAATGCGGCTTTGCGTGGAGCGCTTTCCGCGGATCAGATCCCCAAAGCGCTGGACAAGGACGCCGCCACCGAGCATGTTGCTCAGCTTTGCGATCGATTCGCCGTAGTTGTTGGAGTCCTTGAAGGGCTCGGAAAAATGCTTTGCGACAAGAAGCGCAAAGTTTGTATTTCCCGTTTGCAGAGCGGGATCCTCATAGCTGTGACCGTTGACGGTGATGATGCCGTTTGTGTTTTCGTTGACGACTGCGCCCTTGGGGTTCATGCAGAAGGTGCGGACCTTGTCGCCGTATTTTTCGGTGCGGTAGACGATCTTGCTCTCGTAAAGCTCGTCCGTCAGGTGCGCGAATACTTCGGCAGGAAGCTCCACACGCACACCGATGTCCACGCGGTTGGAGCTTGTGGGAATGCCGAGCTCACGGCAAACCTTTTCCATCCACTTGCTGCCGCTCCGTCCCACGGAAATGATGCATTTTTTGCAGGTGTAGGAATGATCGGCACTGTGGATCTCATAGCCTCCCTCGATGGCTGCCACCGATTCCACCGCGGTATCAAAGAAGAAGTCTACCTTTTTCTTGAGAAGATCGTAAAGGTTTTCAAGCACGACGTAATTGATGTCTGTGCCGAGATGACGCACCGAGGCGTCCAGAAGATGCAGGTCGTGACGGATGCATTCCATCTTGAACTTGCTTCCTGCGGTGGAATAGAGCTTCGTCCCCTCGCCGCCGTAGCGCAGATTGATCTCGTCCACGTAGCGCATCAGATCGAGCGCCTTTTTTTTGCCGACGTATTCGTAAAGCGTGCCGCCGAAATCGTTGGTGATGTTGTATTTGCCGTCTGAAAAGGCGCCGGCACCTCCAAAGCCGCTCATGATCGAGCAGGACTTGCATCCGATGCAGCTCTTGATCTTTTCCCCGTCGATGGGGCAGTGGCGGTTTGCAAGCGCATGCCCCGCCTCGAAAACAGCGATCTTGAGCTCCGGCTTTTTCAGACTGAGCTCATACGCGGAAAAAATACCGCCGGGACCTGCGCCGATGATGATCACGTCATAATTCATAACTGTTCCTCCCAAAATACAGCCGCCGACCGCGCGCAGGCGCGCGTGTGACGGTTCAATGCTTGTATTGAAGCCTACCCTTATATTTTACCACAGCTTTGCGCTTTTTGCAATGGGAGAGCCTTAATTTTTATGGGTTTTTATGGGTTGCATCTTGAATTTTCCGCATTTTTGTGATACAATGTAACGGATATGGCAGAAGCTTATTGAAAAGAAGTCTATAAGCTTATAAGCTCGTAAGAAATTTATTACAAAGCTGTGTGATTTGAGAAGAAAATATCGCAAGCAAATCTCTGTTTTGGGAGTGGTGAACAGAAATGTACAGAATAGTTGACAAAAAAGTATTGAATACAGCGGTGGTGCAGCTTCAGATAGAAGCGCCTCTTGTGGCAAACAAGGCACGTCCCGGACAGTTTATCATCCTTCGTGTGGATGAGGACGGTGAGAGAATTCCCTTGACCGTTGCGGGGGTGAACAAAGGAAACGGAACCGTTAAGATCATTTTCCAAGTGGTTGGCGGTACTACCAAGAAGCTCTCCTGCAAGGAAGCGGGCGAATATATTCAGGACTTTGTCGGCCCTCTCGGCGTTGCAACGCGCCTTGACGGATTGCGGAAGGTATGCGTCGTTGGCGGCGGTGTAGGGTGCGCGATCGCTATGCCGATCGCACAGACGCTTCATGAGATGGGCGCGGACGTTACAAGCATTATCGGATTCAGAAGTCGGGACCTTCTTATCCTTGAGGATGAATTCAGAGCTTGCTCGAACACTCTGCGCATCATGACCGATGACGGCTCTTACGGTGAGCACGGCAACGCGACCGTTCCGCTGAAGGAAATGCTTGAGGCGGGCGAAAAATTCGATCAGATCATTGCCATCGGTCCCCTTATCATGATGAAGTTTGTAGTGGCAACGGCAAAGCCCTTCGGTACTCCCGTGACGGTGTCTATGAATCCCATTATGATCGATGGCACGGGAATGTGCGGCGGTTGCCGTCTTACGCTCAACGTTGACGGCGAGCGGGTGACTAAGTTTGCTTGCGTTGACGGCCCCGATTTCAATGGCTATGAGGTCGATTTCGACGAGGCTATGTCCAGGGGCGGAATGTACGGTGTATTTGAGCGTCACGCTTATGAAGCCACCTGTAATCTTTTTGGGAAGGTGGGAGAGTAAGATGGCAAAGACAAATATGAGTCCTTCAAGAAACGTGATGCCCACGCAGGATGCAAAGGTCAGAGCGCATAATTTTGATGAGGTTGCGCTCGGATATAGCGAGGCGACCGCAATCGACGAAGCAATGAGATGTCTTAATTGCAAGAATATGCCTTGCGTTGACGGATGCCCTGTCAAGATCCGCATTCCGGAATTTATATCCAAGATCAAAGAGGGAGATTTTGAGGGGGCATATCAGGTGATCACAAGGTCCTCGTCTCTCCCCGCAGTCTGCGGCAGAGTTTGTCCGCAGGAAACGCAGTGCGAATCCAGGTGTGTGCGCGGAATCAAGGGCGAGTCCGTCGGTATCGGTCGCCTTGAGCGCTTTGTAGCCGATTGGCACAACACCTTCTCTACAGAGGTGCCGGCGCGTCCCGTGAGCAACGGGCACAGAGTTGCCATTGTCGGTTCCGGTCCCTCGGGACTTACCTGCGCGGGGGATCTTGCAAGAAAGGGATACGAGGTGACCGTTTTTGAAGCGCTTCATACCGCAGGCGGCGTGCTTGTTTACGGCATCCCCGAATTCCGTCTTCCCAAGCGGATCGTAGCAAAAGAGGTGGAAGCCCTTAGGCAGCTGGGCGTTAAGATCGAGACCAACGTAGTGATCGGTAAGACCTTGACGGTCGACGAGCTGTTTGAAATGGGGTATGAGGCGGTATTCATAGGCTCGGGAGCGGGACTTCCCAACTTCATGGGCATTCCCGGCGAATCACTCAAGGGTGTTTATTCGGCAAATGAATTCCTGACCAGAAGCAATCTGATGAAGGCTTACCTTGATGAGCCGCAAACGCCTATTATGAAGGGCGGCAGGGTTGCTGTTGTCGGCGGCGGAAACGTTGCGATGGACGCGGCAAGAACCGCGCTTCGTTTGGGTGCCGAGAAGGTATATATCGTTTACCGCCGTTCTATGGACGAGCTGCCCGCAAGACGCGAGGAGGTTGAGAACGCCAAGGAGGAGGGAATTGAGTTTTCTCTGCTTGTCAGTCCTACCGAAATTCTCGGTTACAGCAATCCGGATGATCGGAGAGATCCCGAAAACGGGTTTGTCAAGGGCATGACCTGTATCAGAATGGAGCTTGGAGAACCCGATGAACGCGGAAGAAGGCGTCCCGTAGCGGTTGAGGGCAGCGAATTCACGATCGACGTTGACACGGTCATCATGGCGATCGGAACCTCTCCCAATCCGCTGATCAAGTCCACCACCGAAGGACTTGAGGTGAACCGTCGCGGCGGCATTGTCGTGAACGAGGACGGGCTGACATCGAGAAACGCGGTATATGCCGGCGGTGATGCGGTCACAGGCGCAGCTACGGTGATCTCGGCAATGGGGGCAGGTAAGACGGCGGCAAGGGCGATTGATGAAGCACTTTCAAGGTAAGTGCTTTTGAAAAGCTTGTTCGCACAAGTGAGGAAACAGAGGTTGAGGGAACATGATACTTGAACTGAAAAACATTGACAAATCCTTTGGTGAGAAAGAAGTCCTCAAGGGGGTATCCTTCACGGCAGAGGGGGGACGCGCGTTTGGTCTGCTTGGCAGAAACGGTGCGGGCAAAACCACGTCTATCCGTATTTTGATGAACGTATTTTCGGCGAACGGCGGCGAGGTTCTGATCGACGGAAAGCCTATTGATTACGACAAGATCGGCATCGGCTACCTTCCCGAAGAAAGGGGACTTTATCCGAAAAAGCTCATCATAGATCAGCTTGTATATTTTGCGGAGCTGAAGGGGATGAGCACCAAGGATGCCACGCGCGCCGTTGACTATTGGCTCTCAAGACTCGGTATGTCCGAATACCGTAACAAACGCCTGGATACGCTCTCCAAGGGCAATCAGCAGAAGATCCAGCTCATTACCGCGCTTGCGCACGATCCCGACATCGTCATCCTCGACGAGCCCTTTTCGGGACTTGATCCCGTGAATGCCATGCTTCTCAAGGACGTGGTAAAGGAACAGATCGCAAAGGGAAAGATCGTTCTGTTTTCCAGCCATCAGATGAGCTACATAGAGGAATTTTGCGACAGCATCGCCATCATCCATGCAGGCAAGGTGGCTATCAGCGGAGATCTCCACGAAATCAAGAGAGCCTATCCGCGCGATAAGATCGTTGTTAGCACCACGAGCCCCGAGCAGATCAAAGCAGACTTGGGCGAAGCTTGCACCGAGCGCGAGGACGGAAGCTTGCTCATCCGACTGACAAGTCCCGACCAAAAGCAGTCTATGATGAAACGACTTGTGGAAAGCTACGATATTGACGAGGTAAAGGTATTTGAGCCATCCCTCAACGATATTTTCGTAGAGCACGCAGGCGCGCAGGTGTAAGGAGGGAAGCGATGAAACAGTTTGGTAAAATACTGAAATTTGAGCTTAAAGGATATCTCCGCAACAAGGTGTTTGTTGGAATTACGATATTTCTCGTTGTTGCCATTGCCGTTGTCATGTTCATTCCCAATATCATAGCGGCGTTTGAATCGGAGGATGAGGGGGACGTGATCTCCACCGACCTTCCTACAATGCTTGTTTATGCCGAGGATGAAAGCCTCTCTGCCATTGTAAAAGAATATTTCACAAGCGCTTTTGCCGATTATAACGTGAAGGTTGCACAAGGCAGCGTTGACGAATTGAAGGAGAACATCATATCGGGCAATGCGGAGTGCGCTTTTGTCATGAACAGCGCCTCCTCCTATACTTATTACGTAAACAATCTTTCGATGTACGATAGCAATACCGCCATTGCAGACACCGTATTGCAAGAGGTATACCGTGTGAGTGCTATGGTGCAGAACGGACTTACACCCGAGCAGGCGGGAGAGATCATGTCCGTTCGGATCGAAAGCGACACCGAAACACTCGGCAAGGATCAGATGCAGAATTTCTTCTATACCTACATCATGATCTTTGCTCTCTACATGGTCATTCTTCTTTACGGACAGATGGTTGCCACCAACGTTGCCACCGAAAAGAGCTCAAGAGCTATGGAGGTCCTCGTAACAAGCGCCAAGCCCACGAGTATGATGTTTGGTAAGGTGCTTGCATCGTGTATTGCAGGCTTTTCTCAGCTCGTTCTCGTGTTTGGTACGGCAATACTGCTTTACAACGTAAACAAGGAAGCTCTTTCCAATCCCTTGATCGCTTCCATATTCGATATTCCGATTGAGCTCTTTATCTATCTGATCGTATTCTTCGTGCTTGGCTTCCTTATCTATGCGTTTATGTTTGGTGCGATTGGCTCGACGGCATCCAAGCTTGAAGATATCAATACCTCGGTGATGCCGATCACGTTCCTCTTTATTATTGCATTCATGGTGGTTATGTTCTCGATGAGCTCAGGCTCCGTGGATAACACCGCAATGATCGTATGCTCATATATCCCGTTCACTTCACCCATGGCTATGTTTACGAGGATCTGTATGAGCACGGTGGCATGGTATGAAATTGCTGCTTCGATTGCAATTCTCATCGGTTCTACGATCGGTATCGGCATCCTTTCCGCAAGGATCTACCGTGTTGGCGTCCTTCTTTACGGCATGCCTCCCAAGATCGGTACGATTTTGAAAACCGTGTTTAAACGGTAAAACGGTGCGAGCTTGCATTTGCTGCGCAAGCCAAGCCAATTCAGTGCTCACTCCGGGGCTGATTCATTCAGATGCAGAAGCCGCGCTCACGACACTGTAGCCGTACAAAGGTACGGTAAGTGTCGTGAGCGCGGCTAAAAACACACATAAAAATGAAATCCGCAAGGATTTCTTCCTTAAATAGCCACTCTACAAGCGATTCTCGCCCGTAGGGTGGCATTATGGTAATGTAAGAAGTCTGCGTTTCTCGTTTTCTTATTCCGTGTGTTTTTGTTCTGCGCGAAATGACTCAGCCCCCGAAAACAATGCATTCCGATGATCTTGTAAGCACTGTTTCCGAGCAGTCCTGGACGCCGGATGGTCAAAGATGTGGTCAAAGCCGAATTCTCGTCCCAAAAACCAAGCCGCGATTATAGCCAACTCATACCGTCAGGTGACGAAACGGTTCACCCCCTGTCAAGTTTTTTCTTCTGCCGTTCGTATCCCATACTTCATGGGATTGGTTTGCTACTCGTCGGGCGAACACGACGAGCTTAACGCAATATACCGCATCCGTATAGCGGTATGCAACCGCCTTCCGTCAAAACGCAAAAATTGGTGTGCAGTAGACAAAGAAAACGTCCGATGAAAAAAAGAATATAATATTTGAATAAATGCTTGCAATTTGGGGAACTTTATGATAAAATAAATAAACGAATGTTCCCCAAAAGGAGATTGCTATGCAAAACAACTTTGAAAAGATACAAGATTTGTTAAGAACCAAAGCTGAGTATCAGGCAAGACTGAATTTGATACCTTACGAGGGTTCCATTGATATCAAAGAGAACTCAGGCAAAAAATACCTCTACATTCGTAAACGTGATGCAGGTAAGGTTAAATCTACCTACGTTGGTCTTTATTCCGAAGAACTGCATCAAACTCTTCTCCGCGGAGTCAAAGAAGCGCGAGAACTTAAAAAGCAAATCCGTGCAATAGAAAAGGAGCTTGCAGCTCTCGGATATAGCCATGAGGAACTTGCGCCCGACGTGATTTTGAATATGGATTGCGTTAGAGCAAATATGAAATCCATCATTTACGATCAAGCTGTGCTTGAAGGCGTGTCAACTACCTTTCCGGACACAGAGCTGATTATAGAAAACGGTAAGGTCAACAATGTAAGCGCAGAGGATGTTCAAAAAATACTAAATTTAAAGCATGCGTGGGAATTCGTACTTGATAAAGATGTTGTGGGGACTCCTACAAGCTATTACGTATGCCAATATATTGCTCGCCTTGTTAACGAGGGCTTCTATCACGAGGGCGGAAGAATCAGAGGTGTTCCCGTAAAAATTGGAGGTTCAAGCTATATTCCTCCTCTTCCGATTGAATACGAGGTAAAGGAGCAAATTGACAAAATCGTTACCGCAGATGCTTCTCCGCTTGATATCGCAATCGAACTTGCTCTGTACGTTATGAAAACACAGATATTTAACGACGGCAATAAGAGAACGGCAATTATATTTGCCAACCATTATCTCGTAGCTCACGGTGCGGGGCTTATGGTAGTTCCCGAAAGTATCGTTCCCGAATTCAAGCAGCTATTGGTAAGATATTATGAGGATATCGATGTTAAGTCAATAAAAGATTTCCTAAAAGATCAATGTTATAGAACCTTTAAAGCTGATGGTAAACAATAATTGAATGATCTCTTGGGGAACATTTTCGACGAACGAATCAAGAATATTCCCCAAATCTATATTCGCAGATCGCCCCTCAATATCTGCGTCGCAGAAGTCAAAGAAAAGCCCCGTAAAAAAAGCCCGAATTTATTTTTGCAAAAGTGCCGGATGTTCTCTCTCTTCTGTGGTATGTTGCCCGGCTAACAGGAGGTACAATCTATGAAAAGTATGATAAAAGGGTTCTATAATAAATGTTGGGGTGAAACCAACATTTATTATAGAACCAAAAAATAATAACGGGACAGCGATTTTATACGCTGTCCCGTTATCATGGTCGGAGTGACAAGGTATTCGCCCACGGCGAAGATTCGCACCGCTTGCCGCTTACAAGCGAGCTTGACGCGCTCTACGCGGGCGAATGCGAACTTGCGTTAAGATATTGCAAGTCTTTTTGACGCAGTTTATACAATCGTTTGCCTCTCAAAACCTTATAGATCCGAGTCCTTGATGGGTATGCAAACCAAGCCGATTCAGAGGTCACTCCGACCAAAAGAAAACGGAAGCAGAAATCTGCTTCCGTTTTCTTTTGGTACGGATATTCATAACGAAACTGATTGTTTTCGACATTATCCATACATATTCCAAACGTGCCTAAAGCCTTATGTTTTCAAGTAAAATCAACACTTGAAAGGAATATGATTATGGAAAAGCACATCACTCAAAACGGCAACAAATATGAACTCAAAGGCGAGCAATACTACCCGATGCTTGAAATCTCCGAGCAGGAAGAACACAAAATTGGCAAATACGGACTCCTTCACCGCGACTATATCAAGCAGCACAAAAGAGGTACATACACCACATTTCTCACGGAAGACAAGCTCAACGCACATCTTCACGAAATCGACGTACAAGCCAATGAAATGGTAGAAGCCATAGTTGCCAACCTTGCCCGCGAACGCGGCATAGACGAAGAATTAAAGGCTTCTGATGCCCTGAAATGGGTTGCCGAGATGAACAACATTAAAGCAAGCGCGGAAGAAATCGTTTTGCGGGAGGTAATCTATCAATGAAGTCGATCATCAACGAGCTTTGGCACGGGAACATCATACCGCAAGAGGATAGCCGAACCAACTCCAAGGAAATGAAGGAACTGCTCGGTTATATGTCACGACACCACGAGGACTTGGAGAAAAGCTTCACCGACGAGCAGAAGGAGATCTTCGAAAAGTTTCACGATTGTTGGAGCGAGTATATGAGCTTGGCGGAAGCTGCTATCTTTGAGTATGCCTTCAAGCTTGGTATGCAGATTGCGATAGAAACATTAATTGAATAGCTTTAAACGGAATAGGGCTACCTCGCTTGAGATAGCCCTGTTTTTGTATTTATACCGTCCCTTGGTTTCCGTGCAGGATCCACTCGGCGTCATAACCAAATTCCAAGGCTATGAGCTTTGCAAGCGCGGGTGCGATTTTGTCGGGACGCTTTTTTGAGTTGCCCGTAAGCAGATACACGTATTGCTCCGTGATACCCATCTTCTCGGCAAATTCCTTTTTCGTAAGATTTTGTTCTTCAATAATTCGGTTCAGTCTGTCGGCAAGGATCATAGGCAGATCGCTCCTTTCCATTGAGAAAATAGGGTATCTTATTTGGTCTGATATCTGTTGACGAGCGCGGCAAGCTCCATACGGCTGTGCACGTCGAGCTTGGGATAGATCTTCTTCGTGTAATCCTTGACCGTGTGCTCGGAGATAAAGAGCATCTTGGCAATATCTCGGTTGGGGTATCCAAGACAGATAAGCTCTGCAACCTCTCGCTCTCTCTTTGCAAGAACCGAGAGAGGATCGTTCGTTTCTTCGGGCTTAGCGAGCGCTTCTTCACTATCAACGGTTTCCTCGGTAGCGGGAACCGTCTCACCGTCGGGAATTCTGCGGCGTAGCGCAAAGAGAAGGAACGGCTCCACCTGAGTATATACGAATATCAGCACACCCATGATCACCGCATAAAAGACGTACAGCGCAATAGGCGCGCCGAGGAATATCTCGGCAATGACGGCGTGAACGAGAACCGCTGAGAGCGCAAGTCCGATGATGGCGCAAGGTATGTACTTCGACGGATAGGATTTCATGATCGGTACGCCGTGTAACGGAGCGAGCATACAAGCCGCCATACCGAATCCAATAAGTCCACAGGCAACGTAGGCGAGCGCGGGAACGTATGTGGCAATGAGCATCAAGAGAAAGCCGAGTCCGCCAAGTCCAACGAATACGGGCATCAGTCGGAAGGGATGAACGTTCGCTTTTTTGTGGAGCAAATACATCGTAAAGCAGGAAAGAGCCAAGACCAGATACATAATGGAAACGCCGTGCTCTACCTTGCCTGCGATCGCGGGGCCTGCAACGCCCATCAGGGCAATAATGAACATAAGAAGATACGTACCCCACATCATCTTTTTCGGCGGGATAAGACCGTCGTTCTTTTTTACGAATCGCGGCAGGTGCTCCTTGCCCGCAGGGCTACGGAGGAAGAAGATAAACAAAAGTACGAGAGCGGCAACCATAGCGTAGCGGAAGGTGGAGAACGGGATGGATACGATCTCGTTCTGAACCAAAGCAATCAGAAACACCGATATGCCGTAGCCAAAGGTCAGATACTTGATACTGCTTTTTTCGGTAAAGCAGTTGACGATAAGGAAGGTCTCAAAGCTGATCATCAAACAGCAGCAGAATATCTGTAAGTAGACGTTCAGGCGCAAAATATCATCCGGCAGAGGAAGAAAGAAACCGAGTGCCGAAAGAAGCGCAACGCCCGTTGCTACTCTCTGCGCCCACACGATAATCCTCGGTAAAAAGATCATCGTAAGGATACCAAGCACGTAACACGCCGCCGTTAGCAGAGTGCCGTAATCTACGTTAATGTCGATCGGGATCTTTCCGTCAAGAGCCGCGGACGGCTCAAGGAAATAATAGATAAATCCCATCTGCCAAAAGGTAAACATAGCAAAGCAGACGAGCATCCACAGCGGAACGTCTCTCCTTCTTTTTTGGTTTTCTATCAAAATCGAATGATTCATAATCGGCATCCTCCCGAAGCTGAAAAATCGGTCTGTTTTCGGAGCACCCCCCCACGTTTTTTGCGAAAAACCCCACGTTTTTGGAGGGGATTTGCGAAAAACCCCACCATCGTGGGATATACAAATCTGAAAAAATCAGTAAAATGTAAGATGTAAGGTTAGACTTGCTTGCAATAATTATATCAAAAAACCTTGAATAATTCAAGACGAAAGAAAATATTTTACTAACAATTTTTCAGAAACGGAGGTGCAATATGAAAGAGCTTTATAAACAGGTAAAAGCCGATGCGGAAGCTTTGCGGTTTTTGGTTGCCTGTGAGATATGCGGCAAGAAGATCTACGGCGAGAAAATACCGCTGTTCTGTCGGGGAGCGAGAACCCTCGCAAGATGCAAGATCGGCAAAGCAAATAAGCTGAGCCAACGAGCATTCAACCGAGCAAAAGCAAATTCCACACAGCTTATAGCGCTCAGCTTCAATCAGTGCCGCCGTTGCTATCGGTGGGTATGTGACGGGTGCTTTGATTGCACCGATCCGGACGGAGTATGCAAAACGTGCTCCGAGAAAAACGACAATACAGGAGAAGGAGGATCACCAAATGGCTGAAAATTATATAAAGGTAGAAAAAACGGAAGATGGCGGTCAGTCTGTCAGAATGCCGCGAAAATCCCCGTTCCTCGATATGACGGATCTTTATACTGAGCCGGGCTCGGCAGAGAAGGTCATAGAATCCCTTGCGGATCATCCCGAAGCACAGGCGTTGTTTGCCGCTGAGATCGCATATAGCCGAGGCGAAATAGATAAGGTAATTGCTCATTCAAAGGAGTTCTTGCGCTCACGCTCCGGGTTTTACGCGGTGAATGCCGGCGGTATGCTGTTAGCGCTTGCCGCTATGTGGAACGGAGATATTCACCTTTGGCGTGAAGCAAAGATGCACATCTTTGAAGCTCCTGCTAAAAATGCAATCGATAAGGAGATCATGGGGCTCTCCATTGCCTGCGTTGATAGCGCGGTGAGAGATATTTCGAGCTATCCCGAGTGGTTCGCGAAAGGACGGTTCGGGCATCTGCCAACCGACTCTCATCCCGCCGCGAGAGTTTTCTACATTAAATACCTGCTCATATACGCGCAGGATATGGCAAAAAATAAATTCACGCTTTCGGACGTGTCGGGACTTGGACTGATGAAGACCATGCCGTATATCGTAGAGCCGATGATCGTTCAGACACAGGTAGAGAAAACGGTGATCCCCGAGATCTATCTCCGTCTGCTCGTGGCGATCGCATACCATCAGACCGGTGACGATAAGAGTGCCGTCGTACATATTGATAAAGCCATCGAGCTTGCTTTGCCCGATAAGCTCCTCGGTATCCTTGCCGAGCATCGCAGGCAGTTCGATTCGCTCCTTGACGACCGTATAGCACTCATTGATCCCGTGTCGTGCAAGAAATATAAGGAGCTCCATCGCGGTCTGCTTGACGGTTGGACAAGGCTCCACAACTCCTTGCTCTCAAGAACCGTAAATAATTCCTTTACGATCCGTGAGCGCGAGATCGCGCGGCTCGCCGCCTTCGGTCTATCCAATGCCGAGATTGCAAAGCAGCTGTGTATCAGCGTATCTATGGCGAAAAAGGCGGTGTACGACGCAATGAACAAGGCGGGCTGCAATAAGCGTGAAGAACTCGGCGCATTTGTCTGAGCTTCAAACAGTAGACTTTTTTCGTCCAAAAAGTTGCCCCGAAAAAACGAAAAATCCTCTATAATGGTATCAGAAAAACCGTTGTAGAGGATTTTTTATTTCGAAAAGGGGGAATTTATATGACCGAAAAGATCCGGGAAGGCGACGTTTACAAGGTTTTTACCATAGATAATACGACCTTTGAAATTCGCTTCGGCTACGAATCACCCATAGAGAAGGAGCGAGGATGGGAACCGACACCCATCTATCCCGATTTCACGAAGGAGCCGAAATACGACTCGGAGGAATATCCCTTCGTAACGGTGTATCAGGGCGTCTGTCCGCATTACAAGCCGAGAGAAAGGGTTTCCGGCGAGGAATGGTGCGCCGATTGCGAATGGATGGAAAAGCATGAAGCCTATATCGGCATCTGCCGATGCAAGGAACGACGGCGAAAGAGCAGGGAGGTAGGAGATATGAATGATGATACCAATTAAACTGAAGGCTCTAACCCAAAAACAAACCAAAAATATTACGTGGAGGACACACAAAATGAAAAGAAAAAGTTTAGTTGCAATTTTGCTTGCCCTCGTGCTTTGCTTTACGATGGCATTAACGGCTTGTAAGAATGATAACGACGATCCGCCCGGTGGTGGCGGTGGAACAACCCCCACTCTTGAACAAGTGGTGGAACAGCTCCAAGGTATGCCGACTTCAACCGACGAGAGCGCGATTGAGAACGCAATTGACGAGGTGTTCGGCGTGGACGTGAATCTTCCCGAAGGAACTTACAACGCGCAGACCTTTACCGCAAACAACGT
>SVSZ01000037.1 GCA_015064025.1 Oscillospiraceae bacterium | reverse complement strand
TGTAACATTCTGTAATCTCCTTATTTTTTATCAAATTTTTCAAGGCTGTCCCAAACGCCGAGCATATACATAATGCCGAGCGCACGGTCATAGAGACCGTAGCCGGGACGCACGTTTCCGGGGCCTTCGTCCCACAAGTGTCTTCCGTGGTCGGGACGGATATAGCCCTTATAGCCGCAATCGTGATATGCCTTCATAATTTCAAGAATACCGGTATCTCCGTCGCAATCACGGTGTGATGCCTCGGAGAAATCGCCGTTCTCGAAGTGCTTTACGTTACGGATGTGAGCAAACGCAATTCTGTCGCAATGCTTGCGAACGATCTCCGCAACATTATTGTTGGGATCGGCGTTCAGGCTTCCGGAGCAAAGGGTAAGGCAATTGTACTCATCATCCACCATGCGGAGGAAGCGATCGATGTTTGCCTCATTTACGAGCAATCTCGGAAGTCCGAAAATATCCCAAGGCGGATCGTCCATGTGAATCGCCATTTTGATGTCGCACTCGCGGCAGGTGGGCATAATCGCCTCAAGGAAATATTTGAGATTTCCCCAGAGCTTTTCGTGATCAACTCCCTCATATGCCTTGAACAGCTCATCCAGCTTTGCCATTCTTTCAGGCTCCCAGCCGGGGAAGGACATATTGTACTTCTCGGTAAAATCGAGAATGTACTTTGCCATCGCGTTGTAATCGTCCTGAATCATGTTCTTCTCGTAGAACAGTGCGGTAGAGCCGTCGCCTACGGGATGGAACAGGTTGGAGCGCGTCCAGTCGAAGATCGGCATGAAGTTATAGCAGATAACCTTGACACCGAACTTGGAAAGGTTGCGAATGGTGGTTTTGTAGTTCTCAATATAACCGTCGCGAGTGGGCAAACCGATCTTAATATCATCGTGCACGTTCACAGACTCAACAACGTCCATGTTAAAGCCGTACTCGTCAAGCTGACGCTTAACCTCGGCAATTTCATCGACCTCCCAGATCTCACCCGGCATCTTGTGGTGAAGCGCCCATACGATGCCGCTTACACCGGGGATCTGCTTAATATCCGAAAGCTTGATACGATCGTTGCCTTCGCCATACCAGCGGAATGTCATTTGCATAGCAGTGAGGTTCCTTTCTTTTTATATAATTTCTTTTTTGTTCAAATGTTCAAAAATGCCTTGACGTTGCCGTAGCAAACCGCATACATCAGCTTCTTTGCACTTGCAAGATCATACTCTCCGCGCTCCACGTAGCCGCCGACGAAATCGGCAAGGATACGGCGGAAGAAGTCGAAGCGAACGTAGCTTGCAAGAGAACGGCTGTCGGTCAGCATGCCGAGATTGGTTCCGAGTACTGCATATTCGGAAACCGTCTCCAGCTGACGGCGAATGCCCTCTACCGTATCACTGAACCACCATGCCGCACCGATGCGCACGTTCGGGAATGCGCCCGAAAGAGTCGCAAGGGAGGGAACGCATGCGGGATTGAGCGAATACAGAACGGTCTTGGGAAGGCTATCTCTTTGAGCCAACGTATCAAAGAACGGGATCAGACGGTCGGTATCCACGTTTCCGCGCATGATATCGAAGCCCGCGTCACGACCGCAACGTGCGAACATTGCGCCGTTGACGTTACGGAAGGTTGCGAAATGCAGCTGCATGACCATTCCGTTCTTCGCGTAAAGAGCCGCCATAAAGTACATAAGGTGCGAGAAGACCTCCTGCTTTTCCTCAAAGGAAAGAGATGCGCGACGTGCGTAAAGCTCGGCAGCACGCGCCTCGCCACAGTCTGCCATGGGAAGGAAGTCCATTCCGTGGTCTGCAATACAACAGCCCTTGGAGATAAAGTAATCAAGTCTTTCCTTCAAAGCGCGCTTGACCTCTTCAAGTGTGTCGACCTTGTAGCCCACAGCACCTTCAAGTCTTGCGATCGCAGCCTCGTCCAAGTTCAGAACAAAGTCGGGGCGGAAGGTGGGACGCACGTTCGTCTCGCCGCACATACCGTGTGCCGCAAGCGCAGATGCGGGATCGTCGGTCGTTGCGACGTACTCTACCTTGAAGCGGCGAAGGATCGCGGAAGCATCCAGCGTCTTCAAAGCTTCGTTGGCGGTGTTCCAGATCTTCTCCGCATTCTCGCTGCAAAGAGAATCCGTGATGCCGAAGAGGAGCTTCAATTCAAGCTGCGTCCAGTAGTAAAGAGGACCGCCGCACAGAAGCGGAAAGATCTCAGCATACTTCAAATACTTTTCATAAAAGCTTGCGTCTCCCGTGATATACTTTTCATCAACGCCGCAAAGACGCATCGCTCTCCACTTGTAGTGATCCGCCGCGAGCCAGAGCTCACCGAGATTTTCAAAGCGGTGATTGTTGCGCAGCTCATTTTCATTGAGATGGCAGTGGTAGTCAATGATCGGGAGATCCTTTACCTCCTTGTACAGAAGCTCCGCCGAGGGAGTGTTCAGCAAAAGAAGGTCACCGAAAAAATCTTTCATTGAAATTGTTTCCTTTCATTTGGGATCGCATCAAGCCATTGTCTTGATACGGTTGCCGTGGGAATTGTACATAGAGAGGATCAGCTGAATGACCTTAGCCCCCTCAGCCCCCGGAATGCGGAAGGGCTTCCCTTCTCTGATGCAATCATAGTAGTCGGCAATCAGCACGGCGTGTCCCGTTCCCCATACCGCCTTGCCCACCATATTGGGGTTTTGCGCAGAGGTCGAGTCGGAAACCGAGACGAGCTGATCGTCCACGGTAATGATATTGTTGGTAGCAAAAACCTTTTTTTTGTCCGCGGTTATAAACTGCAGCTGTACGGGAAGATCTGCCGTTGCATTGTTGGTAGCATAGAAATGGAATCTGACGCCGTCCTCGCGCTCAAAGTGCGCCATGGCGGTATCCTCCACCTCAATATACTCCTTATGGAAATCATTGGAGATATGTGCCGTTACGTGCGTAGGCATACCGCAAATATGCTGCAAAAGATCCAGCGTGTGGAGCGCCTGGTTGATCATAACACCGCCACCCTCCTCGAGGATCGTGCCGCGCCATGCGCCCGAACGATAATACGCTTCGTTTCTCTCCCAGCTCACGATACCGAGTCCCGACTTGATGCCATGCTCACGGATGAAATCCATCAGC
Source organism: Oscillospiraceae bacterium (assembly GCA_015064025.1). Taxonomy (GTDB): domain Bacteria; phylum Bacillota; class Clostridia; order Oscillospirales; family CAG-272; genus UMGS1865. Next base: position 16,901 of record SVSZ01000037.1, on the reverse strand, counting down.
CATATCATATTCTTTTCAAATCGGTTCTGCTGGTTGACGCCAAGATAAGCCCCGCTTGCCTTCTCCGCCTCAAGCACTGCGTGAAGCTGATCCATATTGATCGCAAGCGGCTTTTCACAGAGAACGTGAATATTTCTCTGCAATGCCTCCACGCACATAGGTGCGTGGAGGTAATGAGGCGTACAAATATGCACGGAGTCGGGCTTTTCCTTCTCCAGCATTTCCACGTAATCCGTGTAGATCGGAACGTTGCCAAGGTCATACCTGGCAGCGCTGTCCTGCGCTTGCTCGGGAACGATGTCGCAAAGTGCGCAGATCTGATTTCCCGCAGCGAGGATCCCGTTGATATGGTTGCCGGAGATCGCTCCGCAACCGATCACTGCAACACGAAAAGTTTTCATTGAATTCACCTTTCCTTGTTTGAGGATAACTTTACTTTTTTTATTTTGCGCCGTAGGTCCCTTCGGTACTCAAAACGGTGTCGCCCTTGCTTTCCTTGGTTCTGCCGCTTGCGATCCTCTTGTTCAGCTCTTCCAAATAAAGATCGTCGTCGATCGGGAGGGTCACTGCCTTGTCAAGCCAAGCGGAAAGCATCATGGAGTCCATCAATTGAACGCCGTTGATACCCTCAACGCCTTTGACAAACAAAGGCTCAAGACCAAGAAGCGCGTTTGCAAAGTTGTTCAAAATACCAACGTGTCCCTCGTGCTTGCCGTCTGTCTCCACCTCAATGCCTGCCTCGCACTCGGGTCTTGCAAAGCCCTTGGCGGTCATGCAATGCACGCGCTCGTCTACCAAAAGCTTATCAAAGATCAGTTTTCCGTTTTCGCAAACCAAGCGGCCGAGGGTACCTGTGATCTCAAAGCGGTTGGTACCGGGAGCATCTGCGGTGGTAGTAACAAATACGCCGGTTGCGCCGTTGGGAAATTCCATGTAAGCGGTTACGTCGTCCTCAACCTCAATGTCATGCCACTTTCCGAAATGGCAGTGCGCCTGCATCTTTACAGGCATCATACCGACGATCCACTGCAAAAGGTCGAGCTGGTGAGGACACTGATTAAAGAGGACACCTCCGCCCTCGCCCTTCCAAGTAGCTCTCCAGTCGCCGGAATCGTAATAATCCTGGGGACGGTACCAGTCGGTAATGATCCAGTTAACGCGCTTGATATCGCCAAGCTCGCCGTTTTGAACCATCTCACGCATTTTGCGGTAGAGGCAGTTTTCTCTTTGGTTGAACATCATACCGAAAAGCTTATCCGACTTTTCGGCTACAGCGTTCATTTCCTTGACCTGCTTGGTGTATACGCCCGCAGGCTTTTCGCTGATGACGTTAACGCCTGCGTTGAGTGCATCAATGACCATGGGCGGGTGGAAATAGTGAGGAACCGCAACGATCACAACGTCAACAAGACCGCTTGCAAGCATTTCCTTATAATCGGTGAAGGTCACAACGCCTTCTGCTCCCTCAAGCGCCTTTACAGCATCGATCTTGGTCTGCTTAAGATCGCAGATCGCCGCAAGCACACCGTTTTCAACCTTGCCGGCAAGCAGATTTTTGGCGTGTCCGGAGCCCATGTTACCAACACCGATGATACCGAATCTTACCTTTTCCATTTTTAACAATTCTCCTTTTGAGTTGTTTATATTTACAAGCTTTTTACAAATATTGATCAGCCTCTGCCGTCAACGATCGGATGTCCGATCTCTGCAAGCATGCCCTTGAGCGCGTTGACCGCATAGTCGAACGCCTCGTCGGAGGTCTCGAACACAAACTTGTGCTTGAGCTCCTTACCGTCGAATTTCTTATAGGACTCGGAGGTGAAGAGGTGCGGCTCGACCGTAAGGACGATCTCACCGTCAAACATTGCGTCGATCTTTTGGAGCGCTTCCTTTACGTGTCCCTCGCCTGCGCCCGCGGGAACGATCACACTGCCCTCATAGAGGCAATCCTTAACGTGCATGTATTCAAGGCTCGGAAGAGTTACCTCAAGCCCCTTGACTGCGTCGTGCTGAGAATGAACGAAGTTTGCGGGATCAAAGATACCGCGCAGATCGGGAAGAGTCTTCAGAAGATCCTCAACGCCCTCGGGACACTCACCGTAGATCTTGCCCTCGTTCTCGTGGCAAAGAAGAATTCCCGCTTCCTTTGCCTCGTCCAGCATGATCTGCAATCTTCTCATGACCTCGTCGCGGTGCTCCGCGAGCTTGTCCTGAGGAACGTAGAAGCTGAACATACGCATACGGCGGGTGCCCAGAAGCTTACAAACCTCGAGAGCACGGCGGAAATCTGCCAGATGAGGCTCGAAGTCATCGGTGATCTGATACTTACCGATGGGAGAGCCGAAGGAAGGCACGGAAATGCCCGCCTCGTCCAGCTGACGGCGGATCTCCTTGAGCTCCTCGTCCGTCTTCTTGAGCACAGCCCCTCCGTTGATGTTACGGGGCTCGATGCAATGAAGTCCGTTTCTCTTCAAAGCTGCGATCTGCCCCTCAAGGCTCTCGCTCGCTTCGTCCGCAAATGCGGAGATCAAAAATTTTGCCATGATATTATCCTCTTTTCTTTGATAATCTTTTTAATATTGCGGCAAGCTCCTTACAGCTTTGCCAAAAGCGTCTTCAGCGCATTGACCGCCGCATCAAACGCCGCATTCTTATCGGGAAACCGCTCGGGGATCCAAGAGGTGAGGTGCGGCTCCACGGAAAGGAAGAACTCACCGTCAACAGACGCATTCACCTCTCGAAGGATCTCGGGAAGGCAACCCGCTCCCTCGCCCGCAGGAACCACTCTTCCCGCAGGATCGGCATCGTGATCCTTGATGTGCAGGTATTCCAGATACGGACGGGTCGCCGCAAATCCCTCGGACGCGGTTCCGCCTGCCTCCAGGCAGTTGGAAGCGTCGAAGATACCGCGAAGCCCCGGAACGGAGCCGAGAACGTCGGCAGCCTCCGCGGGAAGCTCACCGTAGATCTTCTTTTCATTTTCATGACAGAGAAGGATCCCTGCCGCGCTTGCCTCCTTCTGCATCACAGAGAGTCGGCGGATCACCTCGTCACGGTTTGCGTGCAGGACCTCCTTGTCAGCCTGAAAGCTGAACATGCGCATCCTGTGGGTATGCAAAAGCTTGCAAACCTCAAGAGCACGGCGAAAATCCTTTAAGTGAGGCTCAAAATCCTCGGTGATAGGATATTTTCCGATGGGAGAACCGTAAGAAGAGACTCCGATCCCCGCCGCCTTCAATTCCTCATAGATCTCTTCGATCTCCTCATTGCTCATTTTCAGAAGAGAAGATCCGTTGACCGCGCGGAGCTCGACCCACTTCAAGCCGTTGCGTTGCAGTGCCGCGATCTGTCCGGAAAGCTCGGAGGCGGCCTCGTCCGCAAATGCGGAAATCAAAAATTCAGCCATTGCATTTCACCTCGCAGTGCAAGATCACTTCAAAAGCGGAAGCAGATAAGCGGCACTCTCCGCCATCTGCCCGATGGAGTCACCCGTCGCGGGTGCCGTATCCTGCTCTACCAGAGCATTCTCCACTCCAACCTCAAGGCAAGCCTCAATGATCTCCTCAAAGGGAACCAACCCTTGCCCACAGGGGACGAGGGAGTTCCAGTTGTCGGGATTCGTGTAATCCTTGAAATGCACGTTCATGATACGGTCCTTGCCGATCTTACGGATGTATTCTGCCGCAGAGCGCTTTCCGAACTGTGCCCACGCCACGTCGATCAGGAAGAACCAGTCGGGACAGCGCTCAAGCATAACGTCGTATGCGCACCCCTCGGCATCGCTGAAGGGCTCAAATTCAAACCAGTGGTTGTGGTAAGAGAAGTGCATGCCCGCCGCGCAGATCTTTTTGACGGGCTCCTTCATCTCTGCAAGGAATTTTTCAAGACCTGCCAGAGTCCCTCTGCATTCATTCGGCATACCGCCAAGACCGATCACCGAGCAACCGTACTTCTTATGCTCCTCGATCAGCGCCTCCGTATCGTTCACAATGCGATCGTACGGCATGTGTGTGCAAACGATGGGCATCCCGGTCTCACGGGAAATCTCAGCCCAAACGTCGGCTCCCATATCGGGAACACCCGAAAACTGTGCATTCACGTAGCCCTGCGCCTTGAGAGCCTTCAGAGTGGCACGCAGATCCTCGGGGGTTTTTACACGGTCAGCGACCGAGTACAACTGTGCTCCTAATTTCATAACGCTATATCCTTTCTTTTCGAAAGCCGGACGCTTCCGTTTCTTTTTAAGCCTTGATCAGGGGAAGCAAATGCTTCGCACTTCTTTCCATCTCGCCGAAGGGATCGTCCTTCATGGGTGCATTATCCTGCTCCACCAATGCATTCTTTACGCCGACCTTCTCGCATGCCGCAACGATCGCAGCAAAATCGGAAAAGCCCTCACCGCAGGGGCAGATGGTATCTCTGTCAGCGCACTTGAATTCCTTGAAGTGGATGTTCTGTAATCTCTCGCCGCCGATGCGCTCGATGTATTCCACCGCAGAGTGACCCGCAAACTGAATCCAACCCGTATCCAGAATCAGATGCCACGTGGGGCAACGCTCAATAATGGTGTCGTACGCACAGGTGTCTGCATCCGAAAACTTATCAAACTCAAATGCATGATTGTGATATCCGAAATGCATTCCTGCCGCCTCGATCTTCCTGACGGGCTCCTCCATCACGGCAAAGAAGCGCTCAAGCGCCTCAAGAGAGCCGCGGTATTCGCCGGGCATACCGCCAAGACCGATGACACGGCAACCGAAAACCTTGTGCTCCTCGATCAGTTTATCCGTATCGTTCACAATGCGGTCAAAGCTGTTGTGCGTGCAAACGATCTCCATTTCCGTCTCACGGGAAATCTCCGCCCAGACCTCGGGCTCCATGTAAGCGACACCCGAAAACTGAACGTTTTGGTACCCCATGGCCTTGCATTTAAGGATCGTTTCGCGAAGATCCTCGGGATTCTGAGCAAACGTACGTAATGAATAAAGCTGTGCACCAAGTTTCATATTTTTTCCCTTTCTTTGGTAGAAGATGTACTGCTCAACATTATAAAGCAATCGCTTCAAAAACGCAATATAAAATCGTTCATTTTCAAGAGCAAATCGTTCAAACGGAGAGCGTTTCACCTATTCATAAATATACACGTTAATTATAACAATTTTAATCGAAAAAGTCTATCACTTTTTTCATAAAATACATTGCAAATATTGCTCTTTTGGTGTATAATGACAAAAAAGGAGGTGTGACATGGAGGATTTCTATATTTTGCGTCATTATAAGGGGCTCTGCTATTCGCGCAGCACAAGCCTCATTTCCCGTACCGCCCCCTTTGAGGATCGGCACTGTCACGACCGGCACGAGCTCATCTATATTCTGCAGGGCTCCGGAAAATACATCGTGGAGGGAATGGAATATCCCTTGCATCCCCATGCGCTATACTTTATGCGTCCGTATGAATACCACTGCGCCTTCCCCTCCCCCGAAGGTGCTTACGAGAGGATCGTTCTTCGTTTCGACGAGGCGCTTCTTCCCGCAACGGTCAGGCGCATCCCTCTTTTACACGGGATGAGCGGAAATTATTTTTCAACCGTCTCTCAGGGAGCTCCCCTGCGTGCCGCATTTGAAACGCTCGGCGGAACACGTGCACTCCTTCAGGACGGACACGAGGAGGATGCGGAGGCACTGCTTCACGCAACACTTGCTCAGATCATTCTCCTTCTGAGTGTCAAATCCCCCGAAGATCCCTTGTCGGAAACGTCCGCAACCGTCCGTCGCATCATTGAGCATCTCAACGCCCATCTTTGCGAGGAGCTCTCTCTCGATGCGCTTGCCAAGGAGTTTTTCATCAGCAAATACCACCTTTGCCGCCTCTTCCGCGAGCAAACGGGGGCTTCGATCCTGACCTATTTCAACGCAAAAAGGCTGGCACTTGCCAAGCAGCTGATCGCGGACGGAGAGAACGCAACGGCAGTTGCCGTACAGCTCGGATTTCACGACTATTCGACCTTTTACCGCGCCTACCGCAAGCAGATGGGGGAATCACCCGTCCGGCGTTTGAAATGACGCAAATGGGGCTGTCTCAAATCGTCGATTTGAGACAGCCCCATTTATGTTATTTATCAAATTGATATCAGGGATTTGCTTCCTCGAACATCTCTCTTGCCATATGCAATCTGTGTGCATTGTTGAGAAGGCTGTAAAGATTGACGTCCACGGTTGCCTGCATGGGACATGCGTTAAAACCGAGCAAATGCTCGTTTACGTAGCCCTTCTCCATGTAAAGATAGACAAACTGTCCGATGTTCGGTTGCGAGGTCCAATCGCTCCCCACAGGAATCTGATCGTATCCCATATCGTAGGCAGCCTTGCAGGCCTCATACGTTCTTCTCGGCGGATAGGTTCCGTCCGGCTGCAAAATGATGCGTTCAAACCAACAGTGCGAGATCACGCAGCTTTTGGGAAGTCTTTCCTCCCACCCCTCGGGGTGATCGTAGTAATAATCCCCATAGATCCAGGGGCGTGCGCCGTTTGCTTCCACACAGGAAATATAATACGAAAGATCGCGCCACCATACCTCCGGCTCTCTTGGCATCAAGCCTTCTCTCGTATAGGAATTCTGCCACCACAAGCGGGGACGCTCGGGATCCAGCAAATGCTCCTCGTTCATTCCGAGATGGAAAAATCTCGGACGGTCAAAAAGCGTGGACACCTCGTCGATGAGATCCTTAACCACGCGGTGATAGGTCTCCGTCCCCTTCATACGGCTGTATTCCCTCATCCATGCGTCATGGTAAGACGAAAAATTCAGCATCGGGATCGGCTCGATTCCCAGAGCGCGAATGCGCGCAAGCTCCTCCCGAAGCTCCTCGCGTGTCCACGCCCCTGCAACAGCAAGCTCGGGGTGGCTCTTGTACTGCACCCCCTCGCCAAGGTCGATCACCAGCATATTGATCCCGAAGGACGGAAGCTGATCCACAACACGGCGCCACGTTTCGCGATCTGTCAGCATTTCGTATTGATAGTGACCCGTGGAGAGGCACTGAAATTCACCGCCGTTTTCGGGCTTGCTCGTTTCGTCCCGCCACATATTAAAGCCCAATTGAATGGTATAGCTCCAGATTCTTTCCATGTCGTTATCTCCTTTATTCCTCCGGATGCAAGCTTTCAAACATCCTGCGTGCATATTTGTTTCTGTGCGCATCGTTGAGCAGGGTGTAAAGACCTTCACGGTCGGTTGGGTGCCAGGGAGCCGTCAAAAAGCCGAGCAAATGCTCGTCTGCCATCCCTTCATCCTCAAAGAACTGTATGATCTGCGCAATGTTCTGGTGGCATGCCCACGTAGAAACGCAAGGGATCTGATCATAGCCGTGTCTGGCAAGATCGACCATTCCCTGAAGTCCTCCCGCTCCCGAGAACACACCGTTTTCGTCACGGGGGGTGACTCTCTCGTAATGCGCCTCGGATTGGATGCATTCATGCGGCATCCGCTTGAAGTAAGTATCCTTCGTACGGCGGTTGGGATCACTCCATACCCAGGGACGCACGTTGTGCTTTTCAAGACACTTCATGTAAAAATAAAGATCGTGATACCAAAGGTCCGCACAGCGGATCACGGTAACGCCCTTTCGATGATCCGGAATGTATTCCTCGTCAAGACCCAGATGGAAGAAGCGCGGATCATCGAAAATATCGCACACCTCGTCGATCAGATCCGCGACGACCTCGTAATACCGCTGCGTTCCCAGCATACGGGAATATTCACCCAGCCACGCGTCATGATAGGCGGAAAAATTCAATTTCGGAATAGGCTCAAGTCCCATCGCACGCATGCGCGCAAGCTCCCGACAAAGCTCCTCACGCGTCCATGCTCCCTTGACAGAGAGCTCAGGGTGAGACTCGTAAAGAAGCCCCTCGCCGATATCGATAACCACCATGTTAAAGCCGCTCTCGGGCAAAAAGTCGATCACCTGACGCCAAACGGCGCGATCGGTATACATCTCTGGCTTGTATCTTCCCGTCACCTGTGTTTGCGCAGGTCCGTTGAATTCCACGCGCGACCACTCGTCACGCCACATATTGTGACCCAATTGAATAAAATAGCTCCAGATCTTTTCCATTGCTTTCCTCCGATATCGGTCTATAACTACGTTCATATCAAGACATCCCGTCGGTGTCCCGCAACTATTTTAGCAAAAAAAGCTCCCTTTTTCCATGAAATATCCGTAACGTTTTTTGAACAATCCATAAAAATCAAAAAACGAAAGAAATTCGCAGAAAAGCAACTTGACAACAAAATCAAAACCCATTATAATGAAAATCGATACAGCATGTACGTATTTCAAAGGAGGTTTATGTATGGATTCTTTACGATTTGACCTTTCCAAAAGGCTTGGCAAATTCAAGCTTCTCAACGCAACCAACGGAGGTCCCTGGCACAAGCGTCACGCGACCGACCAGTTCCGAAGCAATTTCACCGAATATAAGGCAGCCCGCATCCCTTATTCCCGCAATCATGATTCGGGGGTCATCGGGATCTACGGAGGCCCCTACAGCCACGACATCTCCAAGATCTTCCCCAATTTCGACGCGGACGTCAACGATCCCGCATCCTATGACTTTGCCTGTACCGACGAAGCGATCCTCGCCTGCCTCGATGCGGGAACCGAGACCTTCTTCCGTCTTGGAGAGACGATCGAGCATCAGATCAAAAAGCACGCAACGATCCCTCCCAAGGATTTCAAAAAATGGGCAGAGATCTGCGAGCATATCATCCTCCACTATAACGAGGGATGGGCTGACGGACTGCATCTGAACATCCAATATTGGGAGATCTGGAACGAGCCTGATCTTGACCCCGACGATTCCCCCAACAAGCGCACCTGGGGCGGCACCAAGGCACAGTTCTTCGATATGTACGAGATCGCCGCAAAGCATCTCAAGGCAAAATTTCCTCACCTCAAGATCGGAGGTCCCGCACTTGCGGGCAACATGGAGTGGGGCGAGGATTTTCTGAAGGAAATGCACCGCCGCGATGTCCCCATCGATTTCTTCTCCTGGCATATCTATGCGACAAATCCCGAAAAGATCGCGCGTCGCGCCGAGACCGCAAAGCGCCTTCTTCTTGAAAACGGATATGAAAGCACGGAAAGCATTCTTAACGAATGGAACTACGTCAAGGGCTGGACAGATGAATTCAAATATTCCATCATGATGATCCACGGGCTCAAGAACGCCTCCTTTATCCTTTCCACCATGGCACTCTCACAGATCGCGCCCATTGATATGCTGATGTACTATGACACCCGTCCCGGTGCCTTCTGCGGCATCTTTGATCTTTATTCCTACGATCCTCTCAAGGGATATTACGCACTTCTTTGGTACGGCAGCTTCTATGATCTTGAGGCAGAGGTAAGAAGTGAGAATACGCTTCCGAACGTTTACACGCTCTGCGGTACGGACAAGGACGGCAAGGTGCTGTGCGCTCTGACCCATTACTCCGACGACGATCAAGCCCCCGCCAAGGAGCTCACGCTTGACTTCGGGCGTCCCGGCACGTATGAGATCTATCTGGTGGACAAGGATCACAACGGCGAATTGATCGCTACCACCTCAGAGCTTGCTCTGACGCTTCCCGTGCATACCTGTATGCTGATCAAAGAAATTTAACTGAAACATGCATGCGGCACAACCTGTTTTCGGCTGTGCCGCATGCATGTTTTCAGTTATTTTCGTATTTTTCAAAACCGGCGGAGGTATGCTTCGTTCCGTCCTCCATGACCCAGAGTGCCTCGGTGTCCGAAAGCGAATCCACCAATGCCATCCCCTCGGAGAGTGACATGCAAAAGAGCGCAGTGGAAAGCGCATCGCCCGCCCCCGAATTCCGACAAATAACGGAAACGGACAAATATCCCCTCGCAGGCATCAGCGTATCGCGGTCGATGATGTGATGGTAGCGCTCCCCGTCCACAACGTAGTAGCGCTGATAAGAGCCGCTCGTCACCAGTGCCTCTCCCGCAAGTGCAGCCTCGGCAAAATACGCGTTCTCCCCTTCTCCGTCGGGATTGTCGATCCCCACGGTCCATTTTTCGCCGTCCGCGCGCGCTCCAACCGTACGTACGTTGCCTCCAACGTTCAGAACGTATCCGTCGATCCCCTGTGCCTCCAGCTCACGCGCCACCATTTCCACGGCATACCCCTTGGCAATGGCACCGACGTCAAGCTTCATATCGGGGTCTGTCAGAGTGACGGTGCACGCCTCCTCATCGATCACCATTTTCTCAATATCCGTATGCTCCGATGCCTCGATCAGCTTTTCCATGGGAGGAAGCTGTGCACGGGAGGGATCGTTCATGCCGATCTCGCGGTAATCATGCCACACGGAAAGCACACTTCCCATGGCAATGTTCACCCGCCCCCCCGTAAGCGTATACATTTCCTTGGCATACAGTAAAAGATCGATGATCCGACGGTCTACCGTGACCGTGCGGTGCGAGCCGTTTGAAAGCTCATTCACCGTACAAAGATTTTCCAAGCCATCATAGCGGTGGTATATGGTGTACAGCCTGTGATATTCCCCAAGGGAAGAAAGGAGCTGTTCCGATACCTTATCAAATTTTTCCCGGGTTTCCTCATATCCGATGATACTTGTCACCGTGTCAAAATAATCAAAGGAATACGTGGAATATTTCTCCTTTGGTATCCCGCAGGAGGGCAACGAAAGCCCCGTGAGCAAAACGCACACGACCAAAAAAAGCGATGATAGTCTTTTTTTCATTCTGTTTCCTTCAAGGATGGGAAAAAACGGGAGGTTTACGCCTCCCGCTTTTTCGGTTTTTTATCAGCCGATCTTAGCGGCTGCCTTTGCAAATCCGTCAACCAAAATGGTGCAGCCCGCACTCTTTATGTCTGCAGTGCCGTAGCCATCCTCAGCCGCCAGAGCCGAGATCCGGGACGCAGTCTTGCCGATGCAAGCCGCACAAAATGCATCTGCCTGCTCGAACCACTCCTTCTCGGAGCCGCCGTATGCCTTCATTCCGTAGTTTTCACCCTTCTCGCGCTTGGAAAGGACCTTCTTTGTAAGATCGTAGGTGGTCGCTCCTGCCGCATCGAATCCAAAGACGATCTGCACACAATCGGAGGTAGCCGCAACGACCTTGCCGTCCGCATCCACAGCAGCCGCAAAGAAGGTGGTTTCGAGCTGGCTCTGACCTGCTACGTCCTCGGTTGCATCCTTGTTCGTCTGCTGGGTAACGGTACCAAGCTTCAAGGTGTGCTTTGCGGTAGCGTCGGACTCAACTGCGTTGTTGTACGCCTTTTCGATCGCGTACACAAACTCATGGATCATGATGGTGCAGCCCGCACTCAGAACCTCATCGGTTCCCTTCTTGTTCTCGGCAACCAGTGCCTTGACCTCTGAGAGCGTCTTGCCCGCAACAAAAGCCTCGAAGGCATCTGCCTGCTCAAACCACTCTTTTTTGGCACCGCCGTAGGCTACCATATTGTAATCCTTGCCCATCTCCCCCTTGGTCTTGAAGGAGTCGTTCGCGATCGCCTTACCCTCGGCGGTATAGGTCACGGTGTTGGCAGCCGTATCCACGACACACGCAACGATCTTGCCGTCGGCATCCACCGTAACGGCAGCGGCGGTAATGGCAGCGGAGCCCTCACCCTTAACGTCCTCATCCGCGCTTGTTGCCGCAGTGACGTCGGTGTAAACGCCCATACCGAACTTAAGCGTTGCCTCTTCGGGCTCGCCGGTGCAGCCAACGAAGACAAGCGTGCCGAGAAGCATCACAGCACAGAGAAGCGCGCAAAGAATTTTTTTCATAGATCCATCTCCTGTTTTTTATTTTGAAAAATCCGTATGAAATTATTTTACAATATGCGTGGCGTTTTGTCAATAGGAAACTCTATATCTGTTAATTTTTTCTCAAATGTACTTCGCAGGAACTCTCAAAACGGCGATCCCACCGCAGATCCCGACAAGGATCCCCGATAAGGTTCCCGTCATTGCAAGCACGATCAGATAGTACCCAAGCTCCGCGGTACCGAGCAAAAGCATCGCCACAAGGATCTGTCCCACGTTGTGAAGAACGCCGCCCGCCACACTTACACCCACGGTGGAAAGGAAATTCAGTCTTTTCAAAAGCGCCATGGCACCAAGGCTCAAGACGGCACCTGCCACACTGTAGGCAAAGCTTGCAAAATTTCCAAACAAAAGAGACACTGCCAAAATGCGCACAAGGGAAACCGCCGCTGCTTCACCAAGTCCCGCACGGTAAAGCACGAAAACGATCACGATATTGGGAAGTCCCAGCTTGATACCGGGAACCGCGGTAAAGATCGGCGGCAGAAGCACCTCAATATACGCAAATACAATGGCAAGAGCGGCAAAGAGTCCGAGAAGAGCCGTTTTCTTTACAGTATTCTTCATTTCGGTCCTCCTTTACACGACCACGTCGGGCGCGTCATCCTTCTGCTCGGTCGTCACGGTGATGACCACGCGGTTCGGAAGACAGACGATCGATTCCCCCTCCCGCGAGATCGGCTTGTGGGAAGCGCAGATCCCATCGGGGCAGGTAGCCGACTGCACGTATGCTTTCCCGTCCTTTATGATGAGAAGATTGCGCTCTTCCCCGTCGTCCCCCGTGCGTATATCAAGGGTCAGGTCCTCGGAAAGCGAATAAACGCCGTACAGTCTCCCGTCCACCGTAACGGTGACGGAATCCCCCTCTCCCCGCAAAAAATAAATACCAAGTCCTACCAGAACAACCGCCAGGAGCAGCACCGCAATAAAAACGAGGTCGTTCTTTAATTTGTGCCCGCCGATGTTAGCGGCGGGCACGTTGTTTTTCGATTCATTCATAAAATCAGCCTTCTTCGGACACTTCGGGAAGATCGGGGAAAAAGACCTTCTTAAGGCACCCCGTCGGACAGCTCTCTGCACAGATCCCGCATCCCGTGCACTTAGTGTAATCAATTTTCGCCAGATTATCCGTCACGGTAATTGCCCCCTCGGGACATACCTTTTCACACTTCTTGCATCCGATACAAGCATTCTTACAAGCCTTGCGTGCATCCGCGCCCTTATCGCGGCTGTTGCACATAACCACCGTTGCCGCCTCCTGAGGCACCATGGAGATAACCTTCTTGGGGCACGTAGCAACGCAAAGCGCACAGCCGAGGCAACGCGAGGTATCGACGTGAGCGATGCCGTCCTTCATGCAGATGGCACCTGCGGGACATGCCGCGGCACAGTCGCCAAGTCCCAAGCATCCGTACGAGCACGCGTTGGGGCCACCGTAGATCGCACTTGCCGCACGGCAGGTGGAGATCCCCCGATACTCCGCTTTTTTCGAGGTCGCGTCGCAGTTTCCGTTACAGTGAACGAAGGCAACAACGTCCTTCGGCGGCTCAACGGCAACGTTCAGGATCTCGCCGATCTGCTTTGCGGTGCTCTCGGCACCGGGTACACACAAATTGGGCTTTGCACGCCCTTCGGCGAGCGCGGCGGCATAATCGTCACAGCCCTTAAAGCCGCAGGCGCCGCAGTTGACACCGGGAAGCGCTTCGCGAAGAAGCTTTACGGTTTCATCCTCCTCCACGGCGAAAAAGTGAGAAACCAACGCTAAAAGGATCGCCAAGATCAATCCGATCGCAGAAACCACACCAAAGGCAATCAAAATATCCATTCCGTCACCTCCTTATGCGAAGATCGCGTCCACGATTCCGGCAAAGCCCATGAAGGCAAGCGAAATGAAGGAAGCGCCGATCAGAGTGATGGCAAGACCGCGGAAGGGCTTCGGCACGCGGCTCTCATCGATACGTGAGCGAAGACCCGAGAAAAGAACCATCGCAAGAAGGAAGCCGAGTCCGCATCCGAGCGAGCTTACCATAGACTCAAGGAAATTGTAGCCGTCGGTAATATTGTTGATCGCAACGCCGAGCACCGCACAGTTGGTGGTGATCAGCGGCAGATAAACACCCAATCCCTTGTGAAGCGCGGGAGAGAACTTCTTGAGGAACAGCTCCAGCATCTGAACCAGCGCCGCAATGACGAGGATAAAGATGATGGTCTGCATGTATCCGAGTCCGAGCTTCTCAAGGATCAGATGCTGAATGGGCCACGTGACCGCAGTTGCCAGAAGCATGACAGCCGTCACCGAAATTCCCATGCCCGTTGCCTGATCCAACTTTTTGGACACACCGAGGAAGGGGCAAATACCGAGGAAGCGGCTGAGAACGTAGTTGTTGACAAGCACGGAAGAAAGGAGAATGACCATCAACGTCTTAAATGCATCCATTACTGCTCTCCTCCTTTCCCGTGACAGGCACCCGTATGACAGCTACCCGCAGAGGGACAGCCCGCACACGAGAATTCGGTTTTAAGGGGCGCCTTACCGTGTGTAACGGCAAAGACAAGTGCGATCAGAAGTCCGTACACCAGCATACCGCCGGGTGCCTTGACAAGGAAGGCGATCTTGTAGGGCTCAAGGAACGGGATGGCAATGCCCGCGAAGGTTGCGTTTCCGAAGACCTCGCGAACGAACGCCATGGCGCAGAGCGCCAACGTAAAGCCAAGCCCCATGCCGATGCCGTCAAGCGCCGATTTCCCTACGGAATTCTTGCCAGCGAACATTTCGGCTCTTCCGAGAATGATACAGTTGACCGTAATCAGTGCCAGATACACGCCAAGCATCTCGTACAGTGCCGGGAAAAACGCCTTGACGATCATCTCCACGACCGTTACAAAGCCCGCAATGATGACGATGTAGCAAGGGATCCGCACGGAATCGGGGATCACCCGACGCAAAAGAGAGATCAGAACGTTGGAGCAGAGCAAAACGGCAAGCGCCGCGATCCCCATACCGAACGCGCCCACAAGATTTGTGGTGGTTGCAAGCGTGGGGCAGGTGCCGAGAACCAGAACAAGAACGGGATTTTCCTTCAAGATTCCCTTGAGAAGAACCGACATGTTACCGTTATTCTTCATTATTTGGCACCTCCTTCAAAAATTTTCACGGCGGCAAATGCACGCTCGATCGCTTTCGTATAACCGTCCGTCGTCAGCGTCGCACCCGAGATCGCATCGATCTCCTTGTAATCCGCTTCCGTTTTACCTACAAACTGACCGTAAAAGTCTTCCGTGGCGCATGCGTCTCCGAAGCCCTGGCTCTCAGCCTGTGAAACGGTAAGACAGTCAATGATTTTTCCGTCCGCCGTCATGGAGACGCGGATCACGATATATTTTCCGGATGCGGGATGGTATTCATTGCCACCCGCGATCCCGTAGCCCGCGCCATTCACTTCAAGGACGTAATTTCCGCTTGCCGTTTGGGAAGCGGAGGTAACGTTTTTGTGAACGCCTTCAAACTCAGCAAGATCCATGGCTTCAAGGGAGGAAGACTGGATCCGTCCGATCAGCGCCGTGACATCCGCGGTCACGCCTTCGGGAAGAGCTGCCGTAGGCTTCCCTTCCGTATCCGTACCGATAAACGCTTCACCGACAACACAGACATAGCCCTTTCCGTTGAGGGCCTTGTATACAGCGTCAACACCGTCATGCACCTCGGTAAGGAAGAGCTTTTCAAAGCTTCCTTCCCCTGCGGGGAGAGCAGCTGCAAGATTGTCCGCAAGAATCTCCTCCTCGGTGCGGATATCGACAGAGCCGCCGCCAAGGATCACTGCAGCGTTCAAGGCATCCTTGACTGCCGCGCGGTATGCCGCCGTGGTCTTCGTAGCCCCCGAAACGGTATCCACAGAATCCACGTCCTCGGCATTCTTTCCGACAAAATTCTCACCGAAGGTCTTCTCGTACCCCAGCGTCTCGGTTGAGGAGAGGCAAAGTGCGCCGCTCACGGTTCCGTCGGCATTGACACCGCACATGATCGCAAAGTCCGAGCCGTAGCCTGCGGTAAGCAAACGGAAGACGTAGCCGCCGCCTGCCTCACGGTAAGCCTCCGTGACCGTTGCGGGAAGCGTCTGACCTTCAAGATCAAGCTTTTCAAAGTCCTTGCCGTTCGGCATGACCTCGAGAAGCGCCGCGTTTGCCGCAGCATTGTCGTTCTCGGCAATGATGGGAGACGTGATACTGTTCGTTACGGCAAGCAAAAGCGCTGTCACAGCACAGATGCATACCAGTACAACGACACTTTTTATTGATTTTTTCATGCCTTCTTACCTCCTACTCCGAACACTCTGTGCTTCGTCCAGGAATCAATATAGGGAGTGAGAATATTCATGAAGAGGATCGCGAAGGAAACGCCCTCGGGATACACACCGAAATAACGGATGAGGAAGGTGATAAGACCCACACCCACGCCGAAGATCAGCTTTCCCATCGCGGTATCGGGAGAGGTCACGTAATCGGTCGCCATAAAGATCGCACCGAGGAACAAGCCGCCCGAGAGGATCATGGAAAGAGCTGCCATCGGGTCAAAGCCCTCCATGAAGAAGGAAAGGATGTACACGCTTCCGATGAGGGAAACGGGGATGTGCCACGTGATGACACGGCGGATCAGCAAATAAGCAAGACCTAAGAGAAGTGCGAGAATGCAGGTCTCTCCGATCGCACCGCCGCGAAGTCCCAAGAAGAGATCGAGAAGCGAGGGCATCGCCTCTCCCTCCCCAAGGCTCAGAGGCGTAGCCCCCGACACGGTGTCCACGATCGTGGGAGACGAGGTGACAGCCATCGAGCCGAATGCCACCAGCATAAACACACGCGCGGTGATCGCGGGGTTGACAGGGTTACAGCCGATACCGCCGAAGAGTCCCTGGACGACAACCATCGCAAACAAAGAACCGATCACACACTGCCAAAGCGGAATGCTTGCCGGCATGTTCAAGCCGAGAAGAAGACCGGTCACAGCGGCACTGAGGTCGCCTACGGTCTGCTCTTTTTT
>SVSZ01000036.1 GCA_015064025.1 Oscillospiraceae bacterium | reverse complement strand
GGGCTTCGCATCTTGCTTCGCCCCCCACACACTCCGTGTGTCTGCGCTATTGACGGTGTCGCAAAAACGTTTGTGCAAGCACACATTTTTGCTTCCTGGTATAATTCGCAGCAATTCTTGCCATGCAAGAATTGGGCTTCGCATCTTGCTTCGCCCCCCACACACTCCGTGTGTCTGCGCTATTGACGGTGTCGCAAAAACGTTTGTGCAAGCACACATTTTTGCTTCCTGGTATAATTCGCAGCAATTCTTGCCATGCACTCCCCTTAAAGAAAGGACCTTAAAAATGGAAAAAAACACACGTGGAAGCTTTACAGGGAACCTTGGGTTTGTCCTCGCAACAGCGGGATCAGCTATTGGGCTTGGGAATCTTTGGCGGTTCCCCTACCTTGCCGCAAAGGATGGTGGCGGCCTTTTCCTTCTGATCTATGTAGCACTGGTACTGACCTTCGGCTTTACTCTTATGACCGCTGAAATCGCCATCGGAAGAAAAACCGGAGTCGGTCCTCTTCAAGCGTACGGTAGGATGGACAAGCGCTTCGGCTTTCTGGGTTGGATCGCAACCGCTGTGCCGATCATCATCTTCCCCTATTACTGCGTCATTGGAGGTTGGATCGTTCAATATGCCTTCACTTACGTGAGCGGCGGTGCCTCCACCATTTATCAAACAGGCGCCGGAGATTTCTTTGGGAGTTTTATTTCAAACCATATCTCTCCCATCGTATGCTTTTTTATCTTTATCACCTTAAGCGCGATCGTTGTCCTTTTCGGCGTTGAAAAAGGCATTGAAAAGGCTTCAAAAATCATGATGCCGATTCTCCTCATCCTCATCATTGGAATCGCGATCTACTCTCTCACCCTTTCTTACACAGACGAAAGCGGTGAGACGAGAACCGCGTGGGATGGCTTGATGATCTATCTGATCCCGAACTTTGAGGGGCTTACCTTCTCAAAGTTCCTTTCGATCCTGCTTGACGCAACGGGACAGCTCTTCTATTCTCTCAGCGTTGCGATGGGTATTATGATCGCCTACGGATCCTATGCGAAAAAGGACGGAAATCTCGTTTCCTCCATCAACCAAATCGAGCTCTTCGATACAGGCATTGCGATTCTCGCAGGCATGATCATCATCCCTTCCGTGTTCGTATTCCAAGGTAGCGAGGGATTGGCAAAATCAGGTCCCAGCCTCATGTTCGTCTCTCTCCCTCAGGTATTTGAGCAGATGGGAATTTGGGGACATATTATAGGCGCTCTCTTCTTTATCCTTGTATTCTTTGCGGCAATCACCTCCTCTATCTCTTTGATGGAAGCAGTTACGGCGAGCATCATCGACCGTTTCAAGCTCAAGCGCTCGATCGCTACACTTCTTTGCTACGTGATCTCTCTTATCGTCGGAGTGATCGTTTGCCTCGGTTATAACCTCTTCTACTTTGAATTGACTCTTCCCAACGGTGCTGTTGCTCAGATCCTGGATATTCTTGACTATATCACCAACAATCTGATGCTTCCCATCGTGGCATTCCTTACCTGTGTGCTGGTTGGATGGGTATGTAAGCCCAAAAGCGTTCTTGACGAAGTGCAGATCGGCTGTGATAAAAAACTCCGCCGCGCAGGAATGTTCAAGGTGATGATCAAGTTCATCGCTCCTATTCTCTTGCTTGTTCTTCTTATGCAGGCATTCAACCTCTTCTCCTTCCTTGGATAAGAAAAACACTTAAGAAATAAAAGGATCCCGTCGGATTCAATGAATCTGACGGGATCCTTTTATTGCTTTTATTTTTCGTTTTTGTGGCATTCACCCTTCATCGGACACCCTGCACAGGAAGATCCACAGGAGGATTTTCCCGCTTTTTTATCCTTTTGCATGGAATAAACAATGACGCCGATCAAAAACGCCAGAAGAAGCACAACAAATACGGTACCGCCGTACTGAACGATCCAATCGATCATGTAAAAAAATCCTCCTTTACGTATGTTTTATTTTTCAGCTTTGAGAGAAACACCCTTTGATGACTTGTAAGGACGGAAAAGCATGAAGAGAATGCCCGCAAGAAGGAGCACTGCAATACTAAGCCAAAGGAGCTGGATACCGCCCACAAAGCCGCCTGAAATAAGGCTGCCAAGCTGATAAACGATCAAGGAAATCGCATAAGCAAACAAGCACTGATAAGCAATTGCAAATGCAGTCCATTTCGCACTGTTCATTTCCCTTCTGATCGCACCCATTGCCGCAAAGCAGGGAGCGCAAAGAAGATTGAAGATCATAAAGCTGTAAGCGGAAAGCTGCGTCATTCCCGCAAAATCCAAAACACCGAGAACAGCAACGACCTCTTCCTTTGCCACAAGCCCCATCAACGTTGCAACCGCCGTTTCGGGAGCTGCAAAACCGAGAGGAATAAAGATCCAGCTGATTGCTCCGCCGATCATATCGAGAACACTGACCTCGGGACCGTCAAGATAAAATCCAAAGCTCTCACCCGTAATGCCGAAAACAGATCCTGCCCAGATAATGATGGTAGAAAGAAGGATCACAGTTCCTGCTTTTTTGATAAAGGACCATCCGCGTTCCCACATAGATCTCATCACGTTAATAAACGTCGGCATATGATACTCGGGGAGCTCCATTACAAAGGGGGCGGGATCACCTGCAAAAAGCTTTGTTTTCTTAAGAATGATACCGGAAACAATGATTGCGGCAATGCCGATAAAGTATGCAGAGGGCGCCACCCACCAAGCACCGCCAAACATCGCGGATGCGATCAAAGCAATGATCGGAAGCTTTGCACCGCAAGGAATGAAGGTTGTCGTAATGATCGTCATTCGTCGGTCGGATTGGTTTTCGATGGTACGGCTTGCCATGATCCCGGGAACGCCGCATCCCGTACCGATCAGCATCGGGATAAAGGATTTTCCGGAAAGTCCGAACTTTCTGAATATTCTGTCAAGAACAAAAGCGATACGCGACATGTATCCGCAAGCCTCAAGGAATGCCAACATAATAAAGAGAACAAGAATCTGCGGAACAAATCCAAGCACTGCGCCAACACCGGCAACAACACCGTCAAGCAAGAGTGATTGAAGCCAAGGTGCACAGTTGATAGCGGCAAGTCCATCACCAACCAACACGGGTATGCCGGGAACCCATATACCAAAGCTTTCGGTTGCAGGAACTCCCTCGGCGTCCTCACCGAATGCACGGTCGTAAATGGTGCCGACGTCGTAATTTTCGGCAATCAAGCCCTCAGCGTACGTACCGTATGCTTCATCAAACGCCGCAAAATCCTCAGCTTCTACCGCTGAAAGGATCTCGTCAGCACCTGTAACACCACGCTGCGCGGCAACGCTGACAAGGAGCTTGAATTCATCCGTCCATACGTTTTCCTTGGCATAATCTGTAATCGCCTCCTCATATTCGGCAGATCCGATACCAAAAAGATGCCAACCGTCACCAAAAATACCGTCGTTTGTCCAATCCGTCACAAGTGTGCCTACTGTGGAAACAGAGATGTAATATACCAAGAACATGATCGCCGCAAAAATGGGAAGAGCTGCGATTCTGTTTGTAAGAACGCGGTCGATCTTATCCGAGGTTGAAAGCTTCCCCGCATTCTTTTTCTTGTAGCATTTTTCAAGAAGCCGTGCAATATACAAATACCGCTCGTTTGTGATGATGCTTTCAGAGTCGTCGTCCAGCTCCTTTTCCGTATTGACAATATCCTCTTCAATGTGAGAAAGCGTCTGTGAAGCGATCGAAAGCTCCTCGAGCACCTGTCTGTCTCTTTCAAAGATCTTGATCGCGTACCAGCGTTGCTTCTCCTGAGGATATTCATGAAGAACGGCCTCTTCAATGTGCGCCAATGCGTGTTCAACAGGTCCCGAGAAGCTGTGCGACGGCGGCACGGTTTTTCCGCTTCTTGCAGCCGCGATCGCCGCATCTGTTGCCTCGGCAATACCGTCACCCTTGAGCGCGGAAATTTCAATGACAGGACACCCCAGTGCACGGGAGAGCTGATCGATCTGTATTTTATCTCCTCTCTTGCGAACGACGTCCATCATATTGATCGCAACCACAACGGGAATCGCAAGCTCGGTGAGCTGAGTAGTCAAATAAAGGTTGCGTTCAATATTTGTACCGTCGACAATATTGAGGATCACGTCGGGACGTTCTCCGACCAAATAATTTCTTGCAACGACCTCCTCAAGAGTGTAAGGGGATAACGAATAGATACCGGGAAGATCGGTCACAATGACAGAATCATCGCGCTTTAATTTGCCTTCCTTTTTTTCCACCGTGACTCCGGGCCAATTTCCTACAAACTGGTTTGATCCTGTCAATGCGTTAAACAGAGTGGTTTTTCCGCTGTTCGGATTTCCCGCAAGAGCAATACGGATACTTGATTTTTCCATGTTGTAAACTCCCTCCATTGCGGTTAGCAAAAACTAACCGCAGGTTATAAAAGACCGTAATTTAGAAACAAAAAAGAATCACTCGATCTCAATCATCTCGGCATCCGCCTTACGAAGAGACAGCTCGTATCCGCGAACCCGTAATTCAAAAGGATCGCCAAGCGGAGCCACCTTTCGCACATAGATCTCAACGCCCTTTGTGATCCCCATATCCATAATACGGCGTCTGAGCGCGCCTTCACCGTGAAGCTTTACAACCTTAACGGTTGAACCGATCCTTGCGTCTCTCAAGGTTCTCATTCGTGTTATTCTCCTTTGAAAATCAAAAGACTTTAAGTTAGCACGCGCTAACCATCTATATTATACATTAAAAAGAAAGATTTGTCAATATTTTTTGGAGTTTTTTGTTTTTTCATCATCTGCAACAACTTACAAAAGCTTTTTCTATTCTTTTTTTGTCAAAGCAATACAAAAGTTCAAGTTTACTCACAAAGCGTTGTGAAAGCACATAAAATGTAGACAGAGGTGATTATATGGAAAATGTTGTCGTCCCCGCATTGGTTGCAACGCTCGGGACTTGGCTGATGACGGCACTTGGCGCCGCCACAGTGATATTTATGAAAAAGGTAAATCAAAAATGGATGAACATAATGCTGGGGTTTGCCGCAGGCGTGATGATCGCAGCAAGCTTTTGGTCCCTTTTACAGCCTGCTATAGAGCGCGCGGAATCCGTCTCCACGCTTCCCGCATGGTGTGTAGCCACCGTTGGCTTTGTTTGCGGCGCACTGTTTATATGGATTTCCGATAAAACGGTAACACTTGCAAGAAGTAAGCTTTGTGCAGATCAAGCTTCCGCTCAAGACCGCTTTCATCGGGTATTTCTTTTGATCCTTTCTATTACGCTTCACAACATTCCTGAGGGATTGGCGGTGGGGGTCGCCTTTGGTGCACTTTGCCACACGGGCTACAGCACCGAAGCATTTATGGGAGCAGTAACGATCGCACTTGGCATTGCCTTGCAAAATTTTCCCGAGGGAGCGGCAGTATCCTTCCCTTTGCGGCGTGAAGGCTATTCCAGAGGAAAGAGTTTTTTCTTCGGTCAGGCATCCGGCATGGTGGAACCGATCGCAGGTGTGATAGGGGCACTTGCCGTGGTATATATAGAATCCATGCTTCCATTTGCACTTTCCTTTGCCGCAGGCACAATGATTCTTGTAGCTGTTCATGAATTGATTCCGGAATGTCAAAGCAATAAGGAAGCGCATCCATACTTTGCGACAATGGGAATCGTCTCCGGGTTTGCTCTGATGATGCTTCTTGACGTATCGCTCGGATGACCGAATATAAAATCAGCTGTATATCGCTTTGTGTTCTTGATACAAAATGATATACAGCTGTTTTTATTGGGACAAAGCTGTCCCACTCTTTTCTTTTTTTCTGTACCGCATGGGAGAGATACCGAATTTTTTTGCAAAGCGCCTTGAAAAGTAAAACTGATCGCAAAATCCGAGACGTTCACTGATAGTGCCGATCGAATCCTCTGTATAAATAAGCATGTTTTTCGCCTCGGACATCAAAAGATCATCAATATAGTGTGCAATGGATTGCCCCACCTCCTGTCTGAAAAGCGTGGACAGCTTGCTTTGCGAGCAAAAAATACCCTCAACGACCTGTTTCACCGTAAGCCGTGCATTGAGATTTCGATAAATATATCCCATTGCAACTGCGGTCGTATCGGAGTATCGTCCGATCTCATGCACGGCGGCACGCACGACTCGCAAGCACTCTCCGACCGTTTGATAAAGCTCAGCCTTCAGCATGATGTGATCGCACGGATCGCTTGAAAGATACCATGATTTCAAAAGGTCAATAAACTCTGTTGTCCTGGGAAGTCTGATAAAATGTCCATAATTTGCAAAAGCATCATATCCCCTCTTGGAAAGGAAAATATTGATGTGAAAGAAAAGCTTTGTAACGCTATCCGTGCCGTAAAAGCCGTATTTCATGCCGCAAGGCGCTAAATACACATATCCCGGCTCCAGTATCATCTCCTCCGTATCCGAATACAAAACTCCCGATCCGCTCAATACGTAATATAATCTGGAATGCGATGAGTATAAAGTAGCCTGACGCCAGCTTTCATCCGTATGGACAAATCCGTCCGAGGTGACGCAAAGCTCACCTGCGCTCAACGTTTCTATAAACAGCGGTTGACGCTCTATATCCACTTTTTTCTCCTTTTTGTTAAAAAATCCATAAAATTCAATCAAAAAGATATGTAACAATGTAAAAAGATATGCTATGATAGAATAGAAAGATATCTTTTCTTCAGTTTAACACAAAAAAATAAAAAAGTCAATAAGGAGAGCGCAACATGTCATCTTACGTACGCAGAAAAACACCGGGAGACACCGACTGGCTCGTGCATGACCGATTCGGTATGTTTATTCATTTCGGACTTTATTCGATGCTCGCCCGTCACGAATGGATCCGCGAGCGAGAGGATATTTCCGACGAGGATTATGAAATTTACTTCAAGCATTTCAATCCGGATCTTTTTGATGCCCGTGATCTGGCGCGCCGCGCGAGAGAGGCAGGCATGAAATACGCCATTCTCACGACCCGTCACCACGAGGGCTTTTCGCTATTTGACACACAGTATAGCGATTACAAGATCACCAACACCCCCTTTGGCAGAGACCTTGTACGCGAATACGTTGATGCCTTCCGTGCCGAGGGGCTGAAGATCGGATTTTACTATTCCTTGCTTGATTGGCATCATCCGCACTATACGATCGACCAGTGCCATCCCCTGCGCAACCGCCCCGACGCAATGGAGCTGAACAAAGGAAGAGACATGAAGATCTATGCGGAATTTATGCGTAACCAGGTTCGTGAATTGATGACCAACTACGGACACATTGACGTTCTCTGGTTTGACTTCTCTTTCAAAAACAACTGGTACAACGGCAAATATGCTTTCCTTGACGGCGGAAAAGGCAAGGGACGCGAGGAATGGGAGGCAGATAAGCTTCTTGAGATGGTACGCTCACTTCAGCCTCACATCGTCATCAACGACCGCTTAGAGATTCCACAGGACGTGGTAACACCCGAACAGCGTCAGCTTGATAAATGGCCGCAATTTGAAAATGGAGAATACAAAACTTGGGAAGCATGTCAGACCTTCTCGGGCTCCTGGGGATATTATAGGGATGAAATGACCTGGAAATCTCCGGAAATGTTGATCGAAATGCTGATCAAAACCGTGGCATGCGGCGGTAATCTTCTCATGAATGTAGGTCCCTGTGCAAGAGGCTATATCGACGAGCGTGCAACCAACGCATTGGACGTCTATGCAAAATGGATGCGCTACAATTCGCGTTCGATCTACGGCTGCACAATGGCAGAGCCGGAATTCAAGGCGCCCGCGGGCACTTACCTTACACAAAGCGAAGATGGCTCCCGTCTTTACATCCACCTCTTTACCTACCCCTTCAAAACTCTTGTGATGCAGAATCTCGGAGACAAGATCGAATATGCACAGTTCTTGCACGATGCAAGTGAGATCGTCTATCAGGTTGCAGGTATCGAAGGCTCTTATGAGGCAGGCAGCTACCGTGAAATCGAAAAGAATGCGGCAGATCTTGTTACCTTTAATCTTCCTGTTGTAAAGCCGAATCAGACGGTTCCCGTCATTGAGGTCTTCTTGAAAAAGTAAACCCGCAAACCGCGCTTCCCGGTTACTGATACCAAAAAAGTGGATGGGACAAATGTTTTTCACATCTGTCCCATCCACTCTTTTGGGTTACCGTCACTCTGCCGTATAGTTATCAAAATAACCTTGAATATGAACGATCGGCGTTCCCTTGTCGCCGGAGCCCGAAGTCAGATCGCAAAGAGAACCAATCAGGTCGGTAAGCTGTCTCGGGGTAGTTCCCTCGGATGCCATCTTGCCGTAAAGGTCACTGTCCTTCTGTTGGATCTTTTCCTTGATTGCCGCTTTAAGTGCATCTCCGGAGAGGTCTGCAAAATCGTTGTCGGCAAGATATTTGAGCTTAAGCTCGTTGGGTGTTCCCTCAAGACCTGCCGTATAGGCGGGAGAAACGACCGGATCCGCAAGCTCCCAGATCTTTCCGACGGGATCCTTGAACGCGCCGTCGCCGTAAACCATAACCTCTACGTTCTTTCCTGTTGCCACAAAAAGGCGCGCCTGTATATCATCTACCAGTGCCTTACAATCACGTGGGAAGAGCTTTACCTGTGTATCAGTTGCCTTGTTGGAACCAAGAAGACCGTAATGCTCGTTATATCCGCTTCCGTTAACAGGCGCGGAAAGGATCTCATCCATGCCGTAAACGATCTCGGCTCCCGCCGCACGGAGGATACGCTTTGTGCGTGCGCGTGTATGAATATCGCAGTTGAGAACGTTCTTTGTGTACTTCAGAATCGCACGAGGATCATTGCCGAAGATGATCTCACAATCAGCACCCGCATCACGAATAAGCGTCTCATAAAATTCAACGTAATCAACACCTGTAAAGCGGTGCTTTTCGTAACCGAAGAGCTCACGGTAGGTTTTAAGGTCAAGGACGTCGGAATAAGGATTCACGCCCTTTTCATCAAGCGCGTCAAGACTGATCAGATGATTTCCAACCTCATCGGAGGGATAAGAGAGCATCAGAACGATCTTTTTCGCTCCCATTGCCATACCTGTCAAGCATACGGAAAAGCGATTACGGCTGAGAATCGGGAAAATAATACCAACAGTCTCACCGCCAAACTTTGCACGAACATCTGCCGCAATATCATCAACGCTTGCATAGTTTCCCTGTGCACGTGCAACAATTGCCTCGGTCATTGCGACAATGTCGCGATCTCTTATTTCATAGCCCTCTTCCTTTGCAGCCGTCAGAACAGAATCTGTAACGATTTCTGCAAGGTTATCTCCGCTGCGAATAATAGGGGCGCGAACACCTCTTGATACTGTGCCAACCATACGGCTCATAAATCACACACTCCTTTTTTACCCGAGACCCGGGAATCAGAAAATTTTATCACATCTAATAGTATATCAAATTTTTCGTCATTTGTAAAGTGTTTTCTTCAAAAAAAAACACTATTGACGAATTTTTTTGTGCTTCCTTCATGCACCATTCCAGGAAACGTATTAGAGAAACGGAACGTCAAATCATCAGGCACGGAAAAAGACCGCAAAATTCAAGATCAGCATATAGATCAACCATATATCGTGCATCAAAAGAAGCATGCCCGCGAATTTACTGACGCGAGAAAAACAGACAGTGACACATATAGAAAGGCAAAGAATCAGAATGCATTCCAAAACGCTCAAGAACAAAAGCCCCGCACCGAAAAAGGTAGGATACCAGCAAAGCTCAAACACCGCAAGCAGGACAAACAGCATTCCGCCCTTATATTTGTCAACCTCACAGCCGCTTCCCCTGTATCCCAAAACAAAACCGGCAGCACATCCGACTGTGAAAAACGCCACCGTCCAGAATACGCACATCATCCATACGGGCGGTAACAGCTCTCCGATATCAAGTGCCAGAACCGTCAGATGCGGACTTCCCACCGCAAATCTTACAGCAATTCCGCCGAGCGTAAACGCGACACCCAAAATCAGCATCAGTACAGCGTTGCTCTGATTCATTTCAAGGGTCAGCCATGCCCCCACCTTGATCTTGCCGTATCTCTTTTTATACAAAACAGCACCCCCCACAGAAGATGCTGTTTTGTATGCATCCTCATGTCACAAAATATGCGGAAGCATGCGTGTTTATTCAAAGAATTCCTCCGTCTCATTCGCGTCTTTCCAAGGAACAGGAATAAGATCGGTCCCATTTTCGTAATACTCAAAAAAATGCTTGTATCTTTTCCAATCATCCTCTACTGTGGTCTGAGAGGATCTGTTGTATTGCTTTTCCGCGTTTGAAATTCCGCAATGATCGGAAAGCACGGAAGCAAAATAAGCTTGATCTGCATTGGGATTGATTGGACAAAGGATGGGAGGATCACGATAAACGTACTGTGCATCCGTCACGTAAAGCTCCATCGGGAAGTGCCGCTCGACGCGTATTAGGGCAACCTCCTTTTTTTCGCAATCCGCAAACGGCGTGTGCAAAACCCCTCCGTTTTCACAGTCATATTCACAAAGCACGTGACAATCACATATCCTTTGAGGCTCCGTGCCTTTCACAAACCATCCCTTGGCAATGCGATTACCGCGCGGATCCATTTCACATCTTTCGCACGGAAGCATTCCGGAATCCTTGCAGTATTCCGCCACAATCACATCATCCGGGATCTCAAAAGTACGTCTTTCCTCCTTTCTTTCCACGATACCTCGCATTACGTTGTTCCATATATTCGTACAGAGATTGCGCCCTTCAAGCGTTGCGGGATATTCATATCCACACCAAACACCGCAAACAAAATCCGGAGTGTACCCGATAAACCATCGATCGTAATCATTGCTGGTCGTTCCTGTTTTTCCCGCGCATTCACAGCTTTCACGCAAGGAGATCACTCCGGAGGTGCCATTCTGGGTCACTCCCTGTAAAAGCTTCGTCATAACCGCCGCATTCCCTTCCGATAAAACTCTCTTCCCGGTATCGGCATGCGAAAGAACTACATATCCGTCTGCATCCAGAACACGGTAATATGATCTCCACGGGTGATAAACGCCTTTGTCTGCAAAGGCTGTATATGCAGACGTTATTTCACGTAACGTTACGCCTCTTGAAAGCTGTCCGAGCCCCAACGCTGCCTCTCCCGTGGTTTCAACGTTCTCTCCTGAAAGACTTCCAAGAGCGAATGCATCCTTCAGATAGCGAAGCGCAGTTTCACTTCCCAATTCACGTAGAATTCTGATTGCCACGGTATTGGTCGAATGCGCAACCGCATAGGAAACATCTGTCAATCCACGGTAAACTCCGTTTGCGTTTTTAGGCCAAGCAAGGCGCCCACCGAAATTAAAATCCGTCGGGACATCATCATAAACGCTTCCCCACGTGATCACTCCATTCTCCAATGCAGGCGCATAAACACTCAAAGGCTTTATAGTAGAGCCGGGAGGACGAAGCGCTTTGGTGGCGAGATTTTGCAACCGATTTCCTTTTTTCTCTCCAACCGCCCCGACCACTCCCAGCACGTCTCCCGTCCTACTGTCAATAACGATCATTGCAGACTGTGCACGTTCTCCGTTCTCCTTTTCGGGGAGTAATATTGCGGTGCGATAATAATCCTCTGCCATACGCTGGATCTCTTCATCCATCGCCATATCGATCTGTAATCCCTTTGTATAGAAAAAATGTGTTGCGGCAGCGCGGCTCATATCGTATTCTTCCATCAGATCGCAAATGACATCCTCGATGACCATATCCACGTACCATGAGTTGACCCCTTCTGTATTCGACAACGTATCTACCTCCAACCCCAAAGGTGTCCCCAATGCGTCCGCGTATTCCGCTTCCGAAAGGAATCCCTGCTTTTTCATTTCGAGAAGTATCAGATTCCGTCTTTCAAGATTGTTTTCGGGATGATGGATGGGATTATAGTAGGTTGGACTGTTTGTAATCGCAGCAATGCTTGCACATTCGGCAATACTTAATTCAGAAGGACTTTTAGAAAAATAATGCTCAGCTGCCGCATTGATCCCATTGCAATTGTCAGAAAAATGGATCACGTTAAGATAGAGCTCCATAATTTCATCCTTACTAAGATGCTTTTCAAGGTCGCTCGCATAAACGATCTCTTGCAGCTTTCGTTTCCATGTAATATCATTGTTTCCCGTCATGTTTTTTACAAGCTGCTGTGTGATGGTCGAAGCACCGAAGGTGTCTGAAAAACCAAGCACATAATTTGCACTCGCCGCAAGAGTTCTTTTCCAATCCACCCCACTGTGCTCTCTGAAATGCTTATCCTCTATCGCAACAAATGCATTCACCAATGCATCCGGAATTTCCGAAAGCGGAACGTATGCATTTTGCCTTTGCGCGTAAAAGGTATCGGTCACATCCTTTTTCTCTCCGATACGTCCCGCTCTGTCATCAAATGTGTATATAAAGAAGTGCGGCGAGCGAACAACATTCGCATCCGAAAAAAGCGTTACATCAACGTTTTTTTCAAAGTTCAGATCGATATATAACGCACCGATGAAGGAAAAAATGCAAAGTGACAAAAGAAAGAGAGAAAGACAGATCAGAATTCGTCTTCCAAGGACTCCTTTTTTCGTGTTTTTTGACATCCGTGCACTCCTTTCTCATGATTATGAAAATAGTATTTCCATGATTTTCGAATATCACCCCACAAAATAGGAAATGCTATCATTACACGTTTTGCAAATTATTGAAAAAGGAGCTATTCCATGGATATTTCAAAGCTTTTTACCCTTTTATGTGCATTTCTGCTGATCATATGTCTTATTCTCTCCGTGACCTCGGTGTTGGTTCTCAAAAACGCGGTCACCGAAAGCGAAAAATGGCAAATGCGCGCACAAGCATTGCTCGTCAGTATCGAATCCTTGAAGGTAGAAGGCGGCATCCCCGAAAAAAATACAGACACCTCGGATATCCCTGTGCAAAATGAACAGCCAAGTACCGATGCAGATATTCTTTACAACAAATTCTACGTGCGTGAGGTCGGTGGAAAGATCGGTATCTATTGCGATGAGGGACAATTGATCAGAACGCTTGAAGTTTCGGTGGAGACACTTCCCTTAAAGGATCAGACTGCTCTCAAGAAAGGAATTCGTATCAATTCATGGAGTGAACTGATCTCGTTGATTCAGGACTATGAATAAAACCAAAGGAGCAAGAGCACGGGGAAAAACTCCCCATGTTCTTGCTCTTTTGGTTTATTCGTTGTTTTCCATGATTCTTTTCCGGGAACGTACATCAATCCATGTTTTTGTCTTATCGGAAACCAATTTAAGTCCGTATGCAGCCGTAGGAATAAGAGAGAAAACGTAAGGGTAGATATACTGACTTTTTCCCTCCCATACAGTCTGAAACAAAAGACCGCCGATAAAGAAAAGCAACAGAACCTGCCAACCGAAACCATCCCGTTTTTTGGAAAGTAAGAACAGCACTGTGCATCCAAAAATCAACAGAACGACAAGCTTTGAAAACATTGCAAGCCGTTCAGCCGCAGCTTCTCCGTTATAGATCGACTGCAAAAGCTTTGTATGCGTAAATTGATTGCAGGACTCAAGCGGACCGCTCCAGGCGGATTGGAACATCGGTTCACACCATTGTGATATGGTCTTGTCCTTAAAAAAGGTCAATGCTTCCTTGGGGTTTTCCTTGATCTCTTCAAGATTCTCCTTCAAGCGCTCATTACCGATCCTTGCCGCCTCCTCGGTGTCATAACCCGAGTTTGTATAGGTTGCGTAATTAAATCCCGTATACCATCCGGGACCGAGATAACGGTTATCGATATCGGTTCCCATAGCGAGCCATAAAACGGTCGGCGTTCCCTCCCCAAGCTTGACGTCGGATTTTTCCTCGAAATACATACGAACCAAGAAAGATGGCACGGAAAAGCAAAGAATAAGTGCGAGAGAGGCAACGACGGGCTTTAAAATATCCTTTCCACGCAAGCGCATAGCGTCCAACAGCCAGAAGATCACGATCGCGATCACACCAATGAGGAAATTTTGCTTGAAGGTTGCAGCAACCGCCGCTCCGATCACCGCAAAAACAGCATTGTGTACCTTGTGAAGGCGTGAAAATCTGATTGCATTGTAAAAGCCCAGTATCATAAAGAAAAATCCAGGAGTTAACCCATATGCAAAAAGGATAAAGAAAAACTGGGGCAGAAAAGAAAATGAGAGGATCACGGTAATGAGAATGACCTCTCGATCCTGTGTCAATAAGTCGGCGATCTTGGCAATGAAGAAATTGATCCCCAAAACAAAGCAAAGATTTGCCGCAAAGCTGATCCAAGGTCCCTTTGAAAAGAGCTGCAGGATGGAATCGTAAAACAAAAGCCCTGCCTGGTGCGGATACCGTTCGATATACCCGCCCTTCAGAAAAGCGGAAAAATCCCCATCCGCGATCTGCTTTGCAATACGGAACACAGTTCCGGCATCCGCTCTGATCACGTGATCGATATTCAAGATCAAGTAAAGCGCCATTCCGATATACATCACGGAAAAGACAAGGAACAATAGCTTTGGGTTTACCTTGATCAAGTGTTTCTTGAAAAAGACGAGCAAAAGCACAATCGCGGCTGCCAACAGAAGCAACAGATGTCCCCCAAGCAAGAAGCCGTCGATGCTCACCTTTTCGTAAGCATCGTAGCTGACGGATGCATTATATATGAAATTGAGAAAGAAGATGAAATAGGTACAAAGAAACGCGATTGCCCACAAGGCTGTATGAAAAAGCTTATAAAGCGTAAATCTCTTCATTTCCGTCTCACCTCCGTATAATTCAATAAAAGCATTTTTTCAAGTCATCCGGCATTTAATATTGTAACATAAAAATTCAAAATAGTAAATAGGCAGAAGAAATTTTCATTGAAGCAAACCGCAAAAAGCAACGAAGCACGCGCTCGGTGTCAAAAAACACCGAGCGCGTGCTTCGTTAACGTCTTGCAATGATGCTATGTACAGAAATTACTTCTTCTTGAACATATCGAACAGATCGTCAAAATCGTCGTTATCAGCATCTGCCTTCTTCGCGGGAGCAGCCTTCTTTGCGGGCTGTACGGGAGCCGCGGGCTTTTCTGCGGGAGCTGCAGCAGCCTTAGCGGATGCTTCCTTTTTGAAGGGAGACTCGGGATTTGTTTCCACCTTCTTGATCACGCGATACTCATCCTCGGGCT
Organism: Oscillospiraceae bacterium; assembly: GCA_015064025.1. Classification (GTDB taxonomy): domain Bacteria; phylum Bacillota; class Clostridia; order Oscillospirales; family CAG-272; genus UMGS1865. The sequence goes on along the minus strand of SVSZ01000036.1, from coordinate 5,258 downwards.
TCTTCTCGAAGCCTGTAGCTACGATGGTGATGCGCATTGCGTCATCCATGCTTTCGTCAAAGGTAACACCCCAAATGATATTTGCTTCGGGATTTGCCTCCTGTGCAATGATGGTGGAAGCAAGCTCTGCATCCTCCAGAGTAACGTCGGGGGAAACGTAGATGTTCATCAGGATACCCTTAGCACCCTTGATAGAGGTCTCAAGCAGCGGGCTGGAGATTGCTTCCTTTGCCGCAAGCTCTGCCTTGTCCTTACCCGTAGCGCTACCCACACCCATGTGTGCGTATCCTGCGTTTGCCATGACGCTCGTGATATCTGCGAAGTCAAGGTTGACAGTACCCGTAACGCTGATCAAGTCAGAGATACTCTGCACACCCTGGCGAAGTACGTCATCTGCGATAGAGAAAGCGTTGGAAAGAGAAATCTTTGCGTTGGAAACCTGCTTCAGTCTCTCGTTGGGGATAACGATCAGAGAATCCACGTACTGCGCAAGCTCCGCAATACCCGCTTCTGCCTGCTCAAGTCTTCTCTTTCCCTCAAAAGCGAAGGGCTTCGTCACGATACCAACCGTGAGGATATCAAGCTCTCTTGCCGCACGTGCAACAACGGGAGCCGCACCCGTACCGGTACCGCCTCCCATACCTGCGGTGATAAATACCATATCTGTACCGTCGAGAATGGAGCGGATGTCATCGATGGATTCCTCTGCTGCGCGTGCACCGATCTGAGGATTCGCGCCCGCACCAAAGCCCTTGGTGATCTTCTCGCCGATTACGAGCTGGCTGGGTGCTTCGGATCTGCGAAGTGCCTGTCGGTCCGTATTAACGGAGACAAAGTCAACCCCGCGAATATTGGTTACGATCATTCGGTTCACAGCGTTGTTTCCGCCTCCGCCGACACCGATTACCTTAATATTGACAACATTGTCCAATCCCGCATCATCATGTTCAAAAATCATGCTTTCTTCCTCCCGAACCTTCTAAAATCAATAGATTTTTCTTTTTTGTCTGTTGTTTTTCACGACAAATTAATCTATATTATATGATACTATACTTTTTTCGTTTTTTCAAGATGTTTTTTGAAATTTTTTCGAGAATTTCATATTTATTTTTGATTTTGATGCAATATCGATCAAAAAATCATATTTTTTCCCGTTTTGGAAGAAAAAGGACACATGCGTCCCTTGTGTCGGGGCATGCGTCCTTAAGTAAAATTATTTCACGTCAAAGCTGTAAATTACCGTATGTGTATAAAGCTCTCCCACATCCAGCACGGTATTGGTGAAATTCGGATGATTGACGGAATCGGGCATTTTTTGTGTTTCCAGACAGAAAGCCGCCTGTACTCTCTGCGGGTATCCGCCCTTAAAGGGATACTGCTCTTTTTTCAGGAAATTTCCGGAATAGAACTGTACACAGGGCTGGTCGGTATAAACACGCATCACTCTGCCGCTATTCGGCTCGTATGCCTCAATTCTGAGTACAGGCTCAGAGGTCTCGCCTCCCGTAAAGCAGAAGCAATGATCATAGCCTCCCGCAATCCCCATATCCGTATCGGAAAGGTCAAAATCCCTGCCGATCGTCTTCGCGCTGCGGAAATCAAACGGTGTTCCCTCGACAGACTTGATCTCACCCGTGGGGATCAGATTCTTACTCGTGGGAAGATAGGCATCGGCATCCATGAAGAGCTCATGATCCATGATCGTTCCGGACGCATAACCACCGAGATTGAAATAGGCATGATTCGTCAGATTGACAATCGTTTTTTTGTCCGTGGTAGCCTCGTAGGAAATCGCCAACGCGTTGTCGCGCCGCAAAGTATAAGTTACCTTCACAGTAAGCGTTCCGGGATAATTTTCCTCTCCGTCCGGAGAAACAAGAGTAAGGATCAGCTTCGGTTCTTCCCCGTCCTCCGCGACAACATCCCAGATCTTATGCGAGAAACCGATCTTGCCGCCGTGAAGGGAGTTCACTCCGTTATTACAGTAGATCTCGTATTTTTCGCCGTCCAGCTCAAATCTGCCGCGATCAATGCGGTTTCCCACACGTCCGATCAATCCACCTGCGTAGGTCGTATCCTCCATATAGTCACGAATAGAGTCGTATCCGAGAACCACGTCGGAGATTCTTCCGTTTCTATCGGGCACGCACAGCCCCATGATTGCGCCACCCATATCGCAAATACGGACGCTCATGTTCGCGCCGTTTACCATCGTATAGGTGTAAACCGCTCTTCCATCCTCTGTTTTGTCGAAATACTGCTTTGAAATCATGTCATTCACCTTCGTATCCGTTGGGATTGTTTTTCATCCAATTGGCAAGATCACGACACATATCATCGATATCGTTTTCTGCCATCCAGCCCAGAACCTCATACGCCTTGGTAGGATCCGCGTAGCATTCGGCAACGTCTCCGGGTCGTCTTCCGACGATCTTGTAGGAAACGTGCAGACCGGTTGCCTTTTCATATGCCGAAACAACATCCAGAACGGAGTATCCTCGACCGGTACCGATATTGAAGTATTCAATTCCTCTTACCTTTTCCGCGCGCTCAAGCGCCTTCAGATGCGCTTTGGCAAGATCGACGACGTGAATATAGTCTCTCACGCCCGTTCCGTCGGGAGTGGGATAGTTGTTGCCGTAAACGGAAAGATAAGGAAGCTGTCCTGCGGCAACCTTTGCAACATAAGGGAGAAGGTTGTTGGGGATGCCCTTAGGATTTTCACCGATCATTCCGCTCTTGTGAGCTCCGATCGGATTGAAATAGCGCAAAACAGAAACACTCCACTCTGTATCCGATACCCAAGTGTCTCTTAAAATATGCTCGATCATCAGCTTTGTCTCTCCATAGGGATTGGTAGCGGAGAGCGGGAAATCCTCACGGATCGGCACACTTTTCGGCGTCCCGTAAACCGTTGCGGATGAGCTGAATACAATTTTCTTCGCATTGTACTTAGACATAAGATCCACAAGATTGAGTGTACTGAGAAGATTGTTACGGTAATAAAGACCGGGTTTTGCGACCGATTCACCGACAGCCTTGAGCGCCGCAAAGTGAATTGCGGAATCAATATCGGGATTTTCTATAAATATCTTCTCCAGCGCGTCCTTGTTGCAAAGATCAGCCTCGTAAACGCGAAAATCCTTTCCCGTAATCTTTCGGATCCTGTCGATCGCCAGAGGACTGCTGTTGCAATAGTTATCAACGATTACAATGTCATACCCCGCATTCAAAAGCTCGACCGCCGTATGTGATCCGATAAATCCCGCGCCGCCAGTAATTAAGATTGCCATTTTGTGTTTTTATCCTTTCGATAGTTGTTTTATGTATCAATTTACGCAAACGTTGAAGCTCAGCCCCAAAGATTCTCTTTGTATTCTCCACCGTCTATCAATGCACGGATCGCGCTCTTGACGCGCGCCTTGTCCTCGGGATAGGTCACGCCCTGCCACAGGGAGGTTGTGGGATATACTCTTACGTCACAAAGTCCCGCTTTTCGCTGTGCATCCACAGCTGCGGGGAGATAAAATTCCGCCTTCAGGGGATTGTCGCCGAGATTTGAAAGAAATTCCGAAAATTCTCTTTCAAGATCAGAAAATATATCGGGAGTAAAGCCCCAACAATTCATGGAGACAATGGTATCAAAGGGGATCTCCGTCCACGTTTCACCGTCATCCTCCAGATACGCGGCACACGTCTCCTTTTTCATGATCTTCGTGCGTTCCGTTACACTGCGAAGCATTCCATCCTGCGTCACCTCACACTGCCCGCGAGAAACGGTTCCGTTCTCCGTGAGTGTATTCCCGAGCGCAAAGCCTATCATGCAGTGCTGTGCACGACCATTCTCCTTCGTCGCACTCTTCAAGTGCTTTGCCAGTTGAAAAAAGGTGTCTCTTCCGTAAAAATCGTCTGCATTGATCACAGCGAAATTTTCCTTCACGATATCTCTTACACAATAAACGGCATGCCCTGTTCCCCACGGCTTGACACGCCCCTTTGGAAGCGTAAAGCCCGCAGGAAGATCCTCACCGCGCTGAAACGCGTATGCTACTTCAACCTTCTCACCGATACGGTCACCGATCGTCTGACGGAACAATTCCAGATTTTCTTCCTTGATGATGAATACGACCTTATCAAAGCCCGCAGAGATCGCATCAAAGATTGAAAAATCGATGATAAAATTACCCGCATCCGTCATCGGGTCAAGCTGCTTCAGACCACCGTAGCGAGAGCCCATACCTGCCGCTAAAATTACAAGTGTCATGTTTTGACCTCCGTCATTTCACAATATACTGATATTATACACGAAGAACATGCAAAAGTAAAGAGGGTGACCGAAAATTTAATGTGTTTTTACAAAAATTCAAGAACTTTTTTCGACACTTTCTATTTTTCTGAAAATTTTATATTTTCTTTCAAAGAACTCTTGACAAACTTTTAACGTTGTGCTATAATTGTCTCAAATGATACAAAAACAGGTGAGAATTATGCTGTTTTCGGAAAAAGACATCAAAAAAATATGGGAACACGATTTCTTCAAGAAAGTTGATCGCACGTCCGCACTCACTGTTTTTACAGAATACGGATGCTCGATAGAATCCTTTGAGGAAGGCGAAACCATTCTCTCCCCCGACTCGGAGCGCCGCACCGTCGGTCTGATCCTTGCGGGAAGTGCAACGGTCAAAACAAAGGATCCGACAAAAAATGCCCTGTTGCGTTTTTTGCGTGAGGGCGACATCTTCGGGGTTGCCAATCTGTTCACGGAGGACCCCTTTGTTTCAAACATCTGTGCCGACAAAAAATGCCGTGTTTTCCTTCTTCCCAAGGAGGCTGTCCGCGCGCTGCTGCTCTGCGACCGTGCGTTTCTCGACCGTTATCTCTCGTTTCTTTGCGGTCGCGTCTGTTACCTCAATAAAAAGATCGGCTATCTCACGGCAGGAAGCGCCGAGCGTCGTCTTGCGCTCTATCTCTCCTCCTTCGAATCGGACGAGATCGTTCTTGACGCCTCGCTTTCTTCCCTTTCAGAGCTTTTGGACGTAGGCCGCGCCTCACTCTACCGTGCCTTCGACCGACTTTCTCTCGACGGATATATCCGTAAGGACGGACGGCACATCACCGTATTATCAAAGGAAGCTATGCTCAGGGCATATCAATAGCCCCGAACGTATCAATAAATTACAATTACACAAAAGGAAGGTACCCAAATCATGAAGCTTCGTTTCTTTGCACTTTTACTTGCGCTCACACTCGCCCTCCCC
>SVSZ01000035.1 GCA_015064025.1 Oscillospiraceae bacterium | reverse complement strand
CTATATGCGCGTCGGCAGCATAAGAATGCACGTAATCGCACAGCTCCTTAAGATCCTCGTGCTTGTATTGGCTGTAGGGTCCCCAGCCTTCGGCAAGCACTCCCGTCCAGGGAAGATCGTGCGCCTCCATGTTGGCGATCATGTTATACACACCCTCCCCGCGTCCGTCTTCCTTGTAGGGCGTGATCATAGACGTCCACTTCTGGGAAAGATCGGGACCGTATGCACAGACAAGCATTCCGTAGGTCCACTCCTCGGGCATACCCGCATATCCCGACAGTTTCGAATATCCCCCGATCACATCCTCGATCTGCTCGGTCGTATAAATGTAACAGTCAATGCCCGCGCCCGTCACGCTCGCACTCCACTCGTCCTCGCTTCCCCTCACGCCGAGGGAAAGCATCATGTGCTCATATATATTAAGGAAGACTCCCGAGCCGCGGGAGAAGCAAAGCAGCGGAATAACCATGTAGCAGGCACCCGACTGACTCCAGATGTCCTTTGTGAACATCTCGATCGTGTTGCCGCGTTGGTTCGCGCGATTGAAGCGCTCGCCCGTGCCGTAGACCGCCTCGCCCTCGTTGAGAAGTCCTGTGATCAAGCTTCCTCCCGCATTGTGCGCAATATCCGTAATGACGTTGGCAACCTTTCCGCTCGGCGTATAGAACGTCATCCCAAACGTACCCTTTCCTATTTCCACACGGCTTCCGTCGGATGCCGTCAAAGTAACGGTATCCGATGCATCCTTCAAACTGAGCTTTTCCCTGTAAAAGCGCGCATCCTCTGTCCCAAGGTCATATTCACCAAGCGAGTAAGCAAGCGTCTGCGCCGCTCCGTCGTCATCAAAATCAACCGTTTCGCGATACTTGGTCTGGATTCTCCAGCCCGCGTTCCCCGTGAAGGAAAGGCGCACAAAGGTATACATATTCAATCCCGTCGAAAGCTTGAAATCGTATGCCTTGCCTTCCTCGGCAAGTCCTAACAGCTCCATCGCAGGAGACTCCGTATGCTCGTAGGTATAATTGGTATCTGCGGAAATGCCGTACATTCCCGTTGCCGCGTCTCTTTGCGCGAGCTGGTCCATGAAAAAGATCACGGCAGACATCAGCGCCTGGTCCGTCGGAGCGTAGATCAGCACCCGCGTACCGATGATGCGGATGGTAAAATCCGTATCTTCGAGATCAAAGCCGTCGATGACGTCAACGGTCTCCGAACGTGCGACCTTACCCACCATCAGCTCATACGGGTTATCCGTCGGCTCGGAGGAGTGAAGAATGGGGAGCTCAACTCCCGTCGCATCGGCAATGTCTGCCGCCAGTGCCTCACACTGCTCCTTCACGCGTAGGCTGGAGGAAATGTTGTATACGATCTGATACAGCGGTTTATCCTTGCTGTCCGTTGCGGCAAGGTTGATCAGATCCCCCAGCTGTGCCGCATTTTCCTCGGTCGACAAAAGCACGTTCCGATCCGCCGGGATAAAATTGCCGTCTTGCACAGAGGGAGCTTCCTCCTTTGGCGCCGTCACACCCGCACACCCAAACGTACCGAGCAGCATTGCCAACAGAAGCAACGTAGCCATCCATCTTCTTTTCATAATAGCACCTCCGATTTTGTTCTGCCCGAAGCATAAAACACAGATTTTTCACGCGTTTTGTCTATATCTCACAATAAATTCTTGAAAAAGTCCCGTTTCCGCTTCTTTATTTCTTAATTTGTATTCATCTTGCACAAATTCGTTTCAAAATGTGGCAAAACGCCAAAGCATATGGGAAACCCGGTCATTTTATTGTATCATTTTTACATTCCTTTTTATATATTTAGATTGACATAGTTTGACATAAAATTGATTTTGTGCATTTTACATATACCAAAGGCAAAAAAGCACGCCCGCGCAGGATCTAAGAATGATCCCGCGCGGGCGTGCCGTGCTCTTTTGGGAATTTCTCCGTCAATTTTCCGGAAGGAATCCCTGTGCGTATGTGTAAATTTCCTTGATGCCCTCCACAAGCGTGGGGGCAATTTCAGACTCTGTCGTGGGGTTGTAGAAGGTGGGTAGCTGCGCAAGGTTGGCAGAAACGGTGATCCTCTGTCCACCCTCGTATTCGACCCCCGTATTCAGGTCGATCCACTTGGCACCACCCTCAAGTACGGGGAGGTATATCTTGCGGCTTGCGGTTTCACCGTCACCGATAGAGGAGAAGATGGGAGCGACCATGAATGCGTCTCCAAACATATACTGGTCATCAATATCGTAAACCCCGTAGTCGTCCTGCCACCCGAGGATGAGGTGTCTCACCACGGGCAAGCCCGTTGCAGAGGCTTCCTCCGACAGCTCGGTAATATAGGGCGTCAGATGCTCGTGAAGCTTGGTGTACGCGCGATAGATCTGAGTGACGTATTCATATTCATCCTCCGGAACTCTGGGAAAGGTCTTATACACAACGTTGCCACCCTCGTCCTTAACAACGTTACCGTCCTCGTCCGTCAAGGGGATCTTGTTGCCCTTTGCATCCAGCGCGGGGAGCTCAAGTCCCATAAACTGATAGGATCTGAGCACCTTACCGTGCGTCTGAATACAAACGGTAAACGCAGAATACTGCGTACCGCGCAAAAATACCTCGGATTCGTAATCGAGATCCCTGAAGCCGTCTTCAACGGGACCGTACTGATATCCCGCCATGTCATAGCTCATATAGGGAACACCCGAGAGTCCGGAAGAAAGAACGGACGTAAGCTGCATGTCAATTCCTTCCCAATACCGCTTCTGGTCACCCGCCCACATATAAGGTGCACGCTGAGCACCGATGCCACCGCCGCGTGTGTAGCACATGCCACTGTCAGGCTTCTGCGAGATCATATCCCAGAACATTGCGCAAAAGGCGCTGGGATACCAGTGATGCGAGCCCGCCGTGGGAACGTTCTTGTCAAAGTAGTTGAGCGTATAGTTTTCGGGGAGCAGCTCGCAGAAATCGATCTTACATCCGTCCACACCGATCTCATTGGAAATATAGCTCCAATAATCGTCAAAGAACCATTCGACTGCCGAGGGGTTGGTAATATCCAGATATATGCGCCCGCTACTGCCGGTTCCAAAGTCGGGATTATTGGTATCTGCCGTGGTAGCGGGGAGTCTGGAGATGCGTGAGCCGTCCGCGTCCGTCTGGGTCAAAAGGTACTCGGCGGAATAACCGCTCATATCGGTGGAGGCATATCCGATACTCATATAAACCAGAAACTTCTTTCCGAGCGAATGCACGTAATCGCAAAGCTCCTTAAGATCCTGATGCTTGTTAGCCCTGTAGTATCCCCACCCTTCGGCAAGCACGCCCGTCCAGGGAAGGTCGTTCGCTTCCATGTTGGCGATCATTTCGTATACACCCTCGCCACGGCTATCATCCTTGTTGGGAGCAATATCCACCGACCATTTCTGAGTAAGGTCGGGACTGTACGCGCAAACGATCATACCGTAGGTCCATTCCTCGGGCATTCCCGCATATCCGGAAAGCTCCGAATATCCTTTGATCACGTCCTCGATCTCTTCCGTTGTGTAAAGATAGCAATCAAGACCCGTGCCTGTCATGCTCGCGACCCATTCATCCGGAGTTCCCGGTGCACCGAGATTGAGCACCATGTGCTCGTATTTGTTGAGAAAAACACCGGACCCGCGAGAGAAGCAAAGAAGCGGAATGACCATGTAGCATGCATTGCGCTTACTCCAGATGTCCTTTGTGAACATCTCGATCTTCTTTCCTCTTTGGTTGGCGTTATCAAATCTCTCCCCTGTTCCGTATACGGCCTCGCGTATGGTTTTATCCCCTACCTTCTTATCAAGAAACTTACCTGTGATCGAGCTACCGCCCGCATTGTGTGTAATTCCCGTGATCGTGTGAGCAACCGCCCCGCTCGGTGTGAAGAAGGTCATTGTGAATCTTTTTTTGTAAAACTCCACCCGACTTCCGTCGGGAGCCGTAACCTTGCAAATATCCTTCGAATCCTTTACCGTAAGCTTTTCTCTGTAAAAGCGATCATCCTCTGTACCAAGCTCATACTCACCTAGGGAATATGCAAGCAGCTGTGCTGCGCCGTCGTCCATGAAGCTGTCCGTCTCGCGATACTTGGTCTGAAGCCTCCAACCTGCATTCCCCGTAAAGGAAAGACGCACGTAGGTGTACATATTCAGCCCTGTCGTAAGCCTGAAATCAAAGGCATATCCGTCCTCGGTCAATCCAAGAAGCTCCAACGGAGGGTTCTTTGCGTGCGTATAAGTATAATCTGTATCTGCTTCGAGCCCGTATACACCGCTTGCCGTGTCCTTCGTTGCAAGCTGCTCCATAAAAAAGATGACGGCGGACATAAGCGATTGATCGGTCGTCGCAAAGATCAGCACGCGAGTTCCTGCAACAGTGATGCAAAAATCGTTCTCTCCAAGCGTCGCATTCAATTCATCCGTGATTTCAAGAGTCTCCTCACGCGTGACTCTTCCCACCATAAGCTCATACTGATTTTTTGTGGGCTGTGAGGAATGGATCACAGGGAGCTTCACACCCGTCGCGTCGGCAATATTCGCCGCCAGAGCCTCGCACTGCTCCACAACGCGAAGGCTGGAGGAGATGTTGTAAACAATATGGTAAAGAGGCGCATCCTCCTCATCCTTCGCGGCAAGGTTGATCAAGTTCCCCTCTTGTGCCGCATTTTCCTCGGTCGACAAAAGTGCGTTTTGTCCCACAGGAATAAAATTCTCATTCTGCTGTACTTCAGCACCGTCCTGTGCGGGCACTGCAGCCCCCGCGCAGGACAGCGTGCAAAACAGTGTGGAAAGCAAAAGAACGGCAGCAATCCATCTTCTCTTCATAAGAACACCTCCGTTTTCATTCTTCGGTCAAAATCAAGGACCGGAATCTATAAAATTTTCTGTCACTTATCAAATTGAACAACCCGCTTCTCTATTTTATCATATTTATTCGTCATTTTATATATTTGGTTTGACGTATATTATAATTAGTTTGATTTTACACAAATTCATATTGACTTTTTAATGTCGCAGTGATAAAATAAAACTACGTAAAAAAACAGGAGGTCAACATGCTGCAATCTCTTATGCAGGCGAAAAAAAGCTTTACCGAGCTTCCCGTATTTATATGGAAGGATCGCTTTTCGGACGGAACACGCTCTCCCTTGATCTGTAAGGAGGACTCCTTTCACCCCTCGGGAAAAACGATCCTGAAAATGATGACAAACGCCGCGGATTCGGAATATACCTTTACACCGTATCATTATCACGACGGTATTGAGATCCTTCGTGTGGATGCGGGAAAAGCCACCGTGGTGGTGAACAACCAAGCCTTTACGGCATGCACGGGAGACATTCTTATTTTCAATGCTTTTCAGCCGCACGGAATTTTCCTCTCAAGCGAAAAGACTGAATTTTCGCACACCTCCATCGCTTTTCGTCCTCACTACTTCTTTCCCCCCGAGAAGGCAGACGGAGAGAATCATTTCTTCGCAGATCTCAAAGCCCTCCTTTTTGAGAATCACATCGCAGCCTCTCATCCCGCTGCGGCACCGATCTCGGATTGTATCGATCGTATCGTCGACCTGTATGAAAGAAATGAACAGGGATGGGCAATCGAAGTATTTGCACAGTTGGTTCTTTTTTACTCGTATCCGGTTCGCTTCGGGCTTTGCAGAAAAAACGAGGAAAACACCTCCTACATGTTCGATTTTATGACCCGTGTCAGCTCTTATATCGAAGAAAATCTTGCAGAGGATATCACGACCGCACAAATTGCGGCATATTGCCAGTACTCCACGGAGCATTTCTGCCGTCTTTTCAAAAAATGCTTTAACAAGACCTTCAAGGATTATCTGAACGTTTACCGTATCCGCAAGGCAAAGGAGTTTATCGACGGCGGAGATTTTTCCACCATTGCGGAGGTCTCCTCCCGCTTTGGGTTCAATAATCAGAACCATTTCGGACATATGTTCAAGAAATACGTGGGGATCCTTCCCTCCGAATACATCAACCGCCAGAAAAGCAAGGGATGAGAACAGCTCTCCTTCACAATAAAAAATATCCCGCGAAAGGAAAAAACACATGGAATTCACACTGGACCTTCTGAAAAACATGATCTGCTCAGATCAAAAGCACCGCATTATTCTCGATACGGATGCTTATAATGAGGTGGACGATCAGTTCTGCATCGCCTACTGCATGCTTGCAAAGGAAAAAATAGACCTTCTTTCCATCAATGCCGCTCCCTTTCTCAACAACAGATCCACCTCTCCTGCCGACGGCATGGAAAAGAGCTATCAAGAGATCTTCAAGGTCATGAATCTGGTCGATCCCAATGCCAACATTCCCGTTTACCGCGGCTCTGACGCCTTCCTGACGGATAAAAAGACCGCCGTCGAATCGGATGCGGCAGATAACATGATCAATACCGTCATGAATAGCGAGGAGCCCGTGATCATCGTCGCTATCGGCGCGATCACAAACGTGGCGTCGGCACTGATCAAATGTCCCGACCTTGCCAAAAAAACCGCCGTCGTATGGCTCGGCGGACACGCGCTACACTATTGGCACAACGAAGAATTCAATTTCCGTCAGGACGTTCCTGCCGCACAGGTCGTTTTTGACAGCGGGATCCCGCTCGTTCAGGTTCCCTGTTGCGGCGTTTGCACCGAATTCAGAACCACCGTTCCCGAATTGAAGTATTATCTTGAAGGCAAGAACGAGCTCTGCGACTACCTTGTCTCCAACGTGGAAAAAGAATGTGAGGGATACTCGAAATTCGGCGTTCACACCCCCAGCCGCATCATCTGGGACGTCACCGCGGCAGCCGTGCTTATCTGCCCTAAAAACTGCGATATGGTGACGATCCCCCGCCCCGTGATCTCCTCCGACGGACTGTTCTCCGTAAACAACGCGCGTCCTCATTATATCTACGTAAGATCCCTTGACCGCGACCGTATCTACGGAGATCTCTTCAATAAGCTGAAAAGCAGATAACGCGAGGTGCTATATGAAAAACATTTTGGTCATCGGAAGCATCAACGTGGATTACGTCATCCACACGGAGCGTCTTCCAAAGCTTGGGGAAACGCTCACAGGCAGTGACTTTGCCATGAACTTCGGCGGCAAGGGCGCTAACCAGGCGGTGGCACTTGCCAAAACGGGCTGCAACGTAAAAATGCTGGGCGCCGTAGGTACGGATCTCTCGGGTGAGCTTGCCATCAACAATCTTCTCTCCTTCGGGATCGACTGCGCGGACGTGATGCGTGTTGATGCGCCTACGGGGGCTGCGGTCATCACCGTTTGCGGCGGCGACAATCATATTCTCCTTGATATCGGAGCCAACGCCTTTGTGACCCCTGCGGAAATAGAGGCGCGCGAGTCGCTTTTTGATTGGGCTGACATCGTTGTCATGCAGTATGAAATTCCTATGGAATCGGTGCTTTTTGCAGCACGTATGACGAAAAAGCACAAAAAACTCTTCGTTCTCAACCCCGCTCCCGTCAAGGCTGCGGATGCTGAAATCTACCGTTTGACGGACATCATCATCCCCAACGAGTTCGAGACACAGCTCATCACGGGCATCTCTCCCGACGATGAGGAAAGCACCGCCCGTGCGATCAAAGCCCTTCGCGATATGGGCTGCGAGACCGTTTTGATCACACTCGGAAAAAGAGGCTGTGCCTATACCGACGGCGATGACATCCGTTATCAAGGCATTTACGATATAAAGGTCGTGGATACCACAGCAGCGGGTGACAGCTTTATCGGCGGCGTTTGCAAGAGCCTTTGTGACGGAAAGAGCATGGAGGAGGCAGTTTCCTATGCCTCTGCGGTCTCTGCCATCACCGTCAGCCGCAAGGGCGCCGGTGTCTCCATCCCGACCTCCCATGAGGTAGAGGAGTTTTTAAAGAAAAACGCTTGATACATAAAAAAGACGTCGGATGCGACTGTTTCGCATCCGACGTCTTTTTTTATGCACCCGCAAAGGAGTCAAGATACCATTGCCCTCTTTCAAAGATCAGTGAGATCTCAATGCTTTCCACCGCGTCGGGAGCATCGTCCGTCCAAGAGTCCATTTTGACCTTACATGCGTCCTCCCTACCCAAGGACAAAATTTCCATGGTAGAATAATCGTAGACGCGCATATTCGTATACAAAATGTTTTCATCTCTGCCGGTCTCGTCCTCATTGACAGAGGTGCAAAACCTTCCCGAGAGCTCTTGATACCTTGCAAGCCCGTATGCGGCACCTCCCGCACCGTCCTCGATCGCGTATCCTTCAAACAGCGTTTTATAGACAACGTCATTTAAAAAACCGCTGCTGTAAACCTTCTCGGCTCGCGCCTTGATCTCGTCAACGCTTTGAAATTTTGATTCCGCACGCACGTATTCATACTGATCCTTTTGCATAAATCCGAAATATACGCGGTTCAATTCGCAATACTCCGTTTCACGCTCGTACAGAGGGAGTCCCGGACCGTAGATCACAGTATTGATCTCGCTTGATTCCTCGATCAGGTAAACAACGCGATCATAGAGATCCTCTACCTTCGGTGTCGCGGCACATCCCGACAGTGCACAAAGGGCGCTGAGCAGAAGCACCGATACAAGCAACAAGGAAATTTTTCTCTTCATAGGCATCTCAAAAAAGATTTACTCCTGCGTAATTTGGGTGGATTCTTCGTCGGGCGCCTCCTCGGCATCCTCTGCGTACTCCTCCGAATCCATCTCGTTCTCATGGGCAACCGTTGTAAAGTTTACAAGAGACTGTCCTTCACCAAGTCTCATAACAATGACGCCGCCCGCACTTCTGGAGCGTGTCGGGATCCCTTCCACGGGTGTGCGGATGATGGTACCCGAATCGGTGATCATCATGATATCCATACTGTCATCCACTGCCGCAATTCCCGTCAGGTCTCCGCTCTTTTCGGTCAGATTGTAGCAGGTCACGCCGTATCCGCCGCGATGCTTCATCAGGCGGAAATTATCGAAAGGACTGCGCTTACCAAATCCGTTTGCAGTGATGCAGAGCAGATCCTTGCCCTCCTCCACAACACAAACGCCCTTGACAAAGTCGCCCTCACGCAGACTGATACCGCGCACGCCTCTTGCCGTACGGCTCAGGGGTCTGACGCCCTCCTCAGCAAAGCGGATCGCCTGTCCCTGCTCGGTCGCGATCAGAAGCTCGCAATTGCCATCGGTTCTGACAACGTAGAGAAGCTCGTCTCCCTCGTCCAGATTCAAGGCGATCTTACCGCCCTTTCTCTGATACTCATACTCGGAAAGAAGGGTTCTCTTAATAACACCGTTGCGTGTTACCATCGTCAGATATTCATTCTCACTGAATTCATCAACACTGATGCAAGAGGTGATCTTCTCACCCTCCACAAGCTCCAGAATGTTGACGATATTCTGTCCCTTTGCGGTTCTTCCCGCCTCGGGGATCATATACGCCTTCTTCATCTGCACCTTGCCTGTATTGGTAAACATCATCAGATAAGAATGGCTGTTGACTGCAAGCACCTTCTCGATATAGTCCTCTTCCTTGGTTGCCATACCGATGATACCCCTTCCGCCTCTGTTCTGCGCAGAATAGGTAGATGCGGGCAAACGCTTGATATATCCCGCATGCGTCAGAGTAATGACGCAGTTATGGCGCTCGATCAGATCCTCGAGAATGATCTCATGCTCCGCAGGAAGAATATCGGTACGTCTGTCATCTGCATATTTCTTCTTGATCTCGTTCATCTCATCCTTGATGATCTGTCGGATCTTGCCCATGTCTGCAAGAATTGCCTCAAGCTCGGCAATGAGAAGATGCAGTCTTGCCAGCTCCTCCTCGATCTTTTCTCTTTCCATACCTGTCAGCTTACCGAGCGTCATTTCGACGATTGCCTGTGCCTGAATATCCGAAAGACCGAATCTTTCCATCAAGGTCACCTTGGATTCGGGAATGGAGGGAGAGGTCTTCATGATCTGTACGATCTCATCGATATTGTCAAGTGCGATCTTATACCCCTCGTAAATATGTGCTCTTGCCTTCGCCTTTTCAAGATCATACTGCGTACGGCGGATGATGACCTGCTCCTGGTGCGCAATATAGAGATCGAGAATGGAAGGAAGATTGAGCACCTTCGGCTCGTTATTGACAAGCGCCAGCATATTGATGGCGAAGGTATCCTGCAATTGGGTGTATTTATAGAGCTGGTTGAGAACGATCTGCGCGTTTGCATCACGTCTGTACTCAACTACAATGCGCATACCGTCTCTGCCCGATTCATCGCGCAGATCGGTGATGCCTTCGATCTTCTTTTCCTTCGCACAAGCGGCAATGGATTCACACAGCATGCTCTTATTGACGCCGTAGGGAATCTCCGTAAATACAATGCGGTGATGATCCTCCTCAATCGTAGCGCGGGAGCGCACCATGATATGCCCCTTACCCGTCATATATGCGGACTTGATTCCGTTGACGCCGTAAATGGTTGCGTAAGTCGGGAAATCGGGGCCCTTGATGTATTCCATCAGATCGTCCACAGAGCACTCGGGGTTGTCCATACGGAAAATCGTAGCGTCAATGACCTCGCCAAGATTGTGCGGCGGAATATTGGTTGCCATACCGACAGCGATACCCATCGATCCGTTTACCAGAAGATTTGGAAAACGCGAGGGAAGCACCGTGGGCTCCTGCAAACGGTTATCAAAGTTCGGCATCATAGGAACCACATTCTTATCAAGATCACGCATCATCTCGTCCGCAATGCGATCAAGGCGTGCCTCTGTATAACGGTAAGCAGCAGCGCCGTCACCGTCTACAGAACCGAAGTTTCCGTGTCCCTCTACCAAAGGATATCTCATAGAGAAATCCTGCGCCATGCGCACCATCGTACCGTAAACAGCCGCGTCACCGTGAGGATGATAGCGTCCGAGCACGTTACCGACGGTGGTCGCCGATTTGCGGAAGGGCTTTGAGTGAACAAGACCGTCCTCGTACATCGCGTACAAAATTCTGCGTGCCCCCGGCTTCATACCGTCACGCACGTCGGGAAGCGCGCGCGCCATAATAACGGACATGGAATATTCAATAAAGGATTTCTTTACCTCCTTTTCCATTCCAACGTCCACTATTTTCTGATTTTCAAACAAGGAAAGCTCAAGCTCCTTGTCAATATTCTTGTCTTTTTCGTTCGCCACGATTTTTATCCCTTTCTTTTTATTTCAAGAGAACTTATTTTTTCGCACATCATCTCCGCTTTCCCCCATCAAGAAGAGCACATAAGGGCTTCATGGGAAAATAAAGGATCATTCCCGCAATCGCGGTCCCAAAAAGCTCCGGAAGCACGGAATACGTTATGATATCGGGAAGATGAATGATGCGATAGGAAAGACATGCATACGCTACGGTAAGAGCCGCACGCAGGAAAAGTCCGCATACGAGATAGAGAAGATAGGACGGGTAGCGTGCGGTGTGCATCGCATGAGCGTAATGCCCTACCACGTATCCGTAGATCATGTAGGCTACAGGGAGAAGCGAAAGCCCCACAGATCCGATCGCCTCAATCACAAAGCCCGCCGCAATTCCTGTGATGGCACCCGTATATCTGCCTTGAAAGAAGGCAATACACAGCACCAGACACAGCATCAGATCCGGAACCGCTCCAAATGGACGGAACCTTCCGAAGAGAGACACCTGCAATGAGGAAAGCACGAGGATCATGATCCCGATGATCACCGTATAAAGGATGATCCTTGAGCGTTCTCTCGCTCCGTATCCGAGAACACGGTTTTTCGGCATCTTCTTCTCCTTTCCGGGATCATCCCTTTTCTTCCTCGCTTCCGTATCCCGTAATGATCATCACCCAATCAAGAGACTTGAAATCAACGGAAGGTCTCACGGTCGCCTCGGGGGTTCTTGTGTACTCATTGATTCCCACATCGATCACGGTACCGATCTCAAGATCGGCGGGATAGACGCTTGACATACCGTCCGAAAGAACTTTGTCTCCCTCCTCAATATCCGCATCTGCATTGACGTATTCGATCTTACATACACCGTCATACCGCATACTGTAGTCTCCGCTGACAATACCTCTGACCCCGGAGCGGGGAATGTAGACTCCCACGGACGTATCCGTTTCTATCACAGTCGAGACCATACACCAGTTAAGACCCACCTCAGTCACGTGCCCGACGATCCCATCCAACGTGATGACAGGCATATTGACCTCGATTCCGTGGATACTTCCGCGATCAAGCGTAAAGGTCGTCATGTAGTTTCCTGAGGAATGACTGACAATCCTTCCCTCCTCCATCGTAAAGGAGGGGTACTTTTTTTTCATACCGAGATACGAGCGCAATCTCTCGTTCTCGTCCTCAAGAAGAAGGGATTCCTCTATTTGATCTTCAAGGGACTCCAGTTCTCCTCTGAGATATTCGTTTTCTTCTCTGAGTGCATCAATGCTTGTAAAATATAACCCGATCCCCTCAAAGCCGTCTGCAATGGCGGAAACACCCCAGCGCACGGGAAAGGTCAACGTTCCTACAATGTTTTTGGAAAGACTTTGATATCCCATGATCGAGAACACGGAGGGAACAATGGCAAGCACCAAAGCCACACAAAGGCAGATCACAAAAAATTTATTTTTAAAAATACTCATCTTGCTTTGAATCAGACGTCAAGATTTTCCGCAAACTTTGCATTTTGCTCAATGAAAATGCGGCGCGGCTCCACCTTATCTCCCATCAAAACAGAAAACATTTCATCACATGCGATCGCATCCTCGATCGTTACGCGAAGAATGGTTCTGTGTGCGGGATCCATCGTTGTTTCCCAAAGCTGCTCAGGGTCCATCTCGCCAAGACCCTTATAACGGTCGGCTTCAATGTTGACTCCACCCATTTCGGCGACGATCGCTTCCTTTTCCTCCTCAGTGTAAGCATACCTCTCGGAGCCGTATTTCGATCCCTTCTTATAGATCTTGTAAAGAGGAGGCTGTGCAAAATACACGTGCCCGTCCTCGATCAGCTGCTTCATGTGTCGGAAGAAGAAGGTCAGAAGAAGAATACGGATGTGAGAACCGTCCACGTCCGCATCTGCCATGATGATGATCTTTCCGTAGCGGAGCTTCGCACAGTCAAATTCTTCACCGATACCGCATCCGAGTGCCTGAATAATGGGAATCAGAGAAAGGTTGGAATACACCTTGTCAAGTCTTGTCTTTTCTACGTTGAGGACCTTACCGCGAAGAGGAAGGATCGCTTGAAAGCGGGAATTTCTTCCCTGCTTTGCAGAGCCTCCTGCGGAGTCTCCCTCCACAAGATAAAGCTCTGTCATTTCAGCATTCTTTTCCTGGCAGTCGGCAAGCTTTCCGGGAAGCGTAGACCCTTCAAGAAGTCCCTTTCTTCTCGTTGCCTCGCGTGCCTTTCTTGCCGCTTCTCTTGCGCGGTAAGCCGCGAGCGCCTTTTCAAGAATAGCTTTCCCCACACCGGGATTTTCTTCAAGATATTCCTCAAGCTTTTCAGTAACAAGAGAATAGATAATCGTACGCATCTCACTGTTACCGAGCTTTCCCTTGGTCTGTCCTTCAAACTGTGCCTCAGTCAGCTTTACGGATACCACCGCACAAAGTCCTTCTCTGACGTCCTCACCCGAAAGATTCTTTTCGCTTTCCTTGATGATCCCGTATTTTCTTCCGTAATCGTTGAATACCTTCGTAAGTGCAGTTTTGTATCCGATCTCGTGTGTACCGCCCTCGATGGTATTGATATTATTTGCAAAGGTCAAAAGGGATTCGTTATAGCTATCATTGTACTGCATCGCAACCTCGGCGACCCAGCTGTCCTTCTCGGCACGCATATAAATGACCTCGGGGTGTACCAGCTCACAGCTCTTCTGTCCGTTGATATACTCCACGAAGGATCTGATACCACCCTCATATTCAAGGTCATCCTCACGGTAGGTACCATCCTCCTGCACGTCTCTTTCATCGCGCAGACAAATATTGACACCCGCGTTCAGAAAAGCCTGCTCACGCAAGCGCTTGAGCAACGTCTCATAGTCGAAAACGGTTTCCTCAAACATTTCCGGATCGGGAAGAAAACGAACGTACAGACCGTGCTTTTCGGTCTCCCCCTCCTCCTTGAAGGGACGGGCAACGTGTCCTCTTTCAAATCTCTCCGTATATCTTTTTCCTTCGTGACAGTTATCGATCTCCACCCATTCGGAAAGCGCGTTCACAACGGACGCACCGACACCGTGAAGTCCTCCGGAAAATTTATATCCGTCTCCACCGAACTTTCCACCCGCATGAAGAACAGTATATACCACCTCAAGCGTGGGGATCCCAAGCTTCGGATGTATTCCGCTGGGAATTCCGCGTCCGTCATCCTGTACGGATACACTGTTATCGGGGTGCAGAGTGACCTCTATACGCTTACAGCGTCCCGCCAGTGCCTCGTCGATGGAGTTATCGACGATCTCATACACCAGGTGGTGAAGTCCGCGCGCAGAGGTAGACCCGATATACATACCCGGTCTTTTTCTGACGGCCTCCAAACCCTCAAGTACCTGAATCTGACTCTCGTCATAAACGTGCTGCTCTTGATTTTCCATGTTCATCATTTATCCTTTCTGATGAGCTAACTTTCTACCCTTACGTTCCTTCATACCTTCCGACTCTGCCGATCAGAGAGGTTGATGACAGCTGTGAAAAGCAGATCCTGTAGATTCCGTCCCTATCCCTGTAAAGAACAAAGGATTTCGGAATCTCCTCCGAAGCAAAAAACACCGCTTTTTTTGCATCTGCCTCGGATAAATATTTTTTTGTCACAGATGAGACCGTCGCCGTATCCGCATCGAATACGCCGATGATGCTCTCCGTTCTGATATTCTTATTGTTTCCTACGTGTAAATACATACCCGTTCCTCAACCTTATAAAATCAAAGCTTTAAGCGCTTCGTCTAAAAGAAGCTTCCCTTTTCCACACGGATCAATTTTCCTCCTCTGATCCCGGAGGGCTCACACGTGGTAATGATCACTTGACGGTCCTTCATTTTTCCAGAAAGATATCCTCTTCTTGAAGAGTCCAATTCCGAAAACACGTCGTCAAAGAGAAACACGGGCTTCTCTCCGCAAACTGTAGCACAGACCTCTCCCTCAGCAAGCTTCATTGAGAGAGCCAAGGATCTCTGTTGCCCCTGAGATGCAAACTGCCTTGCGGGCTTTTCGTTGAGAAGGATCTCAACGTCATCCTTGTGTATTCCCCAGAGTGTGCTTCCGGCTCCGATCTCCCTGTCGTGATGAGACATCAGAAGCTCTGTATATCTCGCTTCCGTTTTTTCAAGATCCTCATACTCCTCGGGACTTTGCTTTGAAGAGCCGCAATAGAGCGTACGAGGCTTTTCCTTTTCCCCCATCATCTCATAAAAGCAGGACTCTATGTGTGAGGATGCCGAAAGGAGATATCTGTATCTGTATCTTGAGATCAGTGCCGCCTCATGCGCCAATTGAGCCGACCAGAATTCCACCGTTGCATCAAAGCTTCGTCTGTCCTCCTGTGCATCGCGTATGAGCTGATTTCTCTGCTTTAAGATCTGGTTGTATTTCTGAAGACTTTTCATGTAAACGGGATACAGCTGTGAGAGCGCAATGTCAAGATAGTTTCTTCTCTCCCCGGGACCGTCCTTGATGAGGGAAAGATGCTCGGGGCAGAAGAGAACGGTACGAAAGACGCCTACAATATCCGAAACACGCCCGATCTTTACCCTGTTGTGCTCAATATGCTTTCTTTTTCCCGGCATCATCCGCACGGTGATATTCTGACGCCTTACCGAATCGGTAAAATCCAGGGAGATCTCACAGCTCTCTGCACTGAAACGTATCATTTCCTCATCATGAGAGGTACGAAAGCTCTTTCCAATAGAAGCAAAGCTGATCGCTTCCAAAAGATTGGTTTTTCCCTGCGCGTTTTCACCGCAAAGTATATTGACTCCGCTGTCGAATTCAAGAGAGGCTTTCTCTATATTTCTGAAATCCCGGATATTGATCCGATTGCATTCCATAATACACGGTTACTCTTTCATTCTTACGGGAAGAAGCATGAACAGCTCCTTCTTATTTTCCTCCTCTTCAAGAGGCTCGATATTGATGCTTGTATGTGAGGAGGTCATGGAGATTCTTACGGTTTCCGCATCGGAGGCACGAAGGCTGTCGATCAGAAAACGGTTGTTAAAGGCGATCACAATATTGCCGCCGTTCTGTTCAACGTCAAGCTCGTCATAGGTGCTTCCAAGTGTGGAGATCGCCGATATCTTGAGAATTCCGTCCTCAAATTCCAGCTTCACGTGAGAACGCACGCTTCTCGCCACCTTTTCCTCGGTGACAAGAGCTGCTCTTTCCAAAGCGGAAATCAACGTTTCACGGTTCACGTTTACAAAGATGTGATGATTGCTCAAAAGGATCCTGTCGTAATCGATATACTGTCCCTCGATCAGTCTTGAGAAGAAGATCATACTGCCGATATTGAATACAATGTTCTTTCTGGACATATAGATCCGCGCTGTTTCTCTTTCATCATCCTTCAAAAGCTTATAAAGCTCGTTGACGGTCTTTGTGGGGATGATAAAGGAAAAATTGAGCGCTTCATTGCTTTCATTTTCGTTTTCTATATCCGTCTTGATCATGCATTTTGCCATCTTATAGCTGTCACAGGAGACCATGAGAAGCTCACCGTCACTGACCTTACAATAGCACCCGTTAAGAACCGGACGCGTATCGTTCGAAGCCATCGCGAACATCACCTTGGAAAGCATTTCCTTCAGCACTGCCTGACCGATGCTAAATCCATCCTCGGTAACAAGACGAGGAATATCGGGATAATCGGATGCGAGGATCGCATTCATCTTGTGATTGGATTTTCCGCTGGTGATACACGCCTGCATATTATCGCTGACGGTCAACGTTACGAATTCACCCTCCATTACGCGAAGCGTTTGTACGAATTTCTGTGCATTGATCACTGCAGCTCCCGCTTCCTCAACCTGTGCCGCTACTGAGATACGCATTCCCTTTTCAAGATCAAAGGTGGTCATCACACAGGTACCGTCCTCGCGTCCCTCCATTAAAATTCCTTCAACTGCGGAAAGAGTTGCTTTTCCGGATACTGCACACATAAGGGGGGCTACCGCGTCACTGACGGACTGTCTGTTAAAAATAATTTTCATTTGTTTCGTTCCTTTCGGTGAAAGTTGAATTTTGAGATAGGAGCGCTCAATTTACGGTTTGCGCTTTCAAAAACGAATAGACAAAAAGAATAATAAATAAAAAAGTAGAAGTAATAGAGTATGCGGAAATTGTGGGAAACTTATTTTTCCTTTTTCACACAAGAGTTTTTCAGTCTCTCACTTGCTTTATTTGAGATGAAAAAGGAAGTTTGAAAAAAGTGGAAAAATAAATCCTTAACGTATGTATTTCGATTTGTATCCGAGACATGTGCGTTTTTTTGTAAAAAAGAAGTTTTCCCTTGCGTTTTCCAAAGTCACATGAAAAGGAAATGTCGAATCTTGTTCTGTTTTGAGGATTTTTGTCATACTTTTCCATACTCCTTTTAAAGGGACCTTCCACATTTCATTTTCTATGTGTGAAAAGATATTTTTTAGGAAAAGTTTAACTTTATTCCATGAAACAACACTGCTTTTCAATAAGTTTTCCATAGGTGTTGAAAACCTTGTGGAAAACTTTTTATTCAGCCTCCGATGACCTCTTTTTTCAAGTCGTTGATCTCGGAAGAGAAGAGAGGATCACTGAACACTCTTGTGGCAATGAGATTGTAGGAGGAGATGATCGTTGAGGAGTCTCTGTTAAAGATTTTCGCAGTATTCGGATAAGACATCTCCGTAATTTCACGGATCAGGTAGACCGCTACGTGACGCGCGGTTACAATTTCCTTCTTCTGGCTCTTTCCTGTGATGCTTTCCTTGGAAATACCGTATTTTTTGAAGACTGCGGAGAAAATTTTTTCTACCGTTACACTGACAGGCTCGGCACCTCCCAAAAGCTCGGAAATGCATTCGTGAGCCAGTTCCATTGTAATCTCCTTTCCGGAGAGAAAGCTGAGTGCTCCCAGCTTTTTGATAGCCCCTTCGATCTGACGGATGTTGGAGCGCAGATTTTCTCCGAGAAAGGTGAGAACGTCGTTGGGAACCATCACGTTGATCTGCTCTGCTTTTTTCTTGATGATCGCGATTCTGAGCTCCAGATCCGGCGGCTCAATATCAGCGATCAGACCCCACTCAAATCTGGAAACGAGACGGTCCTCAAGAGGCTTGATCTCGCGGGGAGGGCGATCTGAGGTGAAGATGATCTGCTTTTTCTCTTCATGCAATGCATTGAAGGTATGGAAAATTTCCTCCTGTGTTGAGGTCTTTCCCGCGATGAACTGAATGTCGTCGATCAGAAGGACGTCGCACTTGCGGTATTTGTCTCTGAAATCCTCCATCGTTTTGTTCGCAAGACAGGAGATCATCTGATTGGTAAAATCCTCACCCTTGGTGTAAATGATTTTTATGTTTGGGTTGTTTTTCTTCATTTGGTTGATCGTCGCGTACATCAGATGTGTTTTTCCGAGTCCGCTGTTACCGTAGATAAACAAAGGATTGTAATTTTCCGCAGGATGATTCGCAACCGCTACGCATGCTGCCTGTGCGAATTTATTCGTGCTTCCGACGATGAAGTTTTCAAAGGTGTATTCAAACTTGTAGTCCAAAAAGCCCTTTTCTGTGCTGACATTGTTCTCTGTCCTCTGCACGGGAGAGGGAACAGAAGAAGGAACGGAAGAAGTGCTGATGGAATCCGAAGAAGCAGAGCCTGTAAAGACAAGATTGACGTGAACCTCAAGACCTAAAAGCCTGCAGAATTCGTTCTGAATGTCCGAGAGATATTTTTTGCTGATGATGTCGAATTTGAATTCTGATGAGGTTCCCATCGTGATCGTGAATTCCGTTGTATTGGTATTGTCGTGAATAGAATCCTCACAGGAAAGAATTTCAAGATCACCAAACCAGAGCTTGGCTGTGGATTCGGAAAGCTTGATCCGAAAAGCTTCCTTCACCATATTCCATACTTCCTTGATTTCTTCTATGTAATTTTGAGAGGACATTGCAACGCTCCTTTCTCAATCCTTATGCAAGTAAAACATAATATTTATATAATTATATCATAAGATATAATAAATAGCAATCATTTTAAGTATCCGTAAATACAAAATTTACAAATAATTAAAAAATAAAACCCAAAAAAACAGAACAAAAAGGGTATAATCGGACGTAGTGTAGGTTAGCGGGAGGTAACTCGAAAATGAGATTTCATTTTGGTGTAAAGGGAATGAACTGTGCGGCTTGTGTCTCTCACGTGGAGCGTGCCGCAAGGCGCGTATTGAAGGATGGAGATGAAGTGACCGTTTCCCTTTTGACGAATTCTATATGTATCGTGACGGCAGAGGATGCGGATGAAGAAATGATCAGAGAAAGACTCTCCTCTTCTCTCACATCTGCCGGATACAAGCTTGTAAAAAATGCGGCGGACGCGGATTCTTCAGCCTTTCAAAAGGATCTTTCAAGATTGATCGCATCTGCTTTTTTTACGCTCCTTGTCATGTATCTGTCCATGGGGAAGATGGTAGGACTACCTATTCCCTCTTTCCTTGAAGGAGTGGAAAACGGACTTTGGATGTCGCTTGCGCAATTGATCCTCTGTGTGCCTGTGATCGTTTTGAATTTTAAATTTTTCAAAAATGGAATCCGTGCATTGATACACCTTTCCCCGAATATGGATTCACTGATCGCTCTTGGCTCGGGTGCCTCCGTGATATACGGTATTGCGGCGATCTTTATGATCGCTTTTTCAAAGGATGAGGAAAGCGTACATTTTTTCCTGCATGATCTCTATTTCGAATCCGCTGCAATGATATTGACGCTTGTATCTCTCGGAAAGCTTCTTGAGGGACGGGCGAAGGACCGTGCCTCGGATGCTGTCAAGGCTCTCTCAAGGATCTCTCCGAAATACGCAACGGTATTGCGTGATGGAAAGGAATTTTCCGTTTCTGCGGAGCAGATACAGCCGGGAGATCTTGTTCTTGTCCGTGCGGGAGAGATGATTCCGATCGACGGCAGCGTCGAGGAAGGAAACGGATGCACGGATGAATCCGCGCTGACAGGAGAAAGTATGCCTGTGGATAAGGCCGTGGGAGATTCTGTGTGTGCCGCTTCCGTGCTTCTTGACGGCTTTTTAACGGTCAAAGCGGAAAAGGTGGGTGAGGAAACCTCGCTTTCACGCATGGTAAGGCTTTTGGAGGATGCGGCGGCATCCAAGGCACCGATTGCACGGATCGCGGATAAGGTAAGCGCGGTTTTTGTGCCTGTGGTTATCGGAATTTCCCTTGTGACCTTCCTTCTTTGGATGTTATTTGACGGAAATACGGGAAGTGCGCTCCGCAGTGCGATCTCGGTTCTTGTGATCTCATGCCCCTGTGCGCTCGGACTTGCTACCCCCACCGCGATCACCGTAGGGATCGGCAGAGGTGCAAGAAGCGGTATATTGTTCAGATCGGCAGAGGCACTTGAAAAGCTTTGCCACTGCAAAAGCATCGTTTTTGATAAAACAGGGACTCTTACCAGAGGAAGACCCGTATTGACGGACGTTTACGTATACGGTGCGGAGATATCCGAGGTATTAAAATACGCCGTTTCGGTAGAGAGAGTGTCATCTCATCCTTTGGCACTTGCCATCGTGGAGGGGGCAGGGTTGCTTGGGATCGAAGAATATGAGAACGTGAAGAATTTTGAATCTCTGACGGGTGTAGGTGCCGTCGGAAGGGTCGGAGACGTTGTTTGCCGTGTTGGAAAGCCCGAGTGGGAGCTTCCCTCGGTAAAGGAAGGAAGGAAAGAAACAGAACAAAAAGATGTAAACGGAATACACACGGTGACACAAAAGGGTGCTTACGATATCAAGAAGGATTTTGAAGAACTTGAGGAGGAAGGAAAGACAGCGGTTGCTGTGATGACGGACGGTGAGGTGATTGGTATTTTCGGAATTGCCGACCGTGTCAGAGAGGATGCCCAAAGCGCTGTAGAGGCACTTAAAAGCGCCGACGTGGCTTGTTTGATGTTGACCGGTGACAATGAAAGAACTGCGGCTTCCGTGGCAAAAAAGGTGTCTCTTGACGGTTATTTCGCGTCCTTACTCCCCGAGGATAAGGAAAGGATCGTGGAAGAGCTTTCGAAAAA
>SVSZ01000034.1 GCA_015064025.1 Oscillospiraceae bacterium | reverse complement strand
ACCCGTCAAACGGGTGGTATGCACAAGGGCTAAAAGCCCAATACTACCGGCCAGCGGCTCAAGCCGCTGGCTTTCGTATACTCAAGCCTATTGCCTTTGCCACTTTTGCCGCCCTTAAAAGGGCGTTTGTATTACTTGCTACCCTTAAAAGGGTCCTCATACTCCTTGACACTTAATTTGTCAAGGGCTATATCGTGTTTTTCTTGATCTTCAATGTACTTCCTTATGGTGCTTTCATTAAGTCCTACCGTCGATACATAGTACCCTTCTGCCCAAAAATGTCGGTTCCCGAATTTATATTTCAGGTTTGCATGTTTATCGAACATCATCAGGGCACTTTTCCCTTTTAAATATCCCATAAAACTTGACACGCTCGTTTTTGGTGGTATACTTATTAGTAGGTGCACATGGTCGGGCATCATATGTCCCTCAAGTATTTCAACGTCTTTATATTTGCACAGAGTCCGGATTATCTCTTGCAAATCGGCGCGATACTGATTGTATATGATTTTCCTTCTGTACTTCGGTACGAACACTATGTGGTACTTACAAACCCATTTAGTATGGGATAAACTATTTGTTTGGTTTGCCATTCTTTCTCCTTTCGTGTTGCAATAGACTTGAGCATCTTATTGTACCACATTAGGAGATTTTTTGGTATAACCTTTGTTGCCCACCCGCATAGCGGGTGGTTGTCTGTTTCGCACTTCGTGCTCAACTGCCTAAAGGCATTAAGGGCAAAAAAATACCCACGGGAGAGTTCTCTTCCCTGTGGGTATTTTTCATTTGCAAAACGGCAGATCAGCGTATATCCACGTTGACCTTTTTGCCGCTGTTGACGGATGCTGCCTTGATCACGGTGCGGATCGCCTTTGCGATTCTGCCGTGTCTGCCGATCACCATGCCCATATCATCGGGAGCAACGGTCAGTGTGAGAGTGATCGTGCGATCGTCCTCCTCCACCGTTACCTGAACCTCGTCGGGCGAATCAACGATCGCCTTAGCAATGTCAAGCAAAGTTTCCTGCAAGTTAACCATCCTGTGTCTCCTTATCGGAAAGCTCAGTCAACGATCCCGCTCTTCTTCAAGAGGGACTTAACGGTCTCGGTGGGCTGTGCGCCGTTGCCGAGCCACTTCTTTGCCTTCTCTGCATCGATCTTGATTTCTGCGGGCTCGGTCAGGGGGTTGTAGTAACCGATCTCCTCAATGAAACGACCGTCTCTGGGAGAACGGCTGTCTGCTACGATCACACGGTAGAAGGGCGCCTTCTTTGCACCGATTCTTCTCAGTCTCATTTTTACTGCCATGATTTGTTTCCTCCAAAATAAAATTGTTTTTTCTATGAATGAACGGTGAAATCAGAATGGCATCTTCATTCTACCGAGCATTTTCTTGCCTTGCTTGGACTTTCCCATGCTGCTGAACTGCTTCATCATCTTCAGCATCTGGTCAAACTGCTTGAGGAGCTTATTGACGTCCTCAACCGTCGTACCCGATCCCTGCGCGATCCTCTTTTTTCTGGATGCGTTGATGATATCGGGATTTTCACGCTCCTTGCGTGTCATGGAACGGATGATCGCCTCCGTACGCGCGAGAACCGACTCATCGATCTTCGCATCCTTGAGCGCTCCCGGCTTGACACCCGGCATCATTCCCATGAGCTGTTCGAGATTTCCCATGCTCTTGAGCTGTGCCAGCTGCGCAAGATAATCGTCAAGCGTAAAGGTCTGCCGACGCATCTTTTCCTCAAGCTCCGCCGCCTGCTTCTCGTCAAACGCCGCCTGCGCCTTGTCAATCAGTGTAAGCACGTCGCCCATTCCGAGGATGCGCGATGCCATACGGTCGGGGTGGAAGGGCTCGATCGCGTCAAGCTTCTCACCCATACCGACAAACTTGATGGGCTTTCCCGTGACGTAACGGATAGAAAGTGCCGCACCGCCTCTGGTATCTCCGTCAAGCTTGGTAAGGATCACACCTGTGATGTCCAACAAATTGTTAAAGGTTTCTGCAACGTTGACGGATTCCTGACCGATCATGGAGTCTACCGTCAGAAGGATCTCCGTGGGAGCCACCGCCGCCTTGATGTTCTCAAGCTCCTCCATCAGGACCTCATCGATCTGAAGTCGTCCCGCCGTATCGATGAACACCATGTCATATCCCTTTTGGTTGGCGTACTTCACGCCCTCCTTCGCGATCTCTACGGGAGAGACCTTATCCCCCATGGTAAACACGGGGATCTCCAGCTTCTCACCGACGACCTCGAGCTGCTTGATCGCCGCGGGACGGTAAACGTCACACGCGACAAGAAGCGGACGCTTGCCCTGCTTTTTGTACATGCCCGCAAGCTTTCCCGCGTGGGTGGTTTTACCCGCACCCTGAAGACCGACCATCATAATGACCGTGGGAGGCTTTGACGCAATGGTCAGCTTCGCCTGTGAGCCGCCCATCAGTCTTGTCAGCTCCTCGTTGACGATCTTAACGACCTGCTGTGCAGGGAGAAGAGATTCAAGCACCTCGGCTCCGACCGCTCTTTCGGATACGATCTTGATGAAATCACGAACGACCTTGAAGTTTACGTCTGCCTCAAGAAGTGCAAGCTTGATCTCGCGCATTCCCGCTTTGACGTCAGCCTCGGTCAATTTTCCTTTGTTGCGAAACTTTTTGAAGGCATTATTCAGCTTTTCGCCAAGACTTTCAAACATTTGCTACCTCCTTCAAGTCGAGCTTTGCGTTTATCCCTTTACCGCTTCCATCAAACGCTCTGCCGCGTCTCTGATCTCGCCGTCGATACCGCCCCTCTCCATCATGGAAAGCAGCTCCTCCGCGCGCTCCTCTGTGGCGCGGAACCGTTTGGCAAGTCCCAATTTTTCCTCGTAGAAGAAAAGCTCCTCCTCCGCCTTCTTGATAAGCTCACGCACGCCCTGTCTTGAAATTCCGATCTCCCCTGCGATCTCGGCAAGAGACAGATCGTCATTGTAATAAAAATCCAACACCGTGCGTTTCCGCTCGGAAAGAACGTCGCCGTAAAAATCCAAAAGAAAGCCGATTTCAAGGTTTTTTTCAAACATTTGTCCTTGCCTCCCAGAGGTGTAAAGCAAAACGCTTTACATAGTATAGCACAGCAACCACTCTTTGTCAAGAGCTTTTTAAAATATTTTTTGGGAAGATTCCAAAAAACGCGATGCACCGTTGCCTTGAACACAGGACACCGATGCATCGCACCTTCAAATGTTCAATTTAAAGAGATTTGACCAAGGACAGTGCCATGCCGATACAGTGATCTTCCAGATCGGACGGGAAATGGGAAGCAGAGGACTCGTAGGTCTCTCTTGTGAAATCCTCCTTGGAGGGGAGATATCCCTCGTATCCGTTGGCACAGCAGGAGGTAAAGAATTCCGTATCGG
The DNA here is from genome assembly GCA_015064025.1 of Oscillospiraceae bacterium. Lineage (GTDB taxonomy): Bacteria > Bacillota > Clostridia > Oscillospirales > CAG-272 > UMGS1865. The sequence goes on along the minus strand of SVSZ01000034.1, from coordinate 17,910 downwards.
GCATCGCTCGGCGGAGCTCCCTTGCGTAATCCGTAAAGGGCTCGCCGCCAAAGCCGACAACAAACAATTCACCAATGCGCAAAACCGTTATGGGAAGCTTTTGGAATAAGGGGGCTGTTTGCATTTCCACAATGCGGCGTGCGCGCGCACGCTCGGCAGCGGTGGTTTTGATCGCGTTTGAATCCGCCGCAAGAGCATCCACAAGACGCTTTGCCTCTTCGTAATCCTCAATACCGTCGGAACGGGTAGGCAGGCTTACGATCCCGATCCGCTCGCCAACCTTCTCCTCCTTCATGGTTCTGCCGCTGTCCCAAAGGCGCAAAACCACGTCGGCAATCGTCCGCCCCATATACAAGCTGTGCTCATATCCTCTCTTCGGCTCGGTCAGATAGTCACTGTGATTGCTGTCCCCCTGAACGCCGTTGAGCACAAGGCAGGATACATCCTCCAGATCGTGCTCAACAAAGCGGCGCGCAGAGCCGGGCCAATCGGCGGAAAGCCAATCGCCCTTGACAACGTCGGGGTGTGTGCAGAAATTCACAAACGCAATATCCTTTGCCCCCTCTCTTCTGAAGCGAACAAGACGCACGGTATTGTCGGCGTCCTCAAGTCTCTTTACGATCTCGTCGCGACGGCCGAAGGGGTGACCGATGATCGTGCCGTCTGTCATCAGATACTTGCGGATAAAGGCAATGGGCTGTGCGGTCTCACCCGCCGAGATCTCCGCCTTGGCATCCTTCATATCGTCAATCGCCATTTGTGCCACGTCGCAATATTTGCGATAAAGAGATTCCATATACACCACGTCGTTTCGTGTGTATTTATCCCCCACGCCGACACAAACCGAGGTATGCTGGTGCAAGGAAGAAAGCATGATATGATCCTCGGGAATCGAAACGCGGACCGCGATCTTTTCGCGAATGATATCACAATAGGTTTTGTCCACACCGATAAAATCCGCAACAATAAGAAGCACGGTGTTCTCACCGTCGTTGCAGGCAAGTGCATTCAACTCCAAGGGGTCAAGAACACCTTGGGCATAGCGCTCATGGAAATACCCCGAAACGTAAGAACCGAGCGGAGGGGTCACGTCCACTCTTGAAAATCCAGCCTTTAACATACAAAGCTCCTCCTAAAAATCAAAGATCTACAGATCCGTGTATACGTCAAGTACACCATACGTGTCCATTTTACAACACATCGCGTCACTTGTATTTAGAAAATCGTAAATTTTTTTTGCACATTTGTAAACTGCATTTTTGAATTATTTTTTCGGAGAGTTGCACAAAAAAGGTGGCACAACAGCGACTTCTCCGTTGAGGAAGTGCACTGTTGCGCCACTATTTAAGTTTTTTTAAGAAAGCGAAGCGATCAGATCAAGCGCCATGTCGACGCAGTGATTCTGCAGATCCGACGGGAACGGTGAGGACGCAGGCTCATACCCTCCCATTTTAAATTCCTCCTTGGTGGGAAGATATCCCTCGTCGCCGTTTGTACAGCATGCGGTGAAGATCTCCGTATCCGGAAGTGCTCTGCGAAGCGCTCTTGCATACTCCGTAAAGGGCTCGCCGCCAAAGCCCACAACAAAGACCTCACCAAGCTTCATAACCGTTACGGGAAGCTTTTGAAAGATCGGTGCGTCATGCAGCCTCGAGATGCGCGATGCGCGTCCCCGCTCCGCACCCGAGGGATTGGTCTTGCAGGTGCCGTTTTTAAGCTCCTCCAAAAGCTTTTTACAAGCCTCGTAATCCTCCATGCCTTCGGTGCGGGTAGGAAGACTTACGATCCCGATCCTTTCACCGACGCGCGTAACCTCCAAGTCTCTGCCGCTGTCCCAAAGGCGTTCTACCGTATCGGCGATCATACGCCCCATATATTCGCTGTGGGCATAGCCCTTGGGGATTTCGTCATGCTCAAGATAATCACAGTGGTTGCTGTCTCCCTGCACACCGTTGAGAAGCAGACAGGAGACGTCCTCAAGATCTCGCTCAACAAAGCGGCGCACAAAGCCGGGCCAATCGGCAGACAGATATTCTCCGCCGATCACATCGGGGTGCGTACAGAAATTAACAAGCGCGATATCCTTCGCGCCAACTCTTCTGAAGCGGATAAGACGCACGGTGTTGTCTGCCTCTCCAAGTCTTTTCAAAATCTCATCCCGGCGGTGATACGGGTGACCGATGATCGAGCCGTCCTTCATCAAGTACTTGCGGATAAAGGCGATGGGCTCCGCGGTCTCCCCCGAGGAAAGCTTTGCCACCGCGTCCTTCATATCATCGATCGCCATTTGAGCAACATCGCAATACTTGCGGTAAAGAGACTCCATATAAAAGAGATCGTTCCGTGTATGGGGCTCGTCCATGCTGATGCAGACCGAGGTATGCTGATGAAGAGAGGACAGCATGATATGCTCGGCAGGGATCCCGACACGCGCCGATATCTTTTCGCGAATGACGTCGCAATACACCCGATCCACGCCGATAAAGTCCGCAATGATAAGAAGAACGGTCCGCTCTCCGTCGTTGCAAGCCAGCGCATTGAGCTCCAGGGGATCCAAGATCCCCTTAGCAAAACGTTTTTGATAATACCCCGAAACGTAAGAACCGAGCGGAGGGGTCACGTCCACTCTTGAAAATCCAACCCTTAGCATTACAGTTTCCTTCTCCTTCCATCGCAAGAAGAGCCTGTCCCATAGCGAGCAGGCTCCTTTGAATTGTTTTTGATCAAAGTGAAGCGATCAGATCAAGCGCCATGCCAACGCAGTGATTCTGCAGATCCGACGGGAACGGTGAGGAAGAGGACTCGTAGGTCACTCTTGTAAAATCCTCCAAAGAAGGGAGATAGCCCTCGTAGCCGTTTGCACAGCATGCGGTGAAGATCTCCGTATCCGGAAGTGCTCTGCGAAGCGCTCTTGCATACTCCGTAAAGGGCTCTCCTCCAAAGCCGACGGCGAACAGCTCGCCGATCCTCATAACCGTTACGGGAAGCTTTTGGAAAAGAGGTTGCTGTTGCATTCTTACAATGCGCCCCGCGCGTCCCCGCTCCGCGCCCGAGGGATTGGTCTTACAGGTTCCGTTGTTAAGATCGTCGAGCAGCTTTTTGCAAGCCTCGTAATCCTCCATCCCGTCGGTACGGGTAGGAAGGCTCACAATACCGATCTGCGCCCCGACCTTCGTATCCTGCATGGTTTTACCGCTCTCCCAAAGGCGCAATACCGTATCGGCGATCATGCGCCCCATATATTCGCTGTGGGCATAGCCCTTGGGCATTTCGTCGTATTTGAGATAATCGCAGTGATTGCTGTCACCCTGTACACCGTTGAGAAGCAGGCAGGAAACGCCGTCAAGGTCATGCTCGACAAAGCGGCGTGCAAAGCCCGGCCAGTCGGCGCTGAGATATTCCCCACTGATAACGTCGGGGTGCGTGCAGAAGTTGACAAGTGCAATATCCTTTGCACCCTCGCGCTTAAAGCGGAGGAGGCGTACGGTGTTATCCCCGTCCTCAAGCCTCTTTACGATCTCGTTTTGGCGGTGATGAGGGTGTCCTATCACAGAACCGTCCTTCATCAAGTACTTACGGATAAAGGCGATGGGCTCGGCAGTTTCTCCCGAGGAGATCTCCGCAGTTGCGTCCTTCATATCATCGACTGCCATTTGAGCGACGTCGCAATATTTGCGGTAGAGAGATTCCATGTAGAAAATGTCGTTTCTCATATAGTTATCTCTCATACCGATGCACACTGAGGTATGCTGGTGAAGAGAGGTCAGCATGATATGCTCCGCAGGGATCCCCACGCGTGCCGCAATCTTTTCGCGGATACTGTCGCAAAACACCCGATCCACACCGATAAAGTCCGCAATGATCAAAAGCACTGTGTTCTCCCCATCATTGCAAGCCACGGCATTGAGCTCCAACGGATCCAAAACGCCCTTGGCATACCGTTCATAAAAATACCCCGAAATATAAGAACCGAGCGGAGGGGTGACGTCCACTCTCGAAAAACCTGCTTTCAACATCATAATCTCCTTTTTATTTTTATTCGATCATTCAATTTCATCAATCAAACGCACCGCCGTCTCCACGCAATCCTTCTCAAGGCTCGGGGAAAAGGGAGAAGAGACCGCCTCGTATCCGCCTTCCTCGAACGCCTTTTCCGTGGGAAGATATCCCTCGTAGCCGTTCGCACAGCAGGCGGTGATAACAGTTTTATTCGGAAGTCTTTCTCTCAGTGCGACACCGTAATGTGTAAAGGGCTCGCCGCCCAAGCCGACGATCACGGTATCCCCCAGTGCCAATGCCGTAACAGGAACCTTTTGATAGATGGGTGCCGATTTGCGGATATTGACAATGCGGGTCGCGCGTCCGAGCTCCGTAATCCCCACAAGCGGATTTTTCATATGGGCTTCACCGTCTCCGTCGAGAAGCGCCCTTGCCTTCTCGTATTCCGCCTCGCCCTCGGTACGCGTTTTATTGTAAACCAGATCCATGGCAGCACCGACACGCTCGATCTTCAAGCTCTTAGTCCGCTCCCAGATACGAAGCACCGTATCCGCGATCACGCGCCCCATGTGACGGCTGTGCTCGTAGCCGCCGTGCACACCGCCGATAAAATCACAGTGATTACTGTCTCCCTGGTATCCGTTGAGAAGCAGACAGGAAACGCCGTCAAGATCGTGTTCCACAAAGCGGCGCACAAAGCCCGGCCAATCGGCACTGAGATATTCCCCACCGATGACGTCGGGGTGCGTGCAAAAATTGACCAGTGCGATATCCTTCTTTCCCTCTCTCCGAAAGCGAAGGAGGCGAACGGTATGATCGGCGTCGTTGCAGGGACGCAATATTTCATCGCGTCTTTCACCCGGATTCGTCGCTACGCTGCCATCCTTCATAAAATATCTGCGGATAAAGGCAACGGGCTCCTGCGTCTCCTCTGCGGCGTAGGAGGGGGCACACTCTGCCATGTCGTTGATCGCCATCTGTGCAACGTCGCAATACTTGCGGTAAACGTCCTCCATATAAAAGACGTCGCTTCTCGTGTTGGGTTCCTTCATGCCGATGCAAACGGAGGTATGCTGATGGAGGGCGGTCAACATGATATGCTCTGCGGGGATTCCGACGCGCAGAGCGATCTTTTCGCGGATAAGGTCGCAATGTATCTTGTCTACACCGATAAAGTCCGCGATGATGAGAAGGACGGTATTTTCACCGTCGGAAAAAGCAGCCGCATTCAGCTCTAAAGGATCAAGAACCCCCTTTGCGTAGCGTGCATGAAAATATCCCGAAATGTAAGAACCGAGCGGAGGAGTAACGTCCACTCTTGAAAAGCCTGCCTTGAACATAAAAATCCCCCTTTTGATATTCATTCGTTTTAAGTTTCACACATTTTCATATTACCACACCTCACGGCGTTTGTATTTAGAAAATCGTAAATTTTTTTTGCACATTCGTAAAAAAGCTTTGCCATTGACACACATCATCGACACTATTGATTTTATCACCATTCCCCCAAAAAGTCAAGCAATCAGACAAAAGCGGTACATAAAAACAAAAAAAGCGGAACATACTGAAATACAAAATATAGAGAGGAGTATCTTATGGAATACAAGGAAGAACGCACACCGCAGGTCGATCTGCGCAAATGCGCCGTCATCGGCTGCGGGCACGTCGGCGCCACGGTCGCCTACACGCTCATGCAAAGCGGACTGCTCTCGGATCTCTGCCTCATTGATATTGACCGAGAGAAGGCGTCGGGAGAAGCAGCGGATCTTGCCCATGCACTTCCCTTTCATCCGCCCATGGATATTTACGCGGGAGATTATTCGGATCTTTCGGAGTGTGGGATCGTGATCCTCTGCGCGGGAGAGGGGCAACGGGTCGGAGAGAAGCGCACCGATGCCATGCTCACAAACGCCCGTATTTTTGAGGGGATCGTCAAAAATCTCGTCATCTACAACAAGGAAGCGATCCTTTTGGTGGTAACAAATCCCGTGGAGATCCTTGCACACCTTACGCAACGGCTTTCGGGCTTCCCCGCACACCGTGTCATCGGTGCCGGCACGGTCCTGGATACGGCACGTCTCAAGCAAAAGCTGGGTGCCTATCTCGGTGTGGACAGCAGAAACGTGCACTCCTTCATCATTGGGGAACACGGGGAGCATGAGCTTCCCGTCTGGAGCTCCGCAAACATCTCGGGTGTGGACTTTATGCATTACTGCGAGAGCTGTAAACGCAGCTTTGACCCTCATATGCCGGAGCGGATCTTTTGTGAGGTACGCGAGAGCGGCTACGAGGTGCTCCGCGCCAAGGGGGCTACCTATTACGCCATTGCCGAATCGGTCAAAAGGATCGTCTCAGCGATCCTGCGCGACGAAAATGCCATTCTGCCTGTCTCGGTCGCGGTAGATGGGCACTATGGAATAGAGGACGTTTATATGAGCCTCCCATCCGTCCTTTGCCGCACGGGCGTGCATCGCGTGCTGGAGATCCCCCTCTCACACGAGGAGGAGGAGCGACTCTTCCTTGCCGCAGACAAGCTAAAGGAAAAGACACGCGAGCTTGAGACGGTATTTTCCAAATAATAAAGACAAGTGGGCCTCCCTTTCGAGAGTCCCACTTATTCTTATTCAAAAACAGTTTCCAATTTTTCCGAAGCTTCTCCCTCCGTGCATCCGAGAGAAAGCGAAATTTCAGATATAAGATAGTGCCGCGCGCTTTCGAGATAGATCCGTTCGGTTTCCGAAATTCTGGCGCGCCGTCCGATTCCTCGCCGAGATTCTACGGTTTTGATCACGCGCACCCATTCACGGGGCTCGTGAGAGGACATACATTCTGCGTAGGCTGCGCGCAGCTGCTTGGAATCCGCCGCCGCAATGGGGGCGATCTCCTCAAGCGAAGAAAGAAACGCCAACGCCGCGTCCCTCCCCATGATCGGGCGCAGATAGACCCGATCGCTTTCCACGGGGACGTACATCACCTCGCCCGTATCGTAAACAGGCTTCAGAACGTAATATAATTTGTCCTTGGGCATTCCCTCAAGGGGTGCTCGTTGAATATCGGACACCTGACAGATGCCCCCCGAGCCGTAAAACACGTATGCTCCCTTTTCTTGCATTTTACTTTCCTCCATTCGGTTGTTACCCCATTTTACCATATTTCTTAAAAAAAAGGTAATAGCCATATAAGGAAAATTCACAAAAAAGTCAAAAATCAAAAAACGGTGGTGTCTCAAATGCAAAATGCATTTGAGACACCCCCACAGGGCGCGGCAGATTCAGGCGAGAAGCGCCGAAAATGTGACCGCCCCCAAAAAATTCAATTACATAAGCGAGCGATAAAGCGCGATGATATCCTCAAGCGTGGGATCCTTCGGGTTACCGGGACGGCACGCGTCTGCCATTGCGGACTCGGACAGGAAGAGAATATCCTCCTCTTTGGCAATTGCCTTGAGGTCCTGCGGAATGCCAACGTCACGGGAAAGCTGACGGACAGCCTCTACAGCCGCACTGCGGTACTCTTCGGCACTCATCTTATCGGTTCCTTCAACGCCCATCGCACGCGCGATGTCGCGGTACTTCTCACCCGTTTCGGGAGCGTTGTACTCCATAACGGTGGGAAGGAGGATCGCATTTGCCACACCGTGGGGTGTGTCGTAAACGGCACCCAGAGAGTGTGCCATGGAGTGAACGATGCCAAGACCTACGTTGGAGAAGCCCATGCCTGCGATATACTGACCGAGCGCCATGCCCTCTCTGCCCTCGGGCGTGTTGTTCACAGCACCGCGCAGGCTCTTTGCGATCAGCTCGATCGCCTTGAGATGGAACATATCGGTCATCTCCCAAGCACCCTTGGTGATGTAGCCCTCAATGGCATGCGTCAGAGCATCCATACCCGTAGCAGCAGTAAGTCCCTTGGGCATCGAGCTCATCAGCTCGGAGTCGATGATGGCAACAACGGGAATGTCGTGCACGTCAACGCAAACGAACTTTCTCTTCTTCTCAACGTCGGTGATAACGTAGTTGATCGTTACCTCTGCCGCCGTACCCGCAGTCGTGGGAATGGCAATAATCGGAACGGAGGGGTTCTTCGTGGGAGCAACCCCCTCAAGGCTTCTGACATCCTCAAACTCCGGGTTTGCGATGATGATACCGATCGCCTTGCAGGTATCCATAGAGGAGCCTCCGCCGACAGCGATCAAACAGTCGGCACCCGCTGCCTTGAATGCGGCAACACCGCTCTGCACGTTTTCAATGGTGGGATTTGCCTTGATCTCGGAATATACCTCGTAAGCAAAGCCGGCGCCGTCCAGGACGTCGAGAACCTTCTGCGTTACGCCGAATTTGATCAGATCGGGGTCGGAGCAGACCAAGGCCTTATGAAAGCCTCTTGCCTTGACCTCGCCTGCCAGCTCCTTGACAGAGCCCGCACCGTGATAGGACGTTTCATTCAAAATAATTCTTGCCATGATTGTTTCCTCCGCTTTTTCTATAATGTGGAATACCGAATTCCCTGTACGAAAAAAAGATTGCTATCTTTTTAACATACTTCCCCATCAGTATAGCAGAAAAGCGCGCCCATGTCAATACCTTTTACGAGAGTTCTTTTTTCAAATATGACAGAATTTTCTTTTCCTCTCTGGACACCTTCACCTGTGTAAGTCCCAGCACTGCCCCCGTCTGTTGCTGCGTCAAGCCCCGAAAATAGCGTAAAAGGACGATCCGCCGCCACAGGGGAGAGAGGCGCATGATGCTTTGTGAAAGCGCGATGCGATCACAGATGCGTTCACTCTCGTTTTCGCTTTCCTCATCCGAAAGCACACCCTCATAGGTCACCGAGTCCTCACCGTAGACAAAATCGGACAGCGAATTGACGGGAGAGATCGCGTCAAGGGAGATCGCCGCCTCCTCCGCGCTGATCCCGCAGCGCTCGGCAAGCTCTGCGATCCCTGCCTCTCTTCCCTCTTCTGCCGCTATGCGATTCTTCTCATGCATAAGGTTGATCCCCTGCCGCTTATAGATGCGGCTGACCTTAATGGGACCGTCATCCCGCAAATACCGACGGATCTCACCGACGATCAAGGGAACTGCATAGGTGGAAAAAGCGGTTCCGCGCTCTACGGAAAAGGAGCGGATCGCCTTGACCATACCGATCGTTCCGATCTGCAAAAGGTCCTCGTACTCAGTCCCTCTGTCACGAAACCGATGCGCGACCGTGCGCACAAGTCCCATGTTTTCTTCCACCAGAACCGCCTCTGCCTCACGGTCTCCCTCCTTTACCCGAAGGAGAAGCTCGGTATTACGCTCATATATGGACAATTGCTCCATGCACTCACCTCAAAAAACGCGATTTTATTTATGTAAGCGTTTGAGAAGTGTGACAGAGGTTCCCTTTCCCACACGGCTATGCACCCGCAATTCATCGCAAAAGCTCTCCATAACGGTAAAGCCCATGCCGCTTCGTTCTCCCTCCGCATCGGTGGTAAACAGCGGCTCGCGTGCTTCCTTGACGTTTTCGATGCCGCAACCTCTGTCCCGGATCTCGATCCGGATCAAGCGCCCCTCGCACAGCTTGACGTTGATCGTTATTTCTCCGAAGGAATCGCGATAGGCGTGTACGATGCAATTTGTCACCGCCTCCGAAACGGCGCATTTGATATCGGCAAGCTCCAATGCCGTCGGATTGAGCTGTGCGCAAAAGGCAGACACTGCAGCGCGCGCCATTCCCTCGTTGACCGACAGCGCGGGAAGCTGCAATTTCATTTCGTTCTCCACCGCCGCACTGAATTCCACTCTGTTTTTCTTCATAGCCTTATTCCTCTTTATTTCACTTTCGTTTTCAGTATCGTCACCATGCGCTCCATTCCCGCAAGACGTATGATCTTCATCACGGCAGGACTGGGATCCAGCACGCAAAGCTCCCCGCCATACTTCTTTACAAGCGCAAATCTCCCCATGATCAATCCAAGACCGGAGCTATCCATAAAATCCACCGCAGAAAGCTCCAAAAGCACCCTTGTCGGACGCAAAGCAAGAATTTTTTCATCCATTTCGGTACGTACACACACTGCACTGTGATGGTCGATCTCCCCACCCACATGGATAATGAGCGCGTCCCGCCGCTCCTCGTACGTGATCTGTCCGCCTTTTTTTATCATATGTTCACCCCCAAGGCTTGTCTTTTGTCTATTGTAGCACACCCATTACAAAAAAATTGTCGGAACACGGCACCCGAAAAAAATTATATAAAAAAACGGCGGGCGAGTCAAATGCAAATGCATTTGTACTCACCACGTCGTTTTTCCGCCTCGTCACGTAGCGAAACCGTGCTCCGTGATGGTATAAGGAACATGACCGTTCCAATTGCGTTTTAGGAAAAAGCGCATGCACTCCGCGGCGATCCGATCGGTCGGATATTCCACTGTCAGCGCCGTTCTGTCGGTCACTTCCGATAGCGCTACGCCGTCAAAGCCCGCAAGAACCCCCTCATAGGACGTTTTCAGCGTGCGCAAGACGCGTAGCATATAGTGGTCGGTAGAACACACGATCCCCCCGACATCGAAAGTAAGCTCACCTTCCTCGGTCACGAGCCGCCACATGCGTCCCCGCTCCTCTACAGCACGGCAAAAGCCCTCAAAGCGCTCTCTTTGCGCGTTGTGCGTATGTAGCTCTCTTTTGAGGATCGGAGCGAAATATACGATCTCTCCTTGTGTTTTTTCAAGTACAGTAAGTGAAAGTTCGTACATCGCCTGCGCATCGTCAATACCGATGTACGGAAATCCCGCCATGCGGTTTCCAACCATCACGATGGGGCGCACCACTGAATGAAGATATTCAAGATATTCCTCATCATCGCTTCCAACCGAAAAAAGAACGATCCCATCCACGCCGATATAGTTGAAATAATCGATTGCAGCCTTTTCTTCTTTGAGATCTTTATTGGAAAAGAGGAAGATAACGGAATAGCCCTCCCTTTTCGCGCACTTAACGAAGCTCATCGCAAGCTTTGAGAAAAAGGAATTGTACAGATCGTACAACACCACACCAATCAGCATCGAACGCCCTTTGACCGCCTTGCCTCCAATCCCCGGAACGTATTCGTACTCTTTGGCAACGGCAAGGATGCGCTCCTTCGTTTCCTTGGAGATCCCGCCACGGTCATGCAATGCGCGGTCTACGGTCCCCTGCGACACACCGCAAATGCGTGCCAATTGCGTAGTCGTGATACTTGAAAACCGTTTCATGGCATCTGTACAACAAGCTCGTTTGCAATGGAGCACTCTGCAAACCTAATCTTACCGTCGCAAGCATCAAATGCAATCTCCTCGCCATCTATCCGAGCCAACGTGACGGATCTTGCATCTTTCAAGCCGAACGCCGCAAGCGTCAAGGGAGCCCCCCGTACTGCCAGTGTGCATTTTTTTGCCTCAAAACACACTTTTCCCCACGTGTTTCCGACGCTCCAAACGTACTGCCCGTCGCCCTCGGTCACAGGGAAAAAGCCAACGTATTTTTCGGTCATATCAAAGGCAAAGCCGCTCCAGAGAAGCATCAATGCATAAGACGCCATCGTACGTGCATAGTTATGCCCGCACTCGATCTCATCCCACGGATTGCGCTTTTCACCGTCATAGCGGTCGCGGATCGCCTTGACCATCGTCTCGCACTCGGTGGTATATCCGTTCGCCAGCATCAGTCCCGCCGCAGCGTACTCAAAGCCCGTCATAACCTCCTCGCAGTACGGGATAGGAATGATCGGCTTTTCAAAGCGATCGGGATAGGAGCAGATGATCGTCCCCGCCTCGTCGTCAACCGCAAACAGACGCCACATGTTCTCCACATCGCGCATGGAGGATACGTAATTGTAGCGATACAAGCTCTCCAATGCCTTGCGCTTCTTCTCCGCATCAAAAATCGGAGCCGCACCGATAATCGCGCCGTGCCATTCCGCCAGCATCTGGTCAATGATACATCCGTCACCGATCTGGTACTTGATCTGCCCTGCCTCCGCATTCCAGTAGCTCGTTCCTACACTCTGATCCTCCTCTGTGCCAAAGCGCTCCAGAACCCCCATGTCACCGAGATCAATCTTCTGACAGAAATACTCACCATTGAACAGATGCTCGTTCATCCATGCTCTGCCATTTTCATACATCGCACGATATTTTTTGGCACGCTCCGCTTCGCCAAGCTTCTCTGCCATTTTCGCGCCGCAATCCAGCGCCAGCAGATAAAAGCCCTCCAGCCAGGCGCTCGGACCAAACAGCTCCATATCCAGCGTGTGATGCTGTCTGCCCTCCATCACACCGTCCATATCGGCATCCCAGCGGTCGGGATTCTCAGGGGACCATGCATACTCCAGCATGGAAAAAATCCCCTCGGCATTCGCTCGCAGCCATTCGGTATCACCCGAGATCTTCCACTCGCGATAGCATTTGATCACCTCGCCCATCTGCCCATCCACGCAGGCACGGAAGCTCCACGGTTTGCGTCCGAGGGGAAGCATGATACGGAACGAGGACTTTCCATCCGCCCCAAGCGAGTATTTCAGCGTCACGTCGCGCAAGCTTCTCTCCAGACGCGGAAACAGAAACGGAAGCGCGTAGGCATAATTCCATACGTGCTGACAACTTCCCTCACACGATCCATTTGTATTATGAACTCCTTCCCATCCCCAAAGTGAGCCATCGGTCAGACGGAACACCGTCGGACTCTTGAGCACCGACAGATTGGACGAGATCGCGTCGATCACGGTCTCGGAGAGACTGCAGGCTTGCAACGCATCCGCAAACACCTTCGTCTTTTCATAAAACACATCAAAATGCGCCATCGCATATTCCGCCGTTGCGCGGGAATTTTCAAACAGCGTTGCGTAATAATTCTTCCATGCGCAGTCATCCCAATCCTTTACTTCATCCTTCGCCCAATAATTATACATATTCGGTGCATTCCAAGCCATCACAAAGCGCACGCGGCGACACGCTTTTGCGGGGATCTGCAAATAGGACACCAACGTTGCGTGATCGTTTTTGCCTGCGGTCGGATAGGTGCGCTTCGGCATCCGATCCATCTCGGTAAAGTTACGCCAATACACACTTTGCGCATCCTGCCATCTTCCGCGGTACCAGTATTCCTCGGCAATCGTATCCGCGCCGTCGCACAGCATACAAAGATCAAAATAAGCTGTGTCATCCTCACCTTTTGCGGTATTGCGCATATAAATTCCTCTGCCGCCGTTTTGCCCAAATGCGGTATTTACACCGCTGTCGCTCGGATTTCGCAGGCTGAAACCAAGCGCACAGTCGGCATCACGGTCAGTGACATTCTCCAGCTCCCACTCGAACATTGCCACGGGCAAGGAGGAATCGTCCTCATTGTGCGGTATGAAGGGATTGAACGCCGTCAGCCGTGCAACAATCGGGAAATTTTCCTCCGACAATCGTAGCTGCGCCACGGGGAATCGCCCCTCAAAGCTTACGTCACGGAAATGCGGGAAGCCCGCCATCGTTTGCGTCGGAGTACCGCAAGAAAAATCTCCAAGGTCTGCAACGCAATCGCCTTGCAGCACCTTTGATACACTCTCTTCGCCCTGCGTCACACGAAGTGCGAAATGCGTAAATCCATTTTGAGAGTGTTTATTCGGGCGATTAAAAATCTCCCAATCCCGAAAGGATCCGTTCCCCGCAAGACCGACGCTTCCGGTTCCGATGCCGCCAAGAGGAAATGATATTTTTTTTAGCTTTTTCTTTTCGTAGATCATATCTGCCTCCTTGTCCGTAACCAAACGGCATTCTACACATCGCTTCGAATACCGTTTGGTTAAGTCTTGATGCTTTCATTCTACTACAAAAAAAGCTCCGTGTCAATTTACACGGAGCTTTTTTCTTGCGGTATGCAAATTATTTTTCGGCAGGATATACACGGTAACGGTGCAGGATGTTCAGGTCCTCCTCCATATCAAGTCCGTGCGATCCGAGACCGCCGTCGATCTCGTGACAACCGTGATCCATGGCAAAGCCGACCAAGGTATTGTGCGCTCCCCAATAGCGCTCGATCAGAACGCTGAAGGTTGCAAAGATCTCGGCATTGGCTCTCGCCTCGGAAAGTGCCTCTATGCTCTCCGGGGCATGACGGTGCATAAAGGAGTCATAATTTCCGTTATATACGGCGATCATATCGTATTCATCACGGATGATCAGCTCACATGCCTTGGCGTTGACCTCCTCGACCGTATCATAGATATAGTAATCCATGCTGCGATCTAAAAAGATCATTGACATGCTGCAATTTCTTTCCGCGACGATCGCACATTTTTTACCACTGCGGATCAGGGCGTCAAAAAGCGTGTCAGTCGTAATAACGGGCTTTTCGTACTTGCGGATGCCATGTACCGCGGGCTGTGCCCCCGTATACATCGTACCAAAGCAGACGGGCGTGACCGAGGGCATGACCGTGCAAAGCGGGAGCGAAAGCTCGGTGTGCCGCACGACCTCTGTAAAAAGCTGCGGATATTTTTCGAAGATCCATTGTGCGATCGCATCGGGGTTGTACATAAAAATTCTGTCGGCACGGGCGTCACCGAGCTTTTCATCCACGTAGCGGCAAAGATCGGTATTGGCAGGGGATGCGGATCCGGGTGCCTCGATGCCCATCGCATAAGCAAGTGCGGCCGCAAGCGTATCAAGCGAATTTTGATTATACATGATGTTCTCCTTTATTGTTTTATTTTTCTTGTAAAATAACGTTCAACCTCGGTTTTGACCTCTTCCGAAATACGCGCAACGGAAGAAAGCTCGGGAGCTTTCGCAAGCTCTTCGGTCAATTTAGCGATATAGCGCGCGTCGGAAAGCAATCGTGCGGGAGAAAGCACAGCCTCCGTATCAAAGGATGTGTGCACCGCTCCTGCATCTGCGGGAGCATAGCGCGCAAAGGAGATCGCAGGAACGTCGAAGAGCATAAAGGAGTTGGAGTCGCTGGAGCGAATAGCATGCCTTACCTCTGTGGGATGGCGGTGACGTTTTGCAAAGCGGGACAAAAGCTCCTCCATCTCCCCGTCAGAGGGAGAAAAGGAGACAAAACCGCCCATGGCGCTCCCAAGCATATCAAGATTGATATTGAGAAGGGTATCTGCACGCTCCTCGGCATGTATGCGGCAATAGGCAAGAGAGCCGAGAAGTCCGCGCTCCTCACTGCCGCACCACAAAAGGCGAATACGGCGACGCGGTCTATGTAAGAGAAAATACTCGGCAAGAAACAAAAGCGCAATACAGCCGGACATGTTGTCGTATGCTCCCACGGAAAGCGCGGTGGAATCGTAGTGTGCCGAGATCACAAGCATCTCATCCGTCTCGCCCGCGATATCGGCAATGACGTTGTGTGAACAGCCAACACATTCCTCCTCGCTCACCTTCATACGCACCTTTCCGCCTCTTTTGATGAGTCTTAAGGCATCCTCCGTATGGATCAACACTCCGGGAAGCACAGGCGCCCCCTCGATGGAAAAGCGCCGTTCGCGAGCGTCAAGCAAGCGCTTTTTGCTCATAACGCTGCCGCCCGCACAGATGAATCCGCGCGCACCGTGCAGAACCAGCTGATCGTAAAGCTTATATCCCATCTGCCGCTCTGTGAGCACGATCTTATCCCGGCAGCGTCGGAGAAGGCTTTCATTCATGCTTTCAAGATAGAAAAGCTCTCCCTCAGCCTCCCCGGCGCAACCGTGGATCGCACGGCACGCGATCTTTTTTTCATTGACGGTAAAAAAGACTTCCTTCTCTCGGTACACAGGCACGGGGAACGCTTCAAGGCACGCGTCAAGCCCCAATGCACGGCAACGCTCTGCCAGATAGTGAGCGCACGCAAGCTCCTCTTCGCTTCCGCCCGTACGCACGTAGGCGGTATCCTTTAATATTTTTCGTACGTCACTTTGGTTCATTGCGCTTCCTCCGCAGTCTGCCGCGACTTTTTGAGGTTCCCTCTCTCTGGGACAAGAAACATAAAGACAAGAGAGGAAAGAAGAAGCATCATAGGATAGAACATATGCACGATGACCTCAAATGCCGTCAGCGTCACGCCCAAGCCGCCCGCAACCGAAAGTGCGACCAGCATCTGCGCGCCGTACGGCAAAAAGCCCTGGAAGATACAGGAAAAGGTGTCAAGGATCGATGCGGTCTTACGCGAGGTAATGCCGTAATCGCTTGCCATTTCGGAGGCAATGGGGTTTGCCATAACAATAGCAACCGTATTGTTTGCGGTAGCAATATCCATCAGCCCTACAAGAAGTCCGATGCCAAGCTGACACGCGCGCTTTCCGCGAAAGAGACGGCGAATGCCATAAAGCAGTGCCTCAAAGCCGCCGCCTTCACGCACGAGCGCACAGAGAGCGGCAACAAGGATCGCAACCATCGAGGTCTCAAACATGCCCGCAGCCCCCTGCCCCATACCCGAAAGAAGAGTCGGCAGAGTCACACTGCCCGTAGCAAGCATGATGATGCTCCCGGAAAGGATCCCTACGATCAACGTAATGAAAACGTTGATACCGATGACACCGCAAGCAAGCACCAACAGATACGGAATGACTTGTACAAGATCGTACTCTCCACCCTCCATGGGGGTGATATCCGCCTCAAAGGAAAGGATGGCAATGAGGGCGAGGGTCACGATCGCCGCAGGAAGCACGATCGCGAAATTGGTGCGAAACTTGTCCTTCATCGCACACCCCTGCCCGTTACAGGCAGCAATGGTCGTATCCGAAATAAAGGAAAGATTGTCACCGAACATGGCGCCCCCCACCACGGTACCGACGCAAAGCGCCGCAGAGAAACCCGACACCTCCGCCATGGAAACGGCAATCGGTGTGATCAGCGTGATGGTTCCCACGCTTGTTCCCATCGCTGTGGAAATAAAGCTACTGATCAGAAACAGCATACAAACGGCAAGACGTGGCGGCGTGAGGGAGAGAACGAAATGAGCGACGCTTGCGGCGCTGTCCCGTCCGACCACGCCGACAAAAATCCCCGCAAGAAGGAAGATGATGAGCATGGTGACAATGTTCTTATCTCCCACCCCCTCTCCCATGAGGGCAAGCTTTCGTTCAAAATTCATCTTACGATTCTGAAGCGTCGCACAAAGCAAAGCAATCAGAAAGATCACCACGATCGGTACGCTGTAAAAGCCCATGGAAATCTTCATAACGTATTCAAATATGATCCCAAGCGTCAGATACAGCACGATAAAAATACCAATGGGCAAAAGTGCCCACACGTTTCCCTTTTTCACAACGTATACCGCCCTTTTTCAATCTATCCCATTGTACCATGAAGAAACGGTTTTGTCAAGAAAAAACGGAGCAACGCAAAAGAATTATGCCGGAAACGTTACTTTTCTCAACAATTCTCTCTCCGTCGGTCTGCGGCTGCCACCTCAACGTTCGCCGTTGGCTCACTACCGCAGTTTGCTCCACAAACTCGCCCCAGAGTGGGAGGCTCTCAGTCGCCTTACGACGCTTTAGCCCTCCTCCGAGAGGAGGAAAACTTGTGGGCAAGTTTTCGTAGTGAGCAAAGCGAACGTTGGAGGACACCGCCCTGCGGTGCGGGGAGGAGTGCGCGTACACGAACGGAGGGCAATGATACCCGTAGGGGCGTTCTGTGAACGCCTGCCGAAAATGCGCTACACTCAAACGTTAAAAACAACTCCTTCCGTCTTTTTGCTGCGCAAAAAGCTCACCTCAACGTTCGGCTTTCGCCTCACTTTCGCAGTTTGCTTCGCAAACTCGCCTCAGAGAGGGAGGCTATTACTCCTTCCGTCTTTTTGCTGCGCAAAAAGCTCACCTCAACGTTCGGCTTTCGCCTCACTTTCGCAGTTTGCTTCGCAAACTCGCCTCAGAGAGGGAGGCTATTACTCCTTCCGTCTTTTTGCTGCG
>SVSZ01000033.1 GCA_015064025.1 Oscillospiraceae bacterium | reverse complement strand
GCTTTTTCAAGGGTTTTCACTGTAAAAAAAGACCTCATAGGATTGCTCCTACAAGGTCTAATTTTTATATTCGCTTTTGCCTTATTTTTTCAAATCGGCTTTGCCCAAAAACAAATTTGTTACCGAACCCGGTCTTACTTCAATGCTGCCTGAGCGGCTGCAAGACGTGCGATCGGAACACGGTAGGGAGAGCAGGATACATAATCCAAGCCGATGGAGTGGCAGAACTCAACGGACGTGGGGTCACCGCCGTGCTCACCGCAGATACCAACGTGGAGGTTGGGATTTACGGGACGGCCAAGGGTGATTGCCATGTTCATGAGCTTACCTACACCGGTCTGGTCAAGCTTCGCGAAGGGATCGTTCTCGAAGATCTTGGTATCGTAGTAAGCGCTGAGGAACTTACCTGCGTCATCACGGGAGAAGCCGTAGGTCATCTGCGTCAGGTCGTTGGTACCGAAGCAGAAGAAGTCAGCGTTTGCAGCGATCTCATCAGCGGTCAGACATGCACGAGGAATCTCGATCATGGTACCAACCTCATACTCAAGCTTCACGCCTGCAGCAGCGATCTCTGCATCAGCGGTAGCGACAACAACGCTCTTAACGAACTTAAGCTCCTTCACGTCGCCAACCAGCGGGATCATGATCTCGGGTCTTACGTTCCAGTCAGCATGCTTCTTCTGAACGTTGATCGCAGCACGGATGACAGCAGCGGTCTGCATCTTCGCGATTTCGGGATAAGTGACTGCCAAACGGCATCCACGGTGACCCATCATGGGGTTGAACTCGTGGAGAGAAGAGATGATCGCCTTGATCGCGTCAACACTCTTGTTCTGAGCCTTTGCAAGAAGAGCGATGTCCTCCTCTGTGGTAGGAACAAACTCATGGAGAGGAGGATCGAGGAAGCGGATACAAACGGGCGTACCCTCAAGAGCCTCGTAGAGAGCCTCAAAGTCGGACTGCTGCATGGGAAGGATCTTCTCAAGAGCAACCTCTCTCTCCTCAACGGTCTCGGAGCAGATCATTTCGCGGAATGCGTCGATTCTGCCTTCACCGAAGAACATGTGCTCAGTACGGCAAAGACCGATACCCTCAGCACCAAGCTCGCGAGCCTTCTTCGCATCCGTGGGAGTATCTGCATTGGTTCTTACCTTCAAGGTACGGAACTCATCAGCCCATCCCATGATGGTGCCGAAGTTTCCGGAGATCTCAGCATCCACAGTAGGAACGAGACCGTCGTAAATGTTACCGGTGGAACCGTCAATGGAGATGCAATCACCCTCGTGATAGGTCTTGCCTGCGAGCGTGAACTGCTTGTTCTCCTCGTCCATAGCGATCTCGCCGCAACCGGAAACGCAGCACTTACCCATACCGCGGGCAACAACTGCCGCGTGAGAGGTCATACCGCCGCGAACGGTCAGAATACCCTGAGATGCCTTCATACCCGTGATATCCTCGGGAGAGGTCTCAAGACGAACGAGAACTACCTTCTTGCCTGCGTTGTTCCAAGCCTCAGCATCCTCTGCGGAGAAGACGATCTGTCCGCAAGCTGCGCCGGGAGATGCGCCCAAGCCGCGTCCGATGGGAGTAGCAGCCTTGAGAGCCTTTGCATTGAACTGGGGATGGAGAAGCGTGTCAAGGTTTCTGGGGTCGATCATCTGAACAGCCTCAGCCTTGGTCTTGTGTCCCTCTGCTACGAGGTCAACAGCGATCTGAAGAGCCGCCTGTGCGGTTCTCTTACCGTTACGGGTCTGGAGCATGTAGAGCTTCTCGTTCTCAACAGTGAACTCCATATCCTGCATATCGTGATAGTGGTTCTCAAGGATCTCGCAGATCTCACGGAACTGTGCGTAAGCTGCGGGGAACTTGTCTGCCATCTCAGCGATGGGCATAGGCGTACGAACACCTGCAACAACGTCCTCACCCTGTGCGTTTACAAGGAACTCGCCCATGAGCTTCTTCTCGCCGGTTGCAGGGTCACGCGTGAACGCAACACCGGTACCGCAATCGTCACCCATGTTACCGAATGCCATTGCCTGAACGTTGACAGCGGTACCCCAAGAGTAAGGAATATCATTGTCACGTCTGTAAACGTTTGCGCGGGGGTTGTCCCAAGAACGGAACACTGCCTTGACAGCGCCGATAAGCTGCTCCTTGGGATCGGAGGGGAAATCTGCGCCGATCTTTGCCTTGTACTCAGCCTTGAACTGGTTAGCCAGCTCCTTGAGATCCTCGGCGTTGAGCTCGACGTCGAAGGTGACACCCTTCTCTTCCTTCATCTTATCAATGAGCTCCTCGAAGTACTTCTTGCCGACTTCCATAACGACGTCGGAGTACATCTGGATAAATCTTCTGTAGCAGTCGTAAGCCCAACGGGGGTTGCCGGACTTCTGTGCCATAACCTCAACAACCTCTTCGTTCAGACCGAGGTTGAGGATGGTGTCCATCATACCGGGCATGGATGCACGCGCGCCGGAACGAACGGATACGAGCAGGGGGTTCTCCTTATCACCGAACTTCTTGCCGGTGATGCCTTCCATCTTTACAATGTACTCGTTGATCTCAGCCATGATCTCATCATTGATCTGTCTGCCATCCTCGTAGTACTGCGTGCAAGCCTCGGTGGAGATGGTAAAGCCCTGGGGAACAGGGTTTCTGTCCGGGAACTTAGCCTTGAAAATGTTGGTCATTTCCGCAAGGTTCGCTCCCTTACCGCCGAGAAGCTCACGCATGCTTGCGTTACCTTCTGTGAACAGATAGCAATACTTCTTTGCCATTTTGGGTAATCCTCCATTTATATAGAATATTATTTTGACATGCCGATATTTGCGCACAGAAAAAAAGCTTCCGTGCCCTTCGACGTTCGCAATACGGTTTATTATAACATATTTTTTTCCGTTTTTCCATAGTTTTCTACCTACAATTACACCCTCATATTGTAAACTTTCCGTGAACAAGTAAAAATCCAACAAAATTCGTTTGACACGGCAAGGTTTGTATTGTATAATATAGTGAACGAAAAACAAAGCGGCGGGCTCGCACGGGCACTGTCGGTACGAGGCTTTCTCGCAGAGAACGGCACTGCCGTCCTCCACACCTCGGTACCGGCTGTCCCATGAGTCGGGCGCCCTTTTTGCGTTTTATAAAAAGCACAGCGCAAATCGCAAAAAAGAAAAGGATACACATCATGGCAGATATTTTCGAGCTGTTCCGTCAGATCTCAAAAAAAGAGGAATCCTCCCCCACCCCGATCACGCATCTGATCGTGGGCCTTGGAAATCCCGGGGATAAATATATCCATACACGCCACAACGCAGGCTTTCTGGCGCTTGATTATTTTTCTCAAACGCTCGGTGTAAGGATCGAGCGTGCGAAATTTCACGCGCTCTGTGCCGAGGCACAGGTAGGCAAGCATCGGGTGCTTCTTATGAAGCCGCAGACTATGATGAACGCATCGGGGCAAGCTGTCAGAGAGGCGGCGGACTTTTACAAGCTCTCACCCGAAAATATCATTGTAATATCCGACGATATCACGCAAGCCCCCGGCAAGATCCGCATTCGCCGTAAGGGCAGTGCGGGAGGACATAACGGACTCAAGGACATTATTTATCAGCTGTCCTCCGATGCCTTCCCTCGCATCCGACTCGGCGTGGGTGAGAAGCCGCATCCGGATTACGATCTTGCCGCATGGGTGCTTTCGGATTTTCCAAAGGAGGAGCAGCACCTTCTCTTCGGCGCCTTTGGCTGTGTGAGCGACGGTCTTCGTCGCTTGATCGACGGCGATTTTGACGGTGCACAGCAGCTTTGCAATTCCTACGTACCAACCCCCAAGGAGAAAGAGTAAACACACAAATGAGCATTTTAACAGAGTGCATTCGAAGTGATCCCGAATATCTTCAGCTTGCACGCACGGCAAAGCGCAATTTCCGTGACAATCCCCTGCCCATTGTAGCAAGCGGACTTTGTGACGGCGCCTCCGACGCCTTTCTTGTCTCTCTCATCGAGGATACGCGGCGCGAGCGAGGAAACACCCCCGCGCTGATCCTGTGTCCCGAGGAAAAGGACTGTATTCGGATCTTGGGTCTTCTTGAGAGGTGCGGCATCCGCGCCGCCTTCTATATGGCAAGAGACCTCACCTTTTATAACATCACTGCCTCCCATGAGTATGAGCATGAGAGGCTTCGCGTCTTGTCGGGGCTTCTCTCGGGCGACTTTGAAGCGGTGGTCACCACCCCCGACGCCGCCCTTGGATATACCGTTCCTCCCTCTCGTCTTGCCGATGCAATGCTGTCCGTTGATTGCTTCGACGCACTCTCCCCCGAGGCGCTTTGCGCACGTCTTGTTGCGGCGGGATACACACGCTGTGACCCCGTGGATTCTCCCGGGCAATTTGCCAAACGCGGCGGAATTCTGGACATCTATCCGCCCTACGGCTCCTTTGAGGATCCCGACGGCGAAAAAAAGAACGGCACCTATGCCCTGCGCATTGAGTTTTTCGGGGATGATATCGACCGCATGGGGCTTTTTGATCCCGAAACACAGCGCATGACCGAAACGGTCACCTCCGCACACTTTCCCCCTGCGCGCGAGCTTCTCACGAACCGTGAGATCCTTCTGGAATTGAAGAAAGCGATCTCAGCACAGTTCAAATCCACCCACGATGAAAGAGTCCTTGAGGAATTGATCAAGGAACGCTCCGCCGTAGACGGCGCACTTGAGGGCGGGCGTGACCTCCATTTCCTTGACAAATATATTACTCTGATCTACCCCGCTCGCGCGACACTCACCGATTATTTTCCAACAAGATCTCTTGTCTTTGTCAGAGGAACGAATGCGGTAAACGATCGCATCAAGGCAAGCGAATGGCATATGGAGCAGACCGTTGAGGAGCTGCTTGCAGGCGGTACGATCGCAGCGAAATATACCGATTACGCAAAGCCGCAATCGGCACTCACTGCTTTTTGCGACAGCAACGTGACCGTACACGTGGATTCCTTGGCACGCGGTATCGGAGACCGCCGTCTTTCGGGACTTTTCGGCTTCCGAACACGCCATACGGTCACTTACACGGAAAACGAGGAGCTTTTCCTTGAGGATCTTCACCGCTATACGGAGAGCGGATACCGCTGTCTTGTATTGGCAGAAAACGCGGTCAGTGCCGCCGCCACCGAGGAAAAGCTGAAGGATGCCGCCTTCGTTGTGGTAGGCTCCCCCGAGAGCCTCGAAAAAATGGAGGCAGGGACTGTCACCGTCATCCATGAAAACGCACTTCCCGGATTTGAATTGATCGTACCGAGGATCACGGTACTTTCCTCGGGAGCAGATCCCCGTGTGGGGACGCTCTCTCTTTCCGGAAAAGCGGCGATCAGAAAAAAGAAAAGCAAAAACACCAAAAGCATTCTATCCTATGCAGAGCTTGAGACAGGCGACTACGTGGTGCACGAGAGCTACGGCATCGGACAGTATACGGGCATTGAAACGCTGACCTGCGACGGCATCACGCGCGATTATATCGGCATTCAGTATGCCGGCACGGATAAGCTCTTCGTCCCCGTGGAAAAAATGGATAAGGTGTCCAAGTATATCGGCGCGCATTCTGACGACGGACTTGTGAAGCTTTCCAAAATGGGCGGTGAGTCCTGGAAAAAATCCACCTCCCGCGCCCGTGCGGCGGTCAAGGACATCGCAAAGGATCTCATCCGTCTGTATGCCGAACGCATGCGCCGCCCGGGGCATGCCTTCCCTGCCGACGACAGCTATCAAAAGGCATTCGAGGATGCCTTTCCCTACGATGAAACGGAAAGCCAGCTTGCAGCCGCCGCGGAGATCAAGCGTGATATGATGAATGCCGCTCCCATGGATCGGCTTCTTTGCGGAGACGTGGGCTACGGAAAAACGGAGGTCGCGCTCCGTGCCGCCTACAAGGCGGTGCTCGGTGGCAAGCAGGTTGCTCTTCTTGTTCCCACGACACTCCTGGCGCTTCAGCACTATCAGACCATCGTCAGTCGCATGCGCGCCTTTGCCGTTAACGTGGATATGATCTCCCGCTTCCGCACCGCAAAGCAACAGGCAACCACGCTTCGCCGCCTTGCCAGAGGCGACGTGGATATCATCGTAGGCACGCACCGCCTGCTCTCCAAGGATATTTCCTTCCACGATCTCGGTCTTGTCATCATCGACGAGGAGCAACGCTTCGGTGTGGCGCAGAAGGAAAAGCTGAAGCAGCTTTGCGACGGAGTGGACGTTCTCTCTCTTTCGGCAACCCCGATCCCCCGCACGCTCAATATGGCAATGGGTGGCATTCGGGACATTTCCATCCTCGACGACGCCCCGGGGGACCGTCTGCCCGTGCAGACCTACGTGCTTGAAAAGGACGCGCTGATCCTTGAGGAGGCGATCCGTCGCGAGCTTCGCCGCGGCGGTCAGGTATTCTACCTTTATAACAGCGTTGAGACCATCAACACAGCGGCGGCACAGCTTGCCGAAGCGATTCCGGAGGCGCGCATCACCGTAGCGCACGGAAAAATGGAGAAGGAGGAGCTGGAGCGCATTTGGGAGCAGATGCTCATGGGGGAGATCGACATTCTCGTTTCCACCACCATCATAGAAACGGGTGTAGATATCCCGAACGCGAATACGCTTATTGTGGAAAACGCGCACAGATTGGGGCTCTCCCAGCTCCACCAGATCCGCGGACGTATCGGACGCTCCTCTCGGCGCGCCTATGCGTATTTCACCTATCCCGCCTTCAAGGCGATTCCGGAGATCGCAGAAAAGCGACTGAATGCCATTCGGGAGTACGCGGAATTCGGCGCGGGCTTCAAGATCGCTTTGCGAGATATGGAGCTTCGCGGTGCCGGCAATCTGCTCGGCACACAGCAGCACGGACACCTCGATGCGGTGGGCTACGACCTGTATATCAAGCTTCTCAACCGCGCCGTACTTGAGGAAAAGGGCGAGACGGTCGAGGAAGAGGTGGAATGTACGGTCAACCTTCAGTACGACGCACATATTCCCGAAAAATACGTTCCTTATCCCGCACAGCGTATGGCGCTTTACAAGCGGATCGCACTCATTGCCTCCGAGGAGGATATTGCAGACGTAACGGATGAGCTGGTGGACAGATACGGAGAGCCTCCGAAGGCTGTACAGAACCTTCTTCATATTGCGCTCATTCATTCCCTTGCGGTCAAATGCAGGATCACCTCGGTACGCGAGGACGGCGTCGGGGTCCATCTGACTCCGCAGCACATGGATTTTGATGCATGGGCAGAGCTTTCCTCCCATTTCCCCGGAAAGCTTCGCATGATCATGTCGGGAGATCCTCACATCTGTCTGCGCACGGACAAAAAGGAAAACACGCTGACGGTCATTCACAAAATATTTGAAAAATATATAGAAATCCGTCATCAAACGGTGTAGACAAAACGCGAAAAATCAGTTATAATAAAAGGGTCGACTCCACCCTGAAAGGAAACCATCACATCATGACGAAAAAAAGTCTTCTGAGGGGACTCTCGCTTCTTTGCACTCTCCTCCTTCTCATTCTTCCTCTTGCCTCCTGCGCGTCTCTCGGTGAGCCGCTCTTAACGCTTGAGGTAGACGGGAAGAAATACACCTATTCCGTCAATCTTTACGAGCTTCATCTCTCGGCGCTGAAGGGAAACCTCGTTGCAGCGGGCGTGACCTCAAACGGTGCATCTCCCAAAAGTGAAAAATTCTGGAACACGAAGGACACCATCGACGGAGTCAAGCAAACGGTCAACGAATACTACCTTTCCGAGGCCATGAAGGAATGCAAGTACGCGCTGGTCGGGCTCTATCTCTTTGATAAGCACGGGCTCTCACTTTCCGAGGCTGAAAAGGAGAAGATCGAGCAGGATCTTGACGAGCTGATCAAGACGGACGGCGGAGGATCGAAGACAGCGCTCAACAACGTTCTTGCGGATTACGGTGTCAATTTCGACATCATGCGTCAGCAGTATACCAACAAGCTTAAGATCTCCGCAGTGCAGAATTATCTGTATTCTCTCTTGGGAAGCAACATCAAGGAAGAATACATGAATGAAAACTACGTTCATTTCAACCAGATCTTCCTTGCCGCCTATCACTACGTATACGAAACCGACGATAACGGAGACGTTATCTACTGCGACGATGCAGGAAACGTTCTCTACAAAAAAACGCAGTACAGTGAGGTTCGCAACGGCATCACCGTTTATTTCACCGACAGCGCAAAGGAGCGCATTTCCTACGATACGGAAAACGGTACTCCTTCACCGAAGATCAATGCCGAGGGCACGGGGTACGATACCACCCCCATGACAGAGGAGGAGCTGGAGGCACTGGAGCATCGCGCAAGGCTCCTCGCTACACAGCTCGCAAGCAGCTCCAAGGAGTCCTTCGAAGCCGCGATCCTCAAGGAGACAGACGACAAGACTGCCGCCAGGACATATACGGACGGCTATTATCTCAACAAAAGCGTTGATTACGGTGCGGACTATGGCAATGCCTATTCCCTGCTCCTTGACGAGCTGGAAGGCATGAAAACAGGTGAGGTCAAGGCAATTATGACCGAAAACGGCTACCACATCGTCATGAAGCTTGACAACACCAAGGGTGCCTATGAGAAGAAGGAAAACTCCGCTTGGTTTGAGGATTTCGACTCCTCCTTGGCTCTTGAAAATTACCGTGAGGAATGCGACCCCTATCTTTCCATGATACAGACGGATGAAGCGGTGCTTGAAAAAGCGCGCGACATGATCGGGGTCCCCGTCAACCATTTTTATTATTGATTTTTTCATTTTTTCGAAAAAGCTCTTGACAAGCAAATTGCTTGTGTGCTATAATCCCTACACAACCGCATAGAATCGGGGGTGCTGTCGCAAGACGGCTGAGATGGCAAAAGCCGAACCCTTTAACCTGATACGGATAATACCGGCGTAGGGAGATGGTTCGTTTGTTTTATTTTCTTTGACAAACGATATTGACCGCACGGAGATTCCGTGCGGTCAAATTTATTTTTCAAGGAGAAAAAGCTCTATGAAACGGATGAAAACCATCTATATCCTTTGCGAATGTGCGATCCTCTTAGCCCTCGCCGTTGCCCTCAGCTTCGTCAAATTTTTCCAGCTTCCCTTTGACGGCTCTGTTACGCTTGCCTCCATGCTACCTATATGTCTGATCTCGATCAAGCACGGCATCAAATGGGGACTTGGCTCTGCCTTCTGTTATTCCTGGTTTCAGATCCTGCAGGGCGGCGTCTTTTCCTATGGACTAACGCCCGCAATGCTGATCGCTTCCCTTTTCCTTGATTATCTTCTTGCCTTTACGGTGCTGGGCGTTGCGGGATGCTGCCGCAAATTCGGCTATTGGGGACAGCTTGGAGGGATCACCCTCGCATGTGCTCTGCGCTTCCTCGTACATTTCCTCGCGGGGATCATCCTCTGGGCAAATTATGCGGAATTCGTTGCATTCGGCGTGGCATGGGTCAACCAGCCCGTCCTTTATTCGATCTGCTATAACGGAGTCTACATGCTTCCCGACACCGTCATCACAGTGGCAGTCGCGGCGATCCTTCTTAAAATTCCGCAGACAAAGAAGCTGCTTGGACCGAGCAATTAAATTTAATAAAAACAATCGCGAAATGCAACGCTCTGCATTTCGCGATTGTTTTTATTTTGTTTTCTTCCCCCTCCAAAGTCGGTACGCAAGAATAGCACCGAGCAAGGGAAACAGCATTCCGACAAGCATACCGAGCTTCAAGCCCAACTGCTCGGGAGTGAGCGAGAGCGAGGCTGCGAGCTCCTGTCCCCACGGCACGCTGCTCGTGACGTCGGTTACGACCCCCACCAATTGAGGACCGACCGATGCGCCGAGATCTCCACCGGCTGCCATCATGGCATAGATAAAGACCCCACCTGCGGGAAAGCGTTCTGCCGCGACCACAAGGTTTCCCGGCCAGAGCATGGAGGTGCAAAATCCCGTCAAGGCACAAGCGATGAGCCCTATGACAGGCACGCCTACCGTCGCGGCAACGCCGTAGCAAAGAGCCGCACCGAGAGAACCGAAAAAGAGCACACGTCCGATGTGACTGCCGATCTTTCCGTAAATCGTACGCCCAAGCCCCAGCATAAGCGAAAAGAGCGCAACACCGAACAGATCTCCCCAAAGCTTGGGAATTCCAAGTGCCCCTTCAATAAATCCGGAGCACCACTGTGCCATGGTGCATTCTGCGGCGCCACCGAAGAAAATCGCAAAGATACAAAGCCATATGCTGCGGTTTTTCAAGAGATCGAGGGCTCCGCTTGTTCTTTCGGGAGACTCCAGCGCAGGGATCTCAACTGTGCAGAATAAAAGGACCGAGGAAAGCGGGATCACCGCAAACAGCGTAGCCAGAAGCTGCCATGCTTCAGATCCTACGAAAAAGAGGAACAGGGTGCTGACAATGATCACACCGACCACACCCCATGCATAGACGGAATGCAGCTTACTCATCTCCCTCTCGGGATCGGGCGCGGGAATCGTGGCAATTACAGGGCTGATCAGCACCTCCCCAAGCCCCGCCGCCATGGAAAAGATCACAGTCCCGATGACAAGCCCAAGATAGACAACGTCGGGAAACAGCACGGGCGAGAGTGCATAGATAAGAAGTCCCAGCACCGTAAGACAGGGCATGATACGAATCACGCGCGGAATATTGAACTTGTGAGAAAAGAAGGAAAAGATGAGATCGATTCCAAGCTGTGTTACAAAGTTGATCAGCACCAACAGTCCCAGAAGAGAATAAGAAATTCCGTAAAGAGAGCGAAAGGTGAGGAACAGAACGGGGGAAAGATTCCCGACAACAGACATGGAAAGACTCGATGTATAGCAAGCGATCTTCAATCGCCTGTGAGAAGCAATCAGTTTCATAACGTCCCCTTCATTGCAAGAAGCTCTTCCCTGTGTCTTTCAAGGATCTTCACAGAGCTCTGTATACCATTTTCAAAATTGTCTCTGAGCCACAGCTCCTTATGCTCAGGAAGGATCTCATCGATCAACGCAACCAACCGATCGATCTTTTCCGCAGAAGCCGAGGCATGAATACGAACAATACAAAGCTCAGCCCCCAAAAGATAAAACTTTGCCCCCAGGATCGTCTGACGGCGGTACGTCTCGTCAAAATCACATTTTTCAAGATCCGCCAAAATCCGTTCCAAATAGAATACGATATTTTCAAAATAGAAGGGATCCTCATTGTTCAGATCCACAAAGCCGGGAACGATACGCTCGGAAAGCTTGAGATTGAAGGCATAGCCACACACGGAGGAGCAGTGAATACGTCGCGGCTCCAACAGATAGGTCTGTGCCAGCTTGTAGTGAAAATGCGAAGCGCACTTTCCTGCGAAAACGTATTCATCGATATATTTCTGCGCCGCCTCGGTCAGAGGATGCTTCATGCGATAGCCGTCCTGGTATTCGCCCGTGTTCCAAGCATACTGCGCAGCAAGCGCAATGGGAACCAAGCTGAACACGGGATAGCTTCCGTGATAGCCATGCTCTCCCCAATCGGTCAAAAGATACCCGCGTGCGCCGTGATTTGCTCCAAACTCCGCAGAAGTACGCAAATTGAAGGTCATCAGATCAAAGCGTCCCGTAAACCCGTTCCACGCACTGACACCGGGACAAATATAGAACGGGATCTTCTTCTCCTCAAGGTAGGCACAGCGGCGATCCGAGAGCGCCGTTTCGATCAGATCATAGCCCCAGTTAAGCGCAATCGCCCCCTCGGGAATGAGATGGAAGGCTTCCTTTGCCTCATATACCATATCCGACCAGAACATAACCGTTTTTCCGTACTTGCGTTTGATCATTTCGGAGAGCTTTCCAAGCCACCACATAAAGACCTCAGTCTTTCCCTTTTCGCGGCAGATCTGTTCCAGCTGATATTTTCCAAGCCCATATGCCTCATCAAGTCCGATGTTGACGTACTTTGATCTGAAATACGGCAATACGGAATCAAAAAGCTTTTCGACAAATTCCTCGGTCTCCGACAAAAGAATATTCAAGGTACCCGTTCTGTGCGTTTCATCACCCACACCGAGATGCGCAAACTCCTTCTTGGCAAGCCATACCGCCATATGACCGAAGCAGTTTTGATTGGGAACCAGGTCAATAAAACGCTCGGCGCAGTAGGCATCCAAATCCATCATATCCTCGGGAGTTAAGCAATCAAAGCCCTCTGTGACTTCGGGAAAATGCGGAAATTTATAGCAAAAGCTCTCCATATAAAGCTGGAGCTCGTTGTATTTCAATTCTGCCAACAGATCGACCAGACGCTTGAGCGTCTCCAGCTTGGGAATGCGCGCACTGCTGATGTCAAGCATATATCCGCGACGCTCAAACTGCGGCGCGTCACAAATTTCGCAATACGGAAGCTTGTCCCCGTACGCATGAAAAAGCTGACGGAGCGACGCGATCGCGCGGAATTTTCCGCTTTCTGTCCCGTATGCGAGCGCAATTCCTTCGCCCGTGACCGTAAGCGTATAGGCATCCTCTCCAAGCGTAAGATCATGGTGCAAGGAAAGGTCCTCGTTCCCCTCCTTGTACATGCCGTAAAGCGTCATCAAAGCCTCATCGGTAGGACGGATGCTGAGCGTGTAGCTTCCCTCCTTGTAAGTCTCCTTGATCGGTTGCGGAAAAATCATATGCAGTCTCCTTTTGTGAATCGTTTTTTACAGCACCTTAATCATAGCAGAATCCGCTTCATATGTCAATGCATTTTTTTGCGCAAAAGCTTATCATTTTTTTGGTTAACCATAAAACGCACAAATATTTTTTTGCGAAAGGTTTATATTTTTTTCAATCCGCCAGTTGACTTTTTTCGTTTTTTGTCGTATACTTAGGGAGTATTGTGAAATACTGCCCGCGCAGTTCTTTTCAGCCATTCAAATTCTTCACACACAAAGGAGTCGGGTTTATGAAAAAGCTCTACACAGGAAAAACCAAGGATGTATATCAGCTCGAAAACGGCAATGTGCTTCTCAAGTTCAAGGACGATTGCACGGGCAAGGACGGCGTATTTGATCCCGGTGAAAACACCGTTGGTCTTACCATCGACGGCATCGGCAAGGAAAATCTGAAAACCTCTATTTACTACTTCGAGCTCTGCAAGAAGGCAGGCATCAAGACGCACTACGTATCTGCCGACGTGGAAAACGCAACCATGGAGGTGCTTCCCGGCAAAGTGTTCGGTCACGGACTTGAGGTCATCTGCCGTCTTGTTGCAACGGGCAGCTTCATCCGCAGATACGGCGAATACATCAAGGACGGCACGCCCCTTGAAGGCGGCTACGTGGAGTGCACCTTCAAGAACGACGAGAAGGGCGACCCGCTGGTTACGTCCGAGGGTCTTGCAGCTCTCGGCGTGATGGATCAGGCTATGTTTGAAAGCATGAAGGAGCAGACGCTCAAGATCACAAAGCTTGTAGCGGATGATCTGAAGTCCATCGGGCTTGACCTTTGGGACATCAAGTTCGAATTCGGCTACAACAACGGCGAGGTCATCCTTATCGATGAGATCGCATCGGGCAACATGCGCGTCTACAAGGACGGCGTCATCGTTTCCCCCGTTGAGCTTACAAAGCTCATCCTCAACAGATAAAAGCAAAACAACGCCTCGGATGGCTTTCATCCGAGGCGTTGTTTTCTGTTAAATGATTCCCTCTTGGACAGATTTTTCGATGAACTCCGCAAAAAGAGCGTTGGGCCACGGGAACCAGTCGCGTGTATAGTTTTCGGGATGGTCGACGTCAAAGCCCTCATGAAGATACCCCGTTCCCGCATCGGTCGCGGCAATCATTTCAAGGAGCTCACGTTTCTCCTCGGGATCAATGCTCGTCAATCCCTGCATCACAAGAGAGATATGCCATGCATAATGATCGGGAGTATGGCGAGAACCGATGCCGCGAGCATACTTCCCTTCAAAATAAAAGGGATTTTCTTTGCTAAGCAGGAATCGGCGCGTATTTTGGTAGATCTCGTCATCCGCGGGTGCATATCCGATATAAGGGATCGAGAGAAGACTCGGGACGTTTGCATCGTCGATCATGGAGTAATGCCCCATGCCGTCGGTCTCACAGGCGTAGATCTTACCGTAAGTCTCGTGCTCGATGATGCAGTACTTCTTGATGCCCGCATCGATCTCGTCCCGCAGTGCACGGCATTCGTCGGCAAGAGCTTGATTGTTACAGACCGTCTCCAGCATCTCCGCCATGTATCCAAGAACAACGACCGCAAACATTTCGGAGGCAGTGAGATAACCGTAGGCACATCCGTCGTCACTCGGACGGAAGCCACACCACGTCATGCCCGTATAGGCAACGGGGGTACCGAGACCGTTGTTCGGGATCGTATCCCACGGCACGGGAGGATGCGGGCGAATGAAGCGGTAGGGAGACTTCTCCGTGTGATACTGCTCCACGCGCCACACGTCCACAATGATGCGTGCGGTCTTCTCCAGCGTTTCACGGATCAGCTCTTCCCTGCCCGTCTCCTTCCAATAGTGATACAAAAGGCGGATCGGATAGCAAAGCGAATCGATCTCGTACTTTCTTTCAAAGACCCACTTGTCCTGCAGCGGCATATCGTCAATATGCCCGTTTCCGTTGGGCGCACGGTTGAAGGCATTGGCATACGGATCAACCGCAATGCAGCGGAACTGACGGCGCATAAGCCCCTCAAGGATCTCCGCTATGACGGGATCCTTCGCCAAGGGCACGTAGTGCATCACCTGCGTGGAGGAGTCGCGCAGCCACATGCCGGGAATGTCGCCGCCAAAGCCGAAGTAAGTGCCGTCCTCGCAAAGATCCATGACCGTGCGGATGCTTACAAGATATCCGTTCTCGTAAAGCTCGGCAAGCTTCGGATGCTCTTTCAGCTTTTCGCGGTAAAGTGCGACACGCTCTACCATCGCATCCGGCTGTTTGTCTTTCCAAACAAGGTTGTATTCGTTCTTGACACGGATGAGATGATCCTCACAAAGCATCACAATGTCATCAAGACCGAAGGGAACGAGCTGATATTCCTCGATAAACTCGGGAGCCATACCGCCGTTCCACTTACCGCGGAGGGTGAAGGACAGGGGTCTGACACGTGTCTCGCGGTTTGCGATATGGAAGGGACCGAACATATTTCCAAGGCTTGCGTGAAGAACGATCTTCACCTCGTTTTTACCGATGATAAGCAGATCGCTGATGTCCTTCTTGGTATCCAGAACAACGTCGGTGCGCTGTCCGTTGATGTAGACCTCAGCAACAAGGAATCTGCCGATAAGTGAGAGGATGCGTCCACCGTGCCCGTCGTAGCTGTAAAAGCCCTCAAGCGTGACCTTGCCCGCAAAGAAGGGATATCCCATCCGCGGCAGCTCGGACGTGATCGGCGGGAGGCTTTCCCGTGCGCAGATCGCCCGCTGCCCGTCAAGGACGAAATCGCCCTTGATAAAGACGTTTTCAATGTGCGTATCGTAATAGAGGCAGTTGCGCAGACTCTCGGTCGCCATGGGATCGAAGAGCGCGAAGGAAACACCGTCGTGCTGGAAGTAGTTCACCTCGTACACAAAACGGTTCTCCCCTACAGTGACAGCATCCGTAATATCCGCCTCCATAAAATTGACGTCAAAGGCACTTTGCGTAAAGGTAAGCGCATGCCCGTTGAGTGTGAGTGCGGGATAGTCCCCCTTCTCCATCATCAAGGAAAGCGGCATTTTCTCCTTTACGGTGAAGGTCTGCTCGATCCAGATCTTCCCTCGATGATCGGCACGCAAAAGATCCTCAAAAATTCTTTGCAGTGGCAAGCAGTCCCCAAAGCTTACACCGTCGTAAGAAAGACGTCCCCAATCGCAGACGAGCTGATTTTCAGTGATGGCGCTGACGTGGAATCTGGGAAGCAGGGGCTCCTCGTAATAATTCTTTGCAGGCGCTCCCGCACTCGCGTCTCGCATAAGGATCAGACTTTCTCCGGGAGAAAGGGTCATCCGATCGTTGACCGTGCGTGTTTTGAGGGTGAGAAGATCGATCGCCACGTAGTGCTCCGCGATCCCACGGGAGGAATAGCGCGCACTCTCATTGTCAAGCAGGTTGTTGATGAAAATAAAATCTCCAAGGTCTCCTCGGCGGGAGGTCAGCTCCAATTCCCCTTCCTCGCACTTAAATTGAACACCTGCGCCCGCGATCAGCTCGTCAAGCGTCGTATTCGCGGCAAGCTCGACGTTCGCAGGCACACCGTCGACATACCTCGGTCTTCCGAGAGAGATCAGCTTGCCTGTGTAAGCTCTCAGGAGCTCCAACGTTTCAGAGGAAATATTGGGCATGTCGGGAACAAGGACTGCGGTGTATGAGCACCTTCCTACCCACAGGGTATCACCAACGGCTTCACCGTGACGGCTGAGGATCGATTCATCCGCCAGATGATAGCGGACACCGTTCTTGCGAAGCGTCGTGTAAAGAAGATCCCGAAACTTCTTTTGAAGCTCTCCGTCATACTCTCCGAACAGATAATCCGTATATACGGAGCGCAGGGGGTGAATGATCAGCACGTCCACCTCCTCGTCGGTGTGTCCGACAAGGTATCCAAGCCGTGTGAAATACTCGTTGAATTCCCCGAATTGCTCAAACCAGTTTCCGTGCCTCGAGAAAACGGGCGGATGATCACTCTTTCCCTGTGCGGAAAGAGAGTACGGAAACAGATGCTGACACATCAGATTGACACCGTGGAAATATTGAAATTCCGCAACGCTCTTCAGCTCCGAGGGCTTTGCATCGTGCCCACAGCAAGCAAAGGTCTCGGTCAGCACACGGCGGATACCGAGCTGACTTGCCACGCTTCCGATCTGCGTCGCCATGACGGTCTCTCTGTAATTTTTTTCAAGGCAATCGATCCCGGGCACGTGCTCGTATTCATACGTGGGCATCACACCCGCACCGCCCATCATCTGCGCATAGAGAGAATTCTCTTCTACACTGTGCCCTGTGAGCATACAATTGTGTGCCTCGCACCAATCGTACAGGCGCTTATAAAAGTTATCGGTATAGAGACGGTTGAGAATGGTGTAATAGCGCACACGGAAGGCGATCCCCTCCTCATCCCTTGTAAAGAGGTAAACAAGACCCTCGCGGATATCACCGCCGAACGCTTCCCTGTAAGCCTTTTCCGCAACAGGGCTGTAGGGTGTTGCCCAGCGGTAATACTGCGGCTCGTCCGTGAAAAAGCCTGCAAGCTCACGTCCGAAGCTTTCGGAAAATCTTCTGTAGTATTCCTCATGGGTTTCCTCAATGAATGCCGATACCACGTCAGGATTGAGGATATCCGTATTGGCAGGACTGTAGTGACGGTAGACACAGTGATACTCCGTGACGCCGTCGACGTTGCCGTCAAGAAGCACGAAACGCTCCCCTACCCGCGCATAGCAGGCAAAGGCGTTCGCGTCGAATGCACTCTTTACCTCACAGGTCAAAAACTGCGCCAAAAACTCCTTTTTTCCAAGGAGCTTTCCGCCGACAAAGCCGCTGGGCCAGCCATTCTCGTCGTAGACCCATGCATCCATCCCAAGCTCCCGCGCCTTATCAAGGCAAGCCTTGATACATGAAAACCACTTTTCCCCAAGATATTCGTCCTTGAGACCGATGCGCGCGTGCATAATAAATCCACCCATGCCGCATGCCTTCATGTCCTCGATCTGACGCGTCAATTCTACCTCGTCCAGCGTATTGTTCCAGCTCCAGAACGGAATGGAGCGAAATTCCTGCATATTCCCCGAAAATGCACGCTCAAGGCGTGCGACACCCGTTTCAGCCATTCTACAGCCCCCCCAAAAGAGTATATTGCACGTTCATTTTACCATATTTGGTGGGCTGTGTAAATAGTTTTTTGAAAATCACATTCTACGAAAAGTAGATAACAATTTTTTCTCACGTGTTGCATTTTTTTTTGCCATATGATAAAATAAATTAGGAAAGATATAGACTATGGGGGGTAACGTCATGAACTTTACCATGTATACGAATTTCGCGCAAGCTGTCAAGCGCGACGGGATCGAAAAGGCGGCTGCACTGGCTAAGAGCCTTGGCTTTTCCTCGGTGGAATTCTTTGAATTCATCGGGAACACCTGGACACCTTGCGTCAAGGACAGGGAGATCGCCCGGGAAATGAAGCAAGTGCTGAACGCTGAAGGGCTTTCCGTTGCTTGCTATTCGGTAGCCGCCAATCTTTACGAGGAGGGCATGACCCCCGACACAGTAACGGAAAGTGAAAAGATGCTTTGTCACTATGCGGAAATGGCGGCAGAGCTCGGTTCCCCTTTTCTGCATCATACCCTCATCATGGATCATATACAGGACACGCTCCCCTTTGACGAGGCGCTTCGTCTCATCGTTCCCGTTGCGGTTCGCGTCGCAAAATACGCTTACAGCCTCGGTGTCCGTTGCATTTATGAGGACCAAGGAAGATTTTTCAACGGCGTGGAAAAGTTCGGTGCCTTCTTCCGCGCGGTCAAGGCTGCTTGTCCCTACGTCGGCGTATGCGGCGACGTTGGCAACATTCTCTTCGTCGATGAATCCCCCGTTGACTTTTTCCAAGCGTTTTCGAAGGAGATCGCGCACGTCCACGTAAAGGATTATACACCGACGGAAAGAAACGAACACTCCCCCGAGTGGAGCATTTCCCCACGCGGCAACGCCTTTCGGGAATGTGTCATCGGCACGGGCTGTGTGGATCTTGTCTCCTGCCTTGAAATTTTGAAGGCGGCAGGCTACACGGGAGCCTTTGCCTTTGAAAACGGACCCGCTGAAGAGTATGCGATCGGTGTCAAAAAAGGGCAAGAGCTTCTCGCCTCCTGCTACGAAGAAACGAATTGAGGGACTCCTATGAAAAAGATAAAGATTGCACTCGTGGGCTTTGGCGGCATCGCGCGTTCCCATTACATAAGCCTTGAAGCCTTGAAAAAAGCAGACCTCCCCATAGAGCTTGTTGCCATATGCGACGCCAACATTTCACAGTTTACCGCCTCTGTCACCATTAACTCCGGCGGCTTTGAAATTACCCTTCCCAAGGAGCTGCACCTTTACACCAATGCCGATGAAATGCTCGCAAAGGAAGACTTTGATATGGTAGACATATGTCTTCCGACCTTCCTTCACAAAGACTTCACCGTTAAATTTCTAAAGGCAGGAAAGCACGTACTATGCGAAAAGCCGATGGCACTCTCCTCCAAGGACTGCGAGGAAATGCTCCTTGCCGCAAAAGAATCGGAAAGGCAGCTCATGATCGGACTGTGTCTGCGCTTCTCTCCTCCCTATCTCTATCTCAAGGAACTGATTGAGCAAAAAGCCTATGGAAATCTTTCCTACATAAGCATGGAGCGTCTGAGTGTTTCCCCCACCTGGAGCGCCGGAAACTGGTTGCAGGCAGAGGAAAAGAGCGGCGGAATGCTTCTCGACATGCACATTCACGACATTGACATGGCGCGTTTTCTTCTGGGTGAACCGCAGTCGGTCTCCACAGTCACCTGTAAGCAGATTCCTCACTATCACACCGAAAGCACGCGACTTTACTATAAAAATACGGTTGTTGAGGTCAAAGCATTACAGCAAGCACATCCTGACGTTCCCTTTTTCGTAGGCTTTGATGCACGCTTTGAGAAGGCTACCGTTCGCATGGAGCAAAACACGGTCCGCGTTTTCCCGGACGGTGCCGAAGCCTTTACACCAACGTTGGATACCACCAATCCCATTTCAAACGAAATCGAATATTTTGTAAATCTGCTTCTCTCAAACGCAAGCAATACAAAAAATTCTCCCGCGGATTCGGCAAAAACCGTCAAGCTGATCGAGCTTTTGCGAGAAAGCTCCGGGCATGGCGGTATACAGCTTCCCTTCCTTTTATAACCGAAGCCAAAACTGCCGCCTACAGAAGTTCCCTGTAAGCGGCGGTTTTTCTGTGTCATTTTTCATTTTGCTTGCATATCCTGTTTTTCACTTGCATAGTCTATAGCACAGAAAAACAGGAGGATTCAACCTATGAAACATCAAACTACCGAGCTTATGCAAGCGGAAAGCCCTAATAAGTTTAAGTCTTTTATGGAGAAGGTCGGAAAAAGGAACGTCATCATTGCCTGTGCCGTGCTTCTGATCGGCGCGGCAGTATGGCTCAACTTTGTTCTCTTCTCCTCGGGTGACACAGGCGGCTACGACGGCTACGATCAGCCCAGCGGAAACATTTCCGACAATCTCACAGGCAACGAGGACGGCACAGGCACAGGCGGCAGTGACACCTCTGCGGACGATACTTATTTTTCCTCCACCCTTGTCAGCCGTCAGCGTGCACGCGACGAAGCGCTTGAGGTGCTCCAGACCGTAGTTGATAACGTTGATGCAAGCGAAGCGATGAAGACCGAAGCACTTGCGGGCATCGCGGCGATCGCAGAGGAGATCCAGAAGGAAGCCAACATCGAATCCCTTATTCTTGCCAAGGGCTTTGACAAATGCGTGGCAGTCCTCAACGGCGACACCGCCAGCATCGTTGTCAGCGCAGACGATCTTCAGGTTGCGCAGATCGCACAGATCAACGCCATCGTTTACGAGCAGGCAGGCATCGCTCCCTCGGGTGTTACCATCATTAAGAAATAAATAACGCATAAAAAGCGCTGTCTCAAATCGCGGTTTGAGACGGCGCTTTTTACGTTTAAAATCAGATCTTGGGGGTCTTTGCAAGACTTGCTTCGATCTCGCAGTCCTCGGGGGCATAGTCGGTCATAACACCGTTATGGAACTTTTCATAGGACATCATGTCAAAGTATCCCGTACCGGTAAGTCCGAAGACAATGTTTTTGGTCTCGCCCGTTTCGCGGCACTTGATCGCCTCGTCGATGGCAACCTTGATGGCGTGCGAGCTTTCGGGCGCGGGGAGAATACCTTCAATGCGTGCAAAGTATTCCGCAGCCTCAAAGACCTCGGTCTGCTTAACACTGCGCGCTTCCATCAGCCCCTCGTCATAAAGCTCGGAAAGCACCGAGCTCATGCCGTGGTAACGGAGACCGCCCGCATGCGTCGCCGCAGGGATGAAGCCGCTACCGAGGGTGTACATCTTCGCAAGAGGACAAACCCTTCCCGTATCGCAATAATCGTAAACGTACTTACCGCGCGTCAGGGAGGGACAGCTTGCAGGCTCTACGGCGATGAAGCGGTAATCTGCTTCTCCGCGCAGCTTCTCGCCCATGAAGGGAGCGATCAAGCCGCCGAGATTCGAGCCGCCGCCCGCACATCCGATGATGATATCCGCCTTGACGCCGTACTTATCCAACGCCGCCTTGGTCTCCATACCGATGACCGATTGGTGAAGCATGACCTGCGAGAGAACACTGCCGAGCACGTAGCGGTAGCCCTCACGTGAGGTTGCCGCCTCGACCGCCTCGGAAATGGCACAGCCAAGGCTCCCCGTCGTACCGGGGAATTCCGCAAGGATCTGACGTCCCACCGCAGTCGTCTCGGAGGGAGAGGGGGTTACGTCCGCGCCGTAGGTGCGCATGACCTCGCGGC
Organism: Oscillospiraceae bacterium; assembly: GCA_015064025.1. Classification (GTDB taxonomy): domain Bacteria; phylum Bacillota; class Clostridia; order Oscillospirales; family CAG-272; genus UMGS1865. The sequence continues at coordinate 95 of SVSZ01000033.1, read as the reverse complement.
GGAAGGGCTTTTGCTCATAGGAGCACTTTACCATGAACACCTTGCAATCCAAGCCAAAATAAGAGCATGCCATGGAAAGCGCGGTTCCCCACTGC
>SVSZ01000032.1 GCA_015064025.1 Oscillospiraceae bacterium | reverse complement strand
ACAAGCGATTCTCGCCCGTAGGGTGGCATTATGGTAATGTAAGAAGTCTGCGTTTCTCGTTTTCTTATTCCGTGTGTTTTTGTTCTGCGCTAAATGACTCAACCCCTTTTGCAATTTTTATCACTGACACTCATTTGAGGAAACCGTTTACAATATGCTCCTCCGCTTCCTTTTCCGTCAGCCCCAGCGTCATCAGCTTGATCAGCTGCTCACCTGCGATCTTTCCGATCGCCGCCTCATGGATCAGGGAGGCATCGACGTGGTTGGCTTCGATCTGTGGGAGTGCTGTCACGGATGCATTGTCCATGATGATGGCATCGCACTCCGTGTGACCCGAGCAACGGTTGTTTCCGTTGATGCGCGAAAGAAAGCTCTGACGGCTGTTTTCCTTTGCAACAGAACGTGAAATAACGTGTGTGCCGCAATCCTCACCGTTGAGATCCACCGTGAAATTCGTCTCGGCAAACTGCTCCCCGTGCGTCATGATCTTTTCACGCACGATGAGCGTTGCGCCGTCCTCCAGTGTCGCGGTGGTATCGCGTCTTGTGGAATCAACGCCCTTGATCTGCGCCGTTTCCATCTCCATGTAGCTGTTTTTCGCCATGACGACAACAGTGGTCGGATTCATCACGTTCCTTCCGTTTCCGTCCCCCTCGCCGTAATGCTTTTCCACGTATCTGACACGCGCGTTTTCGGAAAGGAAAAAGGAATGGATCCCGCTGTGCTCACTCTCGGCACCGCCGCTGTTGTGTATTCCGCATCCCGCAACAATGGTAACGTCACAGTCGGCACCGATGTGAAAATCGTTGTAAACGACCTCACGAAGTCCCGATTGCGAGAGGAGCACGGGAATATGCAGACTTTCATTCTTGGTGCCGGGCTTTACGTAGATATCAATTCCCGGCTTGTCCTCTTTTTTGACAATGGTGATGTTCTCGGAATCGTTTTTGCCGTGCAGATTTCCGTTGATACGCAAGGAATACGCCCCTTGCGGCACCTCGTGCAGATCCGCGATCTGTTCAAGCAGGTTCTTTTGTATTGCATCCATCACTGCATCATCCCTCCTTTGTAAAACGGCATCCCGACTGAGCGTTCAGAAGCTCGGGCAGGATCTCGTTTTTCGCACCGTATGCGGCGATCCTCCCACCGGATATGACGATGATCCGATCCGCAATATCGAGAATACGCTCCTGGTGGGAAATGATCAGGATCGTCCCCTTGGTACGCTCATACATACCGCGGAAGACCTGAATAAGATTGTTGAAGCTCCACAGATCGATCCCCGCCTCCGGCTCATCGAAAACAGAAAGCTTTGTACCGCGCGCATTGACCATTGCGATCTCAATGCGTTTCAGCTCACCTCCCGACAGGGAAGCATTGACCTCACGGTTGATATAATCCTTGGCACAAAGCCCGACCTCCGAAAGGTACTGACAAGCATCGGACACGGAAATGCTCTTTCCGGATGCAATCGAGATCAGCTCCTTTACGGTGATCCCCTTGAAGCGCACAGGCTGCTGAAAAGCAAAGCTGATGCCGCGCTTTGCGCGTTCGGTGATGGAGAGGTCTGTAATATCCTCGCCGTCCAATAAAATTTTGCCCGACGTAGGCACGTAGATTCCCGCGATCAGCTTCGCGAGCGTGGATTTTCCGCCGCCGTTCGGTCCCGTAACCGCAACAAAGCGGTCGTTAATGGCAAGATTGACACCGCTGACGATCTCCTTTCCGTCATCGGTCGCGTATGATACGTTGATAAGCTCTAACATTGTATTTCCTTTTCGTGTTTCTTAAAGTCTTTTATGCTGTTTTTTGATAGCAGATTTAAAGTTTGGCTACCGCAGCTCCTCTTTAACTATATTATTTTATCCTTTTTTCGACAGAAATGCAAGGATTCTCCCGTAAAATGATGTTAACTTTCTATGAACGCTTGACGCAGCGACGTGATCCGTGCTATAATAAAGCGCACGCATTCCCGCTTTTTTCATAGCCCAACGATCGCAATTTTCATCATTTTTGCGATACGTATTGCAAAAAAGCAAAATAATCAAAGCGTTTTCAAAAGAAAAAACGGATCCCGAAAGGAATATATACCATGATTTCTACGTTTCCCAAGGTAACGGTCACACAAAAGGGCGAGGCATTTCTCAAGGGCGGTCACGTCTGGGTCTATGCAGATGAGATCACCGACGTATCCGCACCGCCGAAGGACGGCGAGCTTGTGACCGTCGTCTCGCAAAAGGAGCGCTTTCTCGGCACGGGCTTTTACAATTCTCACTCAAAAATTCGAGTGCGCATCCTTTCCAAAAATGCGAACGACAAATTCGACGAGTCCTTCTGGGAACGCCGCCTGCGTTGGGCGATCGAATATAGACGAGCCGTGATGAGCGAGGCGGATTTTTCCTCCTGCAGGCTCATTTTCGGAGAGGCAGACACCTTCCCGGGGCTTACGGTCGACAAGTTTGAAAATATCCTTGTGACGCAAGTTCTTTCGCTTGGTATCGACACCATCAAGGATATGCTCTACACCATTCTCATCCGCCTTCTGAGAGAGGAGTTCGGCTGTCGGATCGACGTGCTCTACGAGCGCAACGACGTAGCGATCCGCGAGCTTGAGGGGATGGAGCAATATACGGGCTTCTGGACAGCCCCCGGGCTGTCTCTTGCATCCGAGGCCGACGGGCTTGTAGAGATCACCGAAAACGGAGTCCGCTACGAGGTAGACTACGTGAACGGACAGAAAACGGGCTTTTTCCTCGACCAAAAATACAATAGACGCGCGATCCATACCCTTGCCAAGGGGCGTCGCGTGCTGGATTGCTTCACACACACGGGCTCCTTTGCTCTGAATGCGGCGATCGCGGGAGCCGCTCACGTCACAGCGGTGGATATTTCCGCAGACGCCGTCTCTCTTTGCAAAAAGAATGCGGACCTAAACGGGGTTGCTAACCGCATGGATTTTGTATGTGCGGACGTATTCGAGCTTCTTACCTCCTTGTCAGAGCGCGGAAAATGCGACTATGATCTCATCATTCTCGATCCCCCCGCCTTTACCAAAAGCCGAGAAACCGTCAAAAACGCATACCGAGGCTATAAGGAGATCAACCTTAAGGCAATGAAGCTGTTGCGCCGTGGAGGATACCTTGCCACCTGCTCCTGCTCACATTTTATGAGTGAGGAAAATTTCCGTAAAATGCTCACTGAGGCGTCCCTTGACGCAGGCGTAAGCTTGCGTCAGATCGAAGTGCGCCAGCAGGGCTGCGACCATCCGATCCTGTGGGGGGTACCGGAAACGAATTATCTCAAATTCTTTATTTTCCAGATCGTTTGATTTATATAAAGAACAATTATTGTTCTAAATTATATGAAGTAAAAAAGCAATGAAAAGCGAAAGTGCTTCGATTTCATTGCATTTTTACACTAATTTCTCCGCTAAATAACCGAATCAATTCTCCGCTCTCGACACGCACGCACAGCGCACCGTCTCCGTCGATCATTTCCGCAATCCCCTCTCTCGCCGTGCCCTTTTCAAAGAAGCTTATACGGCATCCGAGAACGTTGGAATACCGTCTGTAATCCGCAAGCCATGATCGATCCTCGGGAGAATTCAAAAGCGGCAAAAGCTCCGCCGTCACCTCTGCGATCATCTGTGCGGGAGTGATCCCCCCGACGCCGAGAGATCCCGCAAGAGACGCAAGCTCCGTATTTTCAAAGGAAGTACTGAGGTTGATCCCGATGCCTACGATCACGTAGGCATCCGAACCGATACTGATTCCCTCGGTAAGGATCCCGCACACCTTTCGTCCATCAAGGTACAGATCGTTCACCCACTTGATACCGCAGGTCCTTCCCGTAAGAACGCGAATAGCTCGCAAAACGGCAACGGAGGCAGCACACGTCACGGTCACAGCCGAATCGATCTGCACCGAGGGGCGGTAAAGAATGCTGAAGTAGGCACCCGTCTCTCCGGGAGAATAAAAGCTTCTCCCCATTCGTCCCCGACCGCTGCTTTGCTCTGCCGCGGCAATCAGGAGCGGTACAGGTCCCCCTTCCCTCACCATTCTTTTGGCTTCGGTGTTGGTCGAGTCGATCAGATCAAAGGTGCGGATATCAAGAGGGGGCACACGGTCTCCCAAAAAATGACGAATGCTTCCCTCTGACAGGGGAAAGGTCGCCTTCTGCATTCATTGCACCTCCTCTCAATCAAAAAACATTCACGCAAAGGAAAACGCCATGGAAATACTGTATCGTGACAAGGATATCACGGTCTGCATCAAGCCCCCCGCATGTCTCTCGGAACAAACCCCCGACGGCACAGGGCTTGCCGACCTTCTTGCCGCAGAAAACGGCGGCTATATCGGTGTCGTTCACAGACTTGACCGAGGTGTCGGCGGCATCATGGTCTATGCCAATACCAAGACGGCTGCTGCCAAGCTCTCGTCAGCGGTCCAAGACCGTACCCTTGAAAAAGAATATCTTGCCTTGATCCACCGTGCTCCCGAATGCCGTGAGGGGACACTCAAAGACCTTCTCTTCCATGACAAAAGGCAAAACAAAACCTTCGTCGTTTCAAGAGAACGTGCAGGTGTAAAGGAAGCAATTTTAGACTACGCTGTGCAAAAATCACTTGTTCTCGATCCGTTCGGAGAGGTCTGTCTTGTGCGTGTAAAGCTTCATACGGGACGCACACACCAGATCCGTGTGCAATTTTCCCATCGTGGACACAGCTTACTCGGTGACGGAAAATACGGCGCCGCGGGCGACCGCTGTCCGATCGCCCTCTATGCCGCGCGGCTTACCTTTCCGCATCCGACAACGGGAAAGCAAATGACCTTTGAATCGATCCCCACGGGAGCCCCTTGGGATGCGTTCTCACCAAAGCTTTGAATGTAGGGGAGAAAAAGCCCGTAATATTTTGGAGAATTCCGGAGGAATTCAACCGATGACTGTCTCATTTTCCATTTTTGAGGAAATACGAGACTTGTTCCACGCTTTTTTCCTTTTTTCCACGTTTTTTCGGTCTCGTCAAATGTGACAGCCCCTACGGATCAAAGCTCGGTAGCTTCGATATAATCCATGACCTCCTCAAGGTCGACGGCAACGTGCGGATGATGGTCGCATTCGGGCTTGCACCACGTCTTGATGGGAGCTCCGCGCCACTCGTAATACTCCTTGACCGCCAAGGCATTGGGCATGGGCTTGACGACAGTATCCTTCGCGCCGTATACAAGAGCTACGGGAAGATGATTGTCGGCAAGAATGGGAAGACGGTGGATGGGAAGCTCGTTGCAAATGAAGCGCTCAGCGCCCGTGGAATATCCGCGCGCCTTCTTATGCTCCTCGATCCAATCGACAAGATACCGATCCTCCAAACCGAAAAAGCTCAGAAGCGGTGCATCCAGATACAAGAGCGATACGTAAGAGGGATAAAGAGCGGCAAACGCAACCGCCTCCCAGCCGCCACAGCTCATTCCGATGCAAACACAGCGACGCGCAAGCCCGTATTCGCGGGACAAAAACTCCGCAAAATCACGCTTCGCGGTCTGATCGTCATCGGTGCCCCAGCGATTGTTGTTTTTGATATATGCCAGATGGTAGCCCCGTCCGAGCATCGCGATCTCCAATTCGGGGAAGGCACCGAAATACTCGGTCTTGAGCATCCACTTGGAGGTTTTGTTCTCCTCCTTCGGGAACACCAAAAGTGCCTCGCGCCCGTCAAATTCAAAATCTATCCGTTTGTATCCAAAAAAATCAGAAGTTTTCATTGCGTACCTCCTATGTCCTTATTTGCCAATATTTTAGCACAAAAGTACCGCACTGTCAAGTTCTTTTCGCCCCGCCAGCCCCTGTTTTGAGTTGACTTTTTTCTCCTTTTGTGATACAATGATACCATTCCAATCAAGGAGACTCACCATGAATAAAAACGAGCTTATCCGCTATATTGAAAAAGAAAAGCTGATCGTCATTGTACGCGGCGTAAAAAACGAGCATCTGATCCCCCTCGCAGAAGCGATGTACAGAGGAGGCGTGCGCCTTTTGGAGATCACCTATTCGGCTGACGGCTCCGTTCCCGCAGAGGTTACCGCCACAGGCATCAAGATGCTGAGGGATCACTTTGGAGAGCGCATGGCGATCGGTGCGGGCACCGTCCTCACACCGCACGAGGTGGAATTGACCGCAGAAGCGGGCGGACAGTTTATCATTTCCCCCGACACCTCTGAAGCAGTTATACAAAGGACGAATGAATTGGGGCTTGTCTCCATTCCGGGAGCACTTACCCCCACGGAGGCACAGGGCGCGCACCGTGCCGGTGCGGATTTCGTTAAGCTCTTCCCCATTACCTCCTTGGGTCCCGCCTACGTAAAGGCGATCAGAGCCCCTCTTTCGCACATCCGCTTTCTGGCTGTCGGTGGCGTGGACGAAACAAACATGGAAACCTATTTCGATGCGGGAATCTGCGGCTTTGGGATCGGTTCAAACCTTGTCAACCGTAAGCTGATCGAAGAGGGCAACTTTGACGCGATCGAAGCGCTTGCCCGTAATTTTATCACCGCACTGAAAGAGGCACAAAAATGAACAATTATCTTTGCGTTGACGGTGGCACAACCAATACGCGCGTTTCGCTGACGCAGGGCACCACTGTCCTTGATACAGTTCGCATTCCCTTGGGTGCACGGGTGGGCATGGAGGGCACTGCACCTCTGAAAAAAGCGCTCAAGCAGGCGTTTGAAGAGCTTTTAGAACGTTTTTCCCTTTCCGAAGCACACATCACACGCATCCTCGCCTCCGGCATGATCACCTCGGAGTTTGGTCTTTGCGCGCTTCCTCACCTCCCCACCCCCGCAGGGATCGCAGAGCTTCACGAAGCCATGCACGAAACGCTCCTTTCGGAGATCTCTTCCATTCCCTTCGTGTTTTTGCGAGGTGTCAAAACCGCAGGCGACACCCTTCTTGAAAACGATATGATGCGCGGTGAGGAAACAGAGCTTTACGGCTTGACGGATGAGTTGGGCGCAGATCGTCTCTACGTGCTCCCGGGCTCCCACTCCAAGCTGATCACAACAGACGAAAGAGGGCGCATCGTGCACTTTTCTACGATGCTTACAGGCGAGATGATCGCGTCTCTTTCGGGTGGAACGATCCTTAAGGATGCCGTGGATCTTTCCATTGGAGAGCTTGATGAAGCCGCCTTGACCGACGGGTGCAAATATGCCCTGCAGCAAGGGCTTAACGAAGCGCTTTTTAAGGTACGGATCCTAAAAAATCAATTTCAAAAAAGTCCTCTCATCTGCTACAGCTTCTTTCTCGGCGCAATTCTTGCGTGCGAGATACAAGCCATTCTCAAAAGTCCCGCGAAGGAGATCGTGATCGGCGGAAAGGCACAGATCAAGCGTGCCACCGAGGTGCTGTTGCGCACCCTTTCGGACAAGAGGATCACCGTGGCAAGCGATTGCACGGTGGACGGCTCCTCTACCCGCGGCGCGATCCGGATTTTTGAATTCAAGACGCAAGAGTGAAGGATATTCCCTTTGGAAATTGGATCAATGCACGGAAAGCATCACATGCTTGGATCAAGAGAATAGCCATCAAGGACTCGAACCAATGAGGCTTTGAGAGGAACCGCTTGCACAAACTTAAAAAAGGGGCTGTCTCAAATGTGATAAAAAGCATTTGAGACAGCCTCTTTTTTCGCGTAAGCGGCGGTCGCAACAGACGAAGCATCAAATCCGCACAACCACGGCGTTTTCGCCCTCCCCCGGAGTGGGAGCTGTCGCCGTAAGGCGACTGAGAGGGTAAGCCTTTGGAAGGTAGCGCGGTGAAGCCGTACGCAACGGCAAACGCCTCTACTGCCCCCCCGCATAGCGCATGATTTTCAAAAGCTTATTCCGTTTCCCCGTCCAAGCGCTGCTCCATCACGATCTTCAAGGGCGTCATACCGCACTTCTCATAAAACCTCATAGCCCCCTCGTTAAGGCACCACACGTTGAGTGTCACCGCCGCACAACCGTTTCGCCTTGACTCCTCAAGAACGTATTCGTAAAGCAAGCGCCCGATGTGCTGTCCTCGGGAAGTCTCGTCTACGCAAAGGTCATCAATATACAGGGTTTTCCGATCCATCAGGGATCTCTCTCCCCGATGCTCCTCATATATGCAGAAGGCGTATCCGAGAACCGTGTCTTCCTCATTCACGGCAACAAATACGGGAGTCGTATCCTCTTCAAGAATGGACCGCAGCTCGCCGTCGGTGTATTTTTTGTTTCCTACCCGAAAAATATCGGGGCGCCCCTTGGAGTGCACCGCATGCACCTGATACAAAAGATCATTCAAACGACCGATGTCACGCGCCTCGGCTCTTCTGATATTCATATTTACCTTATCCGAACACCTCGGCTGCCGCAACCGTGCGCAGAGCCTCCTGTTCGATCCTTTCTTTTCCGTATGCCTCGAAGAAAAGCTCGCGGTAACGGTCTGTTTTTAAATTATAGCACAATGTCCACGCGCCCCAGAAGAGATCCACGTGGCGGTCTCCCACGCCACCGTTTCCAAGGTCAACAAAGCCCGAAAAGCGCCAGTCATCCAGCATCACGTTAGGAAGACAGTAGTCCCCATGCAAAAGCGTATCGTTTTTCAAATAAGGGAGGTTGCGCTCTGCACAGCGCCACGCCTCATCTTGATTGGAAATGCCAAAGCCGCGAGCATAGGAAAGATCGAAATTCCCCGCCCTGTAATTCTCCCTTGCCAAAGCAAAATATGCATCCATCCGATCCTTGACGGGGCAATCTGCGTGCCCTGTATCGTGGAGCATGCGCAACCGCTCCCCAAGGAGCACGGCAAGCCTTTTAGGATCGGCAAGGTATCCCGCGTACGTGCAATCCTCCCCCGTCACGCGGCGGGTCAGAAGCCAATCCGCATCAAGGGAAAGGTAGGAAAGCACCTCGCTTGAAAGCTTTTTTGAATGAAAATAAGCCGTCAGCAGGGCTTCCTTTTGAAGAGCACCTTGCGCGGAGCGCTTCAAATAATATCCACCGTCGCGGTCAATAAAGATCACCCGCGCCTCGGGGGAAGAGGAACTGTCATACACGTCTGACGAGCGAAGGTATTCGTGCAGCTCTTCCGGAAAGCATGCAAGATCTATCTCAATTTTGGTACGTTTCATAGCTTCGTATCAACTTTTCTCACGGCTCAGAAGCACCGTCGAAAGTAGGATCAATGCAATCCCCGTCCAAGAGAGCCATCCGATAGTCTCGCCAAGGAAGATCACACTGAAAACAGTTGCCGCCATCGGTTCCACGATCGAAAGCGCCGAAGCGGTGCCTGCCGGAAGATCGCCCAGCGCCATGGTATAAAGAAAATAAGGTAAAATGAAGGTCACAACACCGATTCCGATGCAAAGCGGCACCGTTATCATCGGTGCTTGCGCTGCTATCGCCACGATCTCCCATGGCGGCGTTACAACGCATGCGATCAGCGCCATCGTCAAAAACGCATATACCGTAAGGCTCATGGGATTCCCCCCCTGCCTCATGGAAAGCTTTGTAAAAATATTGTAGCCCGCATAAGTAAAGCCTGAAATAACGCCGATGAGAATTCCCCACACGTCAAAGGCAAGCCCTGTAAGTACTCCCGAGACCAATATGCATCCTACAAGCATACCGATGACGGAAAAAAGCTTCATTTTTGTAAAGCGCTCGCCAAAGAAGAGGACCGAAACGACCGCCACGTAGATCGGTGCCATATCCATCAGCACCACAGCGGTAGAAACCGAGGTCAATTGCATGGACGTATAGTAAAGCGCAGCCGTCAAATAAAGGCAAAGTCCGCATACAGAATACATCAGCAGCTGGCGCCACGTAACCTTCAAAAGGCTTCTGTTTTTGAGCAGTACAAAGAGAAGCATCCCCACAAAGGAAACGATGCCGCGCACCGCCGTGATCTGAAAGGACGAGAATCCGTAAGGGGCCATATAGTGAACGAAGATTCCGGAAGTTCCCCAAAGAAGTCCCGCCACAACAATATAGATAAACGCTTTTGTTTTCATTGCAACCTCAAATAAGAGCCTTGATCAAGGCAAGCACCAACAGGTGCACAGGATAAAATACGTAGAAGAGATATTTGAAAATGCGCGAGCGCACAAAGCCGCGCTTCCCATTGTAAAGATCGATGGGGACAAAAGCGGCGGCAGAGGCAACGGAAAGCACGCAAGCGCTCGACATAGCGCAAAGAAGCGGCATTTTTCTGAGTGCATATACAAGGAGGATCATCACAAATCCCGCATATCCGTAATCTGCACCGAGAAGGAAGGAAACGCCAAACAATCCCAAAACGGGCACAGCCACCCATTTTTTATCAAGCGCCTCGATCGCGCAAAGTGCCAGATACCCCAAAAGAAGCGTAAAGAAAACGTTTTGCTTTTGATAAAAAAGGGTTCCGGAGCAAAAAAGATCAAACGGAATTTCGGAAAGAACAGCAAAGAGCGCTAAACGGATACCGTACCTTTTTCGACTTTTCGTGTGAATAAAGCCCTCCACCAAAAGAAAGACGAACAGGGGAAACGCAAGGCGCCCAACGTAGCGCAAAAGCGTGTAAAGCGTAACGGCGGTCTCCCCAAGGGAAAGAAGCACGATTCCCGCCCCAAGCCCAAACGCATATGCCACGTGATCGATCAGCATAGAAACGATCGCGATCAATTTCAGCACACTTCCGCTCAAAACGCGCATCCGCGCGGGAAAAATGTGCAATTCTCTTTTTTCAGATACTTCCATGAAGTCGCTCCTTTTATTGAAACGCGGAGAGGATCGTCTCTCTGTACCGTACCCTTGCTTCTGCCGAAAGATCACCGTGACTGCGCAAGGGAACTCTGATCAAGGTCACCTCCCCATATGGGCGCATGGCTTCAACAAACCGCTCGGAGTGCTTTTGTATGTTGACGGCAAGATCGTGTTCGCAATGAAAGATCGTGTAAGAGATCTGCGGCATGCGAGGCGCCAGATGTACGGGAGACGCGGAGCAAAGTGCCTCCTCCATCGTCCCGTCATACTCAAAAAACGCGCTGTAGAGTGTGCGCGGAAGATCCGGACGCTCTGTAAAATGATACGGCAGATCGCACACAGGACAGTTAGCAACGCAGGAAACGGGCGTATTTTTTGCATACGCGCAATAAACCAAGGCGCAAAGTCCGCCCATGCTGACGCCGGAGGAAACGATCCGAGGTGAAACGATCGCATAGTGTGTACATACGACGTCAATGATCTCGTCTATCAAGGCTACCGCGCTTTTGTTCATCCAGCACCACGGATTGAAGTACGGCACAATATAAACGATTCCCTTTTCCGCATACTCTTTGGCATCGGACGGATCCGAATCGATCATATCCTTAAAGCTAAGCCCCGAAAAGTGGAGGACGATTCCTCGGATTTCTCCCTTGATCAGCTTATCATTCGAATAAGCAAAGCTGCGAAGCGTATCGTACGTAATAATTTTTTCCATGTGAATCTCCTTTTCCCGTGCAAGGTGTTTTTTCGTGCACGGCACGACCCAAGGGTCGTGCCGTGCGGGTACAATGTAAGATTTACCGCAAGAGACGGTCCATGTGTCGTGCTACAGGGCAAGATTTTCCTAATAAAACCTTGTCCCGCACTCGCGGATGTTCATTGCGAGGTTCAAAACTCTATTTCGAAAACAAATTTACTGCTATGTTCCTTTATTGATTTTGTTTCCATCGACAAGTTACCTTTTAAACCGCATATTTTATCAATTGCACATGCGATTTCCATTGATGTAGAGGTTGTATTGGAACCGCTCAATTCCAAAACCTTTGATTTTACAGAATTGCTACCGGAGCACCGCATCTCAATCAAGCCCTGTATACTATCATCGGTTGCATACCATTTCAAAACTCGCAACAATTTTTATCACACTGGGAATATTAAATTTTTTGCTTTTAAAATCCTCCTTGAAGACAGGGGTTTTTTTCTTCAACATTTTTTCATAAGCATTTTTTCTTATTCTGCTCAGAAATGTTTTCCGCGCTCTTTTGAATGCCGTCTGCAACCTTCTTCCCAAAATCGCCGGTTTTGTTCATAAAGCTTTTGAAAAGTTCTCCGCTTTTTTGTTTTCTTTGTTGTCCATCTTTCTTAGTTCCTTTACTTATATTGACAAATCATTTGTCTGTCATAGCACTTGTTTTTTCGCGTGTATCAGAAGAGCGCCTTGCCCTCCCATTCCTTCTCGGGCGGAAGCCCCATCAGCTTTGCAACCGTAGGTGCGATGTCAAGAATTGATACGTCATCAAGGCGTCGCCCCGCCTCAAACGCTTTTCCGATAAAGATCATGGGAATGGTCATGTCCTCCGCAAGTGAAGTACCGTGCATACGGTCGTGTCCCCCGTGATCGGCGGTAATAATGATCTCATACTCCTCGCCGAAGGCATCGACCACACGCTCCGCATTTTGGGTGGCAATGTGAATGCGACGCAAATATTCCTCGCTCATCCAACCGTTGTCATGACCGCCCTTCTCGTCGGTCTCCACTTGATAAAGATATACAAAATCCGGCTTCTTCTCCTCGATCAAGGAAAGTGCGCGATCTGTGAGTAGAGTATCAACGCTGTCTGCGGTATAGGCATTTACGTAGGTGGCATACTTGCAGGTGCCTGCGGGCGCAACGTCGCGCATCGGCTCCCAACCGTAAAAAACAGCACTCTCACCGCCAAAGGCAGCGATTTTTTCAAACAGTCCCTTAACCGTATGCACCTGCGGGACAAACGTATTGGAAAGGATCCCGTGACGGGTCGGCTCCACACCGTAAAAAAGAGACATGTGGCAAGGAAGCGTTACAGACGGAAAAACCGTATTTGCGTGCAGCGTATAGCTTCCCTTTTTCAAAAGGCGCTCCACCGCCGCGCTTCCGCATTGCATAAGCCCGTCCGGACGCATCCCATCAATGGAGATCAAGATTACCTTGTTCATAACTTCACCTCAAAAATTCTTATGAATACAATCGAAACGCCGACTTACAGATTTAAGATCTCCTCCACCGCATGCCCCTCGGCTTCGGGAAGAGAGAAACGCAGAACACGGGAAAGTGTCGGCGCGTGATCTTTCAAGTCTCCGCGCTCCACCTCGACGCCCTTTTTGAAGGACGGGCCCATACCGATGAAGGTAGGCTGCGGTCCTCGGTCGGGATCGTGCCCGTGCGTTCCCTTGGAAAGGCGGTAATCCGAAAAATCATAGCCGCGAACTACGGGACGGACAAGATGCATGCCAAAGCCTGTGTATCCGTCGCCCTCAAGAACAAAGGAAAAATCTCCGTAAAGTCCGTACTTCTCGCGCGCCTCCTCTGCGGTATAAACGCGCTCAAAGCCGTAAATCCCCTCCTGTGCCATGTTGCAAAGCAAGCGGTAAACACCGTCGTGCAGGGCATGATCCTCCCTGTCGGCAAGATAGACCTGTGCCGATGCGCCCGTGCTCTTGGCGTAGGCGCGCCAGGAGCTGATCAAGCCATCCTCATCAAGCGTGATATAGCCCGCATCGGCAAGATAGACGTTTGGTGAGATCACGCGCGTGATATTGACCTGTCCGTGATCGCTCAGGATCACAAAATCCGTGCTGTCCGAAATTCCCGCTTCATCTACGGCATCAAACAGGATCCCCAACCAACGGTCGGTCTCCCTTAATGCCTTCTCAACGTGAGAGCCGAACACACCGCCTGCATGCCGTGCGCTATCCACGTAGGAAGGATGCGTGAGAAGCAAATTCGGCTTATATCTCTTGATGATCTCGGCGGCACAGTAGGTCTGAAAATCATCCACCTCGGGATGCTGATTTTTCCAGCCGAAGAGGCGTACGCCCTCTTTGATGATATCCATCACGTTCTCTCCCGCGCCAAGAGCGCGAAAGACCTCCAAGGGACGGTCCTCGCGTCCCACAAAGTCCTCATTGAGTGCATTGGGGATCAGATAGTCGATGTATTCGCCTCCCCCCGAGGTCATGGGCCATGAGGAGGAAGCGGTACTGAGCCCTTCCCTTTTGGCGGCTTGGAACACGGTCTCACACCCCAATTGCGCAAGATCATTGTACCATACCGAGCTTCCCTTATGGGGATCCTTTGGGTTGAAAACGGTATTGTTTACAACCCTTGTTCTCGCAGGAGACGCGCCGCTCATGATGGTTGCGTGCGCAGTGTGCGTCAACGACGGATACGTGGAACGCACGCGCTTGATAAGAGAGCCCTGCTCCAGCATCCTTGAAAAATGCACAAGCCCCTTGGCATATTCCAGATCCTCGTATACAAGGGCATCGACGCTGATAACGATCAAATGCTTTTCCATATCACTCTCCAATGCTCTTTACAAAATTCCTGTATTTGAGATCTGCGAATATCCCCACCAGAGGAAGTGATTGTGATCCCTCTCCACGGAGCTGTCGTCCCCGTCAAAGCGCAGACGCTCTGCCTCCAATTCCTCAAGCCTGTCGATCTCCCCACCGAGATATGCCTGTACTCTGTATTTCACCGTTTCAAAGCGGTTTGTGATTCCACCGTAGCGGATATCGTGGATCTCCCAACCGAAGGGCTTGTTATAGGTCATCCACGCTTCGCGATGCGCCCCCCTCAGCTTCTCGGTCTTTTCTATGATAAGATCGCATTCCTTCACCATGGAAGCAAGCGCCTCGCGGTCGTCCTGATCATAGGCGCGCTTCAAACGCACGCCGAAATCCGCCTTGTCGATCAAAAGATCGGTCAGCGCCCGTACCGTTTCAAAGGCAGGCGCATAAAAGCCCTCTCCAAGCCCCTCCAGCTTCTTGTACACGTCCGTGTAATACGTCCTTGTATCCAAGCCGTCGATATGGCGGTCAAACAGCCCCTGCAAGGGATCGTTATACGTCAGTGCCCGTGACATGCAATATTCGCCGCCGTGCGGATAGTTGGGAAGCTCGGTCCTTTCAAAATCGTCGTAGGATGCCCCCGTAGCACGCGCAAAGCACGCCTTCATGCTTCCTTCGTCATAGAAGCCGTGATAGTCGTAATCCGCATACCATGCAAGCCCCGCCAAAGAGAGGATCAGCTGGCTTTCCGAGCCGTTGTGCCAGACCGTTGCCAGTACCTCCTTGATGCCGCCCTTTCGGCAAGCATCCAATGCAGGGAGCGTCATTCTGCGAGAGTAGGAGAGAAGCGGACAGTGACCGCTCCACATCCATACACCGCCCGCAAATACGGTATTGTCCCCAAAGCGGCGATGCTTTTCAATGTTGACGGCATAGAAGGCTTCCTCGGGATGGTAGTAATCCCAGAACACCTGCTGAACTCCCTTGGGAACCATCTCGACGATCTCGTCACTGAGAACGGTTCTGACGTCGTAATCCTCAAAGCCGGAGATCCCGTGTCCCGACAGACGGAAGAACATATCACTCCACATCATGGGCGAAAATCCATGTGCCTGCACGATCTCCACCACGCGCGAAAGATGCTCTAAGTAAAGCTCGTGAGGAGGACGGTAGCCGTGCTTGTCAAAATAATTGCCCTTTCCGACGCTCTTGGTTTCATCCATCCCAATATGTACACGGCGTGTGGTGAAGCACTCGGCGAGCGTTTTCATCATGCTCCCGATCAGGCGATAGGTCTCCTCCGCTCCCACCAAAAGTGTTTTTTCGTCATCGCGGTAGGCTGCCGTTTTCATCCAGCGAAGTGCCGTGGCAAGGTGCCCGAGAACCTGAATACAGGGAATCATCTCAATGCCGAGAGCAAGCGCATACGCATCCAATACCCGCAATTCATCCTTGCTGTAACGCCCCCTCATATAGCCGAAATAGGGATAGCCCTCCACCTCGTACGTATCCTCGGTGTAAAGCATATACGTATTCATTCCCATCAACGCCATCTTACGAAGCATAAACTCCACGGCAGAGGGCTTCATCACGGCATTGCGAGACATATCCACCATCGCACCGTTAGAGTTGAACAAGGGTGTCTCGGTCAATTTCTTTTCGCTCACACCGTCGCGCTTCCACTGTACAAGAATGGCAAGAGCTCTGAAAAAGCGTGCCTTTCCGCCACCGTAGGCGATCGTCGCTTCATTTTTGCAGAGGGAAACAGTCAAGCCGTTTTCCTCGGTTCCCCGCACCGTGACCGTCAGCTCCGCGTCACTCGGTGGGACGAGCGAAATGCCAAGATCCGGCGCGAGCAGTGCAATACCGCTCTGTACCTCCTCAGCGTTTTTGAAATGGACCTTCATGCGGATATCCTCCGTTCCACGTTTCTTTTAAAATTGCCGAACACCTCGTTCACCTTTTCAAAGGTTGCAAAGGTATCGGGATAGCTTTGGATAATTCTCATCATCTGCCCGATCTGCCGCTTATCTTTCGTATAACGTACTTATTGTATATTAGAATTTGTCCGCTGTCAAGTCATCTCACGGCAAAATTGTTTCTTTTTCTGTCGCAAATTCGCTCTTTTTATTTGCGATAGCTCTCCAGCACACGTCCCAGCAATGCGGGATCGTCGGTCATGATGCAGTCACAGCCAAGCTCGATCAGCTCCCGCATCGTCTCCTCGTCATTGATCGTCCAATACTGCACCGCAATATTCCTCTTGTGGGCACGGTCAACGTACGTCTTCTTATCAAGCTCGATCGTGATCCCCACGTCATATGAGGTAGGGATCTGCAAGCAAGCAAAATCTCCACTGTCGAACAGATTGACGCCAAGCATCTGCGTGATCACAAAGGATGCGGCACTACCCGTAGGAGCACCTCTGTAAAGAGAGGGATATTTGGTTTTCAGCTCCTCCTCTATCTCGTCATGGAAGGTTCCCACAACGATCCGATCCATATACCTCGGATATTTCTCAAGTGTTTTGTAAAGGAGCTTACAAGCCTCAAAGCCGCGTTCCCCGTCGTTTTTGATCTCCACGATAAACAAAAGCTCCGGATGACTTTCGTAAAACTCCTCAAACAGCTGCTCCACTGTCGCGATCTGAAGCCCCTTTCCTTCAAGGTCGGTCTCATCCCGATAAATGCGCACGCCGTTTTCGTCCTCAAAGTAGTAACCGAAATTATATTGACGCAGCTCCTCAAGGGTCATATCCTTGATATAGTGGCGCTTCTCTTCATCCTCGCAAAGCGCTTCTACCTCTTCAAGGGAAATATCCCCGTTGACGTTGCAGGTCTCGTCGATATACGCATCGTGATTGTAAACAAGGTATCCGTCACTCGTCAGATACAGGTCGCTTTCGATGATATCCACCCGATAGGTCTTCACCGCCTCACGGAAGGCAAGCATCGTGTTTTCGGGATTGCTGACACCGCCTCCGCGATGCGCCGCGATCATGGGAAGTTCCCCATCCTCTACAAGAAAGGGATTCTCCTCCACGTTTTTCTTCGGTGGGATCAGATTGATCACAACGAAAAAGAGGAGCACTGCCGCCAAAATCATACCAAGCGTTTTCAATACTCTGTGTTTTTTCATTCTCTCTCTCCTTTGCTTTTTATGAACGGTATTTTTTAGCAAGACCGCCCTCGGAGGTCTCACGGTAGATCACCTTCAGATCCTTTCCTGTCTCATACATCGTCTCCACGATCATATCAAAGCTGATCTTTCGGGAGTCGGCGAGAAAGTCCGCCAAGCTCACCGCATTCAAAGCTCGCATGGCAGCGATGGCATTGCGCTCGATGCAAGGGATCTGTACCAAGCCGCGTATGGGATCACACGTAAGCCCCAAATGGTGCTCGATCGACATTTCCGCAGCATATTCGATCTGATCCAGATCCAATTCATAAAGCTCGGCGGCGGCAGCGGCAGCCATCGCGCAAGCAGTTCCGATCTCTGCCTGACAGCCACACTCCGCTCCGCTGATCGAAGCATTTGTTTTGATCAGATTTCCGATCACACTCGCCGTAGCCAAGGCGTGCAAAATCTGTGTGTCCGTAAAATTGCGCTTCACCTGCAAATATTTTAACACTGCGGGTACAACACCGCAGGCTCCGCAGGTAGGTGCCGTAACGATCGTTCCACCCCCCGCATTTTCTTCGCTTACGGCATATGCATAGGCACAGATCAGTCTGTTGGTTTTGGTTTCTTCGCTTTCATCTATATGCTTTTGTCTGAACAGATATCTTGCTTTTCTCTGCGTGCCCAATCCGCCGTGCAGTATCCCCTCTGCCACAATCCCTCTTTTGATCGCCGCTTGCATCGTATCCCATACGTCCGAGAGATATTCCGTAATTTCGCTGCCCTCACACTCCTCTACGTACTGCCAGATCCTTATATTTCTTTCTCGGCAGTATTCGGATATCTCGGTAAAGGAGTTTAATTTATATACTTCTTTGTTCGCTTCCGTTTTTTCTCCGTCCGCTACGACCTCTCCGCCACCGATGCTGTAATAGCGGATCCTTTTTACCTCCACCCCATCACAAACGGCAATAAAATCCATGGTGTTCGGATGAACATCCGTAGGCGTCTCCTCGTCGAAAACGATCTCGCATTTTCTGTCCGAAAAGACCTGTTGAAGGGCAAGATCCGTCATATGCCCCTTTCCTGTTTTTGCAAGCGAGCCGTACAGTATCACCTTTACGGTCTGCACGTCGGGAAGCTCCTTGAGAAACCGTCTTGCTGCCGCAATGGGCCCCATGGTATGAGAGGAAGACGGTCCTTTTCCTATCCGATATAAAAACTTTAACGATTGCAATTTCAAGCGCTCCTTTTCCTTCAAAATCGATGCAAAAAATCGTTTTGACAGCTAATTTTCAATACCGATGTGCGGTCAAACGTTCGAGCTTTGCGAGGGAGTGACGTTTGCCCCGGATTTTCAGTTAGTGCCGGGAGACAAAGCTTTCCTTTGTTTCACCTCAAATGCCACAAAGCCAAACGGGGGGATGTCTGAAAGGATCACCCGATCCTTGTCGATGTATCCGCTACAGTTGATACAAGTGATGGAAGAATATTCTCCATCCAGCTGCACGGCAGGCGAAAGAACAGGATCGGCAAAGAAATTCCATAGACCGACAGCCAAAGCCGCGTTATCATGCTTACATTGCATATACAAGGCGGGGTTGCCGTAAACGTATGCCGGAAGCTTCTGTCCGCTAAGCCACGGGATCTGTTCCGCGTATTGACGGCTTCTCTCATAGTGCTTCAAGGCGTTGTCTGCATTGGATCTGGTGTTGATATTCAGCACTAAAAAGCGGTTGCCGTCTGCATTTTCGTATCGGTAGGACATCGGCAAAACACCCTTCGGTGTGTCGATATCGCTTAATATCTCGGCGGAATCCTTGAGCTTGATATCATAAGCTGTAGCACCGCCTGTCAGGATATGATTGTTATCATCAATAAAACGCTCGCATTGTCCGCCCGTTGCTTCACCAATCGTTTCAATTCCAACGTCGATCCCTCGTTCTGTAAGGATTTCAGCGGCGGCAATATCGATAATCAGTCCGTTGCTGAGTACGTCAAGGGAAAGATTTCTGGCGTTTTCGTCAAAAACGATACCGCATATTCCCTCTCCCTCGTAAGTTGTCGGAATAGAATTATAAGCCAGAGTACGGGCAGCCTTTGAGAAAAACAGGCTTTCAATGTCAATCTCCTTATTGACCTTGGTAGGCATCACCATGTCGCCGATCTTCTTCATGGACTCATAAACCCGAATACCGCATGGATTTTTCCCGCGAAACATCTGATCGATTTTAGAATATACGGCACGGTTATGCTCATGAAAGCGTGCATATCCGGTTTCATAATCGGCATTTGACCAATAATCTATGCCGTATTTTAAAATACCGTCGGTACATCCGGATGCACGAATTGCGGTATCAAAGCCTTCAAGATAAGCGGCAGGACACAGCGTTCTCGGTCTCGGATATGCATCCCCCTCCGCCATTATTTCGATGCTGTCGTTTTTGGTCCATGCACTTTCCATACGTTCAAGCTCGATCACGTCCTGTAGGGCATTCCCCCAATTTCCCTTCACTGCCCAATAAGGGGCTCCGATCAGACGCAAAAGCGGCTTGGTATCTCCTGCCAGAATCGTTGCAAGCTCCCGTGCATCCGTGCCGTCAAGATCCCACGTTGATAAGCAGGTGCAAAGACTGATCCGGATATGGGGATCCACCCTGTCAACGGCACGTCTGAGCGCAGCCGCAAAGCTTCGCATAGAATCCCCGTTCGCCTTCAAAAACGCATCGCGGAATTTATTTTTTCCGCCGTGGGTGACGTGATGCGAGATCTCTTCCCACGATGAAGCTTCCCCTGTGATACGGTTGATGGCAGCAACGTGCCCGTCGCAAAGGCAAGCTGCGGAATCACTGAGGAAGCCGTAGCGGAAATCATCATCAAACTGAATGATATCCACTCCGCATCTTGCGATCTCCTCAACGTAATCCGTGGCAAACTTCGCAAAATTCTCATCGGTGGGACACATAAACTCCCCAATCTCCGTTCCCTTGATCGAACGCATATTTCTGAACGTTTGATTGTTTTTGACCCAAAACGTCCAGATCCACGCACCGACCTGTAGCCCTTGTTCCTTAAAAAAGCGGCAGTTATCGCAAAGCTCCTCCATTGCAGCCTTGCGTTTTTTTATATTCGTTTCGTACGTATCCAATGCCAAAAAAACGCGTTCCGCATCAAACCTTTTTAGTTCCTTCAAGATGCGCTCTCTATCGCAACGTTTCAAGTTTGCGTTCATAACAGGGATCGATATTTTATACATATTGATTCTCCTATGGATTTTTTATTTTAAAATTCCCGATGCGTTTACGTACTGCTGTAAAATGAATTTTTGAGTTGCGATCAAAGCTCACATTCGTTCTGAAATGTTTCCCTTTGAGGCGTTAATGGAAGAAGAAAGCAAAGCGTATATCACAAATCCCACAAGGAATCTATATCGCTTTGGCTTGTCGGTTGGAGATTCATCCATTCCCTAAGCTTCCAATATTGTCTGCAATCATGCAGGTCTCGTTGTTTCCAACCAAAACAATGTTCTCAACGATCGCGCCGCAAGTCATAACGTTGTCCTTTACAATACACTCCTTGCAATCGTTAACAATAATTGAGTAATCCGGGGAATAAACGCCATGACCGTTGTCATTTCTACCCGCCCTTGCAGAGTTTCCGCTGATCACGGTGCCCAAACAATTATGGATGCTTACGTGGCAGCTTTTGTCCCTGGGCAGGATCGCCTCTGCTTCAAGGCGCGCGCCGCTTCGCCTAAAGATATTACCTGTTACGGTCACTGTGTGCACCGAGGTGGATTCACCGCCCAGATCAAGCGCCGGTCCAAAGGAACGATCGAAAAAATTTCCCGTTATGTTATAGCTGTCACCGTTCGGGAGAATAAAGCCGCCTCTTTTGTTCCATTCCACACGATTCCCCGTACAAGTTACGGAAGCTACCGTTTTTCCTCCCAATATGCCGCCGTTTTTATTGCCTGTAAACCAGTTATCGAGGATGAATGCGTCCCATCCGTCAATAAAGAGCCCCGCACCGCCATTGGCGTGTAGCATGGAGTGGCGAACGGAGAAGCACCACACGTGTTCAAAATGTAATCCGTTACCGCTAAAATGACCGATACGGCAATTATCAACGGTCGGTGTATCCTCTTCACCCCCGCCGTTATATTGGCTTCGGTAAAGCTTTATGCCGTGAACGTCCGCACCAATATTCCTCCCATCAAGACACATGCCCTGTATGGAGCACCCAAAGGCGCCGCTGATATCCAGCATACAGTCCGTCGTTCCGTCTCTTAAAAGGAAAACACTGCCGCCGTCATTGCGAAAGCTCCACGCAGGGCATCCCACGATGGAAACACCTTTCCCGTGCACCCTCAGATTTCCTGTCGAGTACGTTCCGGGAGGCACAATTACGGTGCCCATACACCCTGCGGCATGATCAAGTGCGTTTTGTATTGCCTCTGTGCAGTCAAACATCCCGTCGCCCAACGCACCAAAGTCCGTTATAGAAAATTCAGTCTTTGCCTTGTTCATTTGCGATGCTCCTTTCAAAATGTTATGCCGAAGTGCTGTAAAACGAGGTTTTGAATTCAGCTCAAAAGTAACGTTTGTCTTTATTGGGTTTCCTTCGCGGTAGTGATGGAGGCGATGAGCAATTTTCGAATTTTACTGCATTTTGCGAACATATCCTTGTATTCGTCTTCAGTTATCATGTGCGTGTCTTTGAACAGACCGAGCCAATAATCCGTTTCATAGCACTCTT
>SVSZ01000031.1 GCA_015064025.1 Oscillospiraceae bacterium | reverse complement strand
GTGTTGCGAAGCAACACGCCTCACAGCCGCACAGCGGCGATATCACTGTGCCGTAAAACGGCACGCATCATGCGACGCAAAGCGTCGTGCCTCACGCAATGGCGGCAACTTTAAGTTGACGACATTGACGAAGAGGGGGGCTGTGCTACGGTGCGAAATTCCTTCGACTGCTAACATGACCACATGCGTCGTGCCGTTGCAATGCCCGAAGTTTTTCCGTCTCTTTGCTTTTTTCTCTTGCTATTCCGACGTCCTTGTGTTAAAATATAATAAGAAACGACAAACGGAAAGGACAAAACAATGCGGTTGATTCACTGTGCGGATATTCATCTGGATTCCCCCATGGAGTCCAACCTTTCCCCCAAAAAGGCGAGAGAGCGGGGGCGGGAGCTTCGCGAGAGCTTTTTGCGCATGGTACGCTATGCGGACGAATGCGGTGTGGAGGCGATTCTGATCGCGGGGGATCTTTTTGACGCGCAAAACGTAAAAAGGAGCACTGTGGCTTACGTTCTTGAAACGGTGGCGGCGTATCCTCACATTGGCTTTTACTACCTCGCGGGCAACCACGACAGAGGTGCTGCGCCCATTGCGGGAGAGACGGTCCCCGAAAACCTTCACACCTTCCGTGACGCATGGACAAGCTACCGTGTGGGAGACGTGACGGTAACGGGGAGCGAACGCCCCGATGCGGACACGCTTTCTCTTGATCCCACACACGTCAATTTTTTGCTTCTTCACGGGCAGGAGAGAGCGGGGAAGGGGACGCCTTCCGAGGATGTGATCCGCTTGGGACTGTACAAGGGAAAGCATATCGATTATCTGGCGCTCGGTCATATTCACGAATACAGACAGACGCGCCTGGATCCTCGCGGCGTTGCCGTCTACAGCGGATGCCTTGAGGGGCGCGGCTTCGACGAATGCGGCGAGCACGGCTTTGTCCTTCTTGAGGTGGAGGACGGGCGTGTCAGCCACAAATTCATTCCCTTTGCCACACGCAGACTTCACACGGTTACGGTGGAGATCGGAGAGGTGACGACGCACCTGGGGCTTGAGGAGGCGGTGCAGTCGGCGGTTGCCGAGATCCCCTCGGAGGATCTTGTCAAGGTGATCCTCGGCGGCAAACGGCGTGCCGAGGCGCTTCCCGATACCGAAAGCCTTGCCGCTATGCTCGCACCACGCTTTTACTTCGTCAAGGTACGGGATGAAAGCGGACTTCTGATCCGCCCCGAGGACTACCAAAACGACGTCTCTCTCAAGGGGGAATTCATTCGCCGTGTGATGGCGTCAAAGCTCCCCGAGCAGGAAAAGGAACGGATCATTGCCTGCGGCTTGCGGGCACTGTCGGGAGAGGAGCTTGGCTTATGAGGATCTTACGGCTGCATATTGAGAATTTCGGAAGGCTGAAGGATTTTTCCATGGAGCTCTCGTCGGGGCTCAACGTTCTGCATCATGAAAACGGATGGGGCAAGAGCACGCTTGCCGTCTTTATCAAGGCGATGCTCTACGGGCTTCCCGCTACCTCCAAGCGCTCTCTTGACGAGAACGAACGAAAAAAATACACCCCCTGGCAGGGTGGCGCGTACGGAGGAAGTCTTGAATTTGAAAGTGAAAAGGGGCGCTTCCGCGCCGAGCGATTCTTCGGTGCGAAGGAGAGCTCTGACACCTTTGCGCTCTACGATCTTGACACCAACCTTGAAAGCCGCGCTTACAGCGAGGCTTTGGGTGTTGAGCTGTTTGGCATCGATGCCGACGGCTATGAGCGCACGGTGTATCTCTCGCAACGCGGCTTTGTCGCAAAGGGTGAGAACTACAGCATTGCAGCAAAGCTTGGCGATCTTCTGGACGACGTGGATGACATCGGCGGCTTTGATGCCGCGGCGGCAGCGCTGGATAAGCGGTGCAAATACTACGTGACCACGGGAAACCGTGGGCGCATTGCCGTGCTTGAGGGGGAACTTGCGGACCGTGAGCGTGAGGTGGAGGGGATCTGCCGTGTGCGTGCCTCGTTGGAGGAGCGAGAGGATGAGCTTGATGCGCTTTTGCGCGAGACGGGGGCACTGGAAGCCGAGCGTGAGCGGATCCGTGTCCGCATTCGCGAGGCGGGCGAGGTGCGTGAGCGTGCGGCGCTTTACGGGCAACAAAAGAGAATGCGAGCGGAGCTTGATGCACTGACTGCGCGCCGTGAGGCGCTTGACCGTGCCTTGGGCGGGCTTCATCCCGACGAGGAAACGCTCACCCGTGCCCGCAAGACTGCCATGGAGCTGCGCGAGCTGTCGGCGCATCTGGGCGCAATTCCCGACGCGCGGGAGATTGTGACCGAGATCTTGCCGAGGGAGCAGCACGGGCAGCTTCCCACCGAGGAGTGCGTGCGTGAGCTCTCCCGTGCCAATGAGATGCTGCGAAACACATCTCTCCGTCTTTCAAGTCTTGAAGGAGAGGCTTGTCGGGACGCGCGCTTTGACCGCTTTGAAAGAGGTGTTCCGAGTGATGCGGAGATCTCGGATGCCTTTGCGATCCTTAAGGGGAGTGCGCCGAAAACGGGACGCGGGGGACTGCGTCCGGGAGGGCTTTTGTCCATCGCGGGCTTTGCCGCGAGTGCGCTCTTTCTTCTTATGTCCGTATTCACCGGCGGAGAGCTTTTATGGATGATCGCGCTCGGTGTGTCGCTTACGCTCGCTTGCGGCGCGGCGCTGGCGCATTTTTGGAGTGTACGCGGCTCTGCACGGCGGGAGCAGGGGGAGCTTTCACAGGTTCGCTCTTTGCTTCGCTTGTGGGGAATGCGTGAGGACGGAGATCTTTGGAGCGAATTGACCGAGCTTTCTCTTCTTGTACGCGAATATTTGCGGCAGAAGGAGGAACGAGAGGAACGCGCGCGCAAGCGTGCCGCATTGAAGTCGGAGCAGGAGGAGATCCTTTCCTCCATACAGGGAAGCTTCCGCGCGCTTGGGATCGTTCTTCCTCCGCGTGAGGATTACAGAAACGAGATCGAAGCCATTGTAAGGGACGCATCCCTTGTGCGCCGTGCCCGTGAGGAGGAGCACGCGCGCCGTCGTCGTAAGAGAGATCTGACGGATGCTATGTGTGCCCGTCGCGAGGAGCTTGCCGCCCTTTTGCCCAAGATCGGCTGCCGAGAGGGGCAGGAGGTGCTTGCCTCCATTGACGCAGCCTCCCGTCTTGCGACCGAATACCGTCTGATCGATGCGCAATGCAAGGAAAAAGAGGCGGCGCTGGAGGAGTTTCTTGCGGCGCACCCCTCGCTTGCGGATGAGGAGATCGGGGAGACGCTTTCCGACGTCCCCGACGTGTCCGCGATGAGCGAGGAGGAAAAGGCACTTTCCGCGCGTCTCGGTTCACTTTCCGAGAACCGCGCCGCGCTTCTTTCGCAGATCGAGCGTCTTTCTCTGGAGGCGGACAGGCTTCCCGAGGCGGAGGCTGTGCTTCTTGCGACGCGCGAGGAGCTGGAGACCGCGCAAAAAAACAGCGAGACCGTTGCGGCAACGCTGAAATTTTTGGAGGAGGCGAAGGTCGGACTTTCCACACGCTACCTCGACGGCATGCAAAAGAGCTTTTGCCGTTATCTGGAGCTTCTGCGCCCCGATGCCGAGGAGGCTGTGATGGATGCCTCCTTTGAGGTCTCCTTGCGCGCGGGCGGAAAAACAAGATCCACCGAGTTTTTCAGCCGCGGCTGGCGGGATGCGCTGCAATTCTGCACGCGCCTCTCTCTTACCGACGCGCTCTACGGCGCGGGGGAGAAGCCCTGCCTTGTGCTTGACGACCCCTTTGTCAATCTGGATGACGTCCGCTTACACGCGGCGAAGGAAATGCTCACACGTCTTTCGTCGGAATTTCAGATCCTTTACATGGTCTGCCACGCGGGAAGGGGATAAGCATGAAACGGCTTGGCTTGTATATTCACATTCCCTTTTGCCGCTCCAAGTGTCATTATTGTGACTTTTGCTCCATGCCGCATCCCGACGTCGACAGGATGCGTGCGTATACCGAGCGGATGTGTGCGGATCTTTCCTTCTGTGCGTCTCTTTGCCGCTCTTACACCGTGGACACCGTGTATTTCGGTGGCGGCACGCCCACGCTTCTTGACTCAAAGGAGCTTTGCCGTATGCTGGATGCGGTACGCACGCATTATACGCTTTCTTCCGATGCGGAGATCACGCTGGAATGCAATCCCGCTACGGGCTCTCTTGACGGCTTCAGGGCTCTTCGGGCTGCGGGCTTTAACCGCGTCAGCATCGGTCTTCAAAGCGCTCATGAAAACGAATTGCGCGCGCTTGGAAGGATCCATACCTTCTCTGACTTTGTGCACACGCTGGAGACACTCCGTGCGGCGGGCTTTGAAAACCTTTCGGCAGACGTGATGCAGGGGATCCCGGAGCAGACCGCAGAGAGTTATTTTGAAACGCTTGAAAGGGTCGCGTCTCTCTCTCCCACGCACGTCTCCGCCTACGCTCTTTCCATGGAAGAGGGGACGCGCTTTTCCCGTATTG
Source organism: Oscillospiraceae bacterium (assembly GCA_015064025.1). Classification (GTDB taxonomy): domain Bacteria; phylum Bacillota; class Clostridia; order Oscillospirales; family CAG-272; genus UMGS1865. The sequence goes on along the minus strand of SVSZ01000031.1, from coordinate 18,010 downwards.
CCGACAAGCTGCCGCTTCCCGACGAGGAGGTGTCACGCAGGATGTACCTTGAGGGGATCGAATACCTCGCCGCGCAGGGATATGCGCAATACGAGATCAGCAATTTTGCGCGTGCGGGGTATGAATCCCGCCATAATCTGAAATACTGGGAATGTGAAGAATATCTCGGCTTTGGTCCCGCGGCATATTCCTTCTTCGGGGGGGATCGCTTCGGCAACGCGCGGAATATCGAAGGGTATATAGAGGGCGAGGACATTGAGTGCGAGCGCGAGCGGATCACGCCACACGAGGGTGCAAACGAATACGTGATGCTTGGTATGCGCACTGCTCGCGGTGTCAGCGTGGCGGCGTTTGACGCGCGCTATCCCCAAAGCTTTCGGGAAACGTTCGCGCCGCGGCTTGAAAAATATATTCCCATGGGGCTTGTCAAAAGGACGGCGGACGGCTATGCCTTCACGCCAGAGGGGATGTACGTGAGCAATGGGGTGCTTTCCGACGTTCTTGAGTTCTGATGCGGAAGGAGCCTTGAAAATGCATTGTCACAGGATGAAAAAAACACTTGACAATACAACGGTTATCGTGTACAATAATGGTAACATCAAATACATGAAAAGGATGACGGATATGAGTGAACAGATGAATGAAAACCTGAACGAGCGCGAATTCTTCACACTGATCGATGAGGAAAGCGGCGACGAGATCGAATTTGAGAAGATCGGCGAGGCGGAGCTTGGCGGCAACGTATATTTCGCGATGATCCCCTCGGGCGGTGAGACGAGCGAGGACGGCTTTTGCGAGTACGTCGTTTTGCGTCTTGAAAAGGACGAGAACGGCGAGGACACCCTTGTGACCGTGGACGATGACGAGGAATTTGACAACGTGGCGGATCTTTTTGACGATATGTTCTCTGAGGAGATCGACTACGACGGTAAGTGATCGACGAAAAACGAACGTTTCCTGCTTAGTGCGTGATCATCGGTGATTGTGAACCTACGATAGATCAAAGGAGCCTGCGTCTTTCGGTGGTTTGCAGACCTCCCGCATACGCGTAAAAACGATTGACTTGTCTCGACCGTATGTCGGACGTTGGGAGCAGTAAAGCCGATGCAAGGGCACCGCCCTGGAGTACAGGGTTCTAACTTCCCGATGACACGGCTCGGCGGGGTGGGGCACTTGTGCGTTTGCACAGTGCCCCGACTTTTTTGTACCCTCTCCGTCAGCCTACGGCTGCCACCTCCCCCGGAGTGGGAGGCTATGCGGGCGACCGCAGGTCGCCCCTACCGTATCATCGGGTGCGAACACGCTTCGCCGCGCCACCTCCCCCAGAGTGGGAGGCTATCCTCTCCGTCACGGCTTCGCCGCGCTTTAGCCCTCCTCCGAGAGGAGGAAAACTTGTGGGCAAGTTTTCGTAGTGAGCAAAGCGAACGTTGGGTGGACACCGCCCTGCGGTGCGGGGAGGAGTGTGCGTGCACGAACGGAGGACAATTATAGCCGTAGGGGCGACCTGCGAACGCCCGCCGAAATGACGGTGAAATCTCTAAAAAACAACTCCTTCCGTCTTTTTGCTGCGCAAAAAGCCACCTCCCTCAGAGAGGGAGGCTATTACTCCTTCCGTCTTTTTGCTGTGCAAAAAATCACCTCCCTCGAAGAGGGAGGCTATGCGGGCGACCGCAGGGCGCCTCTACCGTAAAAAAATTCCCGGAGGCAATGAATTCATGGCGTCAGCCAATTCATGTCCACGGGCAATAAGACCGTGGGAGCTTCCCAAAAGCGGGCGCCGCAAATGCATTACGCATTTGCGGCGCCCGCTTGTTTGTCATTTTACCGATCAAGCCTTGGGCTCTTCGGAGGGCTGTGCGCCCTCTTCCTCGGTTTTCTTCCCAAGGATCGTGGGGAGCTGCATGCCCGCAAGCGAGAAGACCTCGTCAAGCGGAGGAACCGACTTCATCATGCCCGAAATAAAGTTGGCTGTGGAGGTCTTGCCGTCGGCGTTCTGACCGCCGTCCCAAACGGTGACCTTGTCGATCTTGATGTTCTTCACGGCATCCACCTGGACACGCATCAGATCCTCAAGCTTGTCGGCGATGAGGAGCTTAAGCGCCGCGTTGGCGTCTCCGCCCGCGCTTTGCACGATCTCGGCAAAGCCCGCTGCTTGCTTCTTGAGGATCTCCTCGATACCTCTTGCCTCTGCTTCCATCTTGGCATAGATCGCATCGGCTTCACCCTTTGCGCGTCTGCGCATCTGCTCTGCCTCTGCTTCTGCGGCAAGCTCCATTTCCTTCTTCTTCGCCTCGGCGCGAACGATGATGTCCGCCTCCAGGGTTGCCTGTTCCTTGGCGCGTCTTGCTTCCTCTGCCGCCTGTTCTGCCGCGTAGGATTCCTCAAGTGCCTTTGCCGCTTGGATCTTTTCTGCGGTGGTGGCGATCTTGAGCGCTTCCGCTTCCTTTTCCTTGAGTGCTGCCTCGGACATGGCGATCTTCATCTTTGCCTCGTTTTCACCGTGAATTGCAAAGGATTCTGCCTCGGAGACCTTGATACGCTGCTCCATTTTTGCGTTTGCCTCACCGATCGAACCCTCTCTGTCCTGCTCGGCGACGCTCTTCTTCGCGTCGTTGATCGCCTTGGCTGCCGCTTCCTTACCGAGCGCGGCGATGTAGCCGGACTCATCACTGATGTCGGTGACGTTGACGTTGATCAGTCGCAGACCGATCTTCTTCAACTCTGTTTCCACGTTGCTGCTGACCGCCGCCAGGAACTTGTCGCGGTCGGTGTTGATCTCCTCGATGTCCATGGTCGCGATGATCAGACGAAGCTGACCGAAGATGATATCCTTGGAAAGCTCCTGGATCTCGGAGAGCTGAAGTCCCAGAAGTCTCTCTGCCGCATTCTGCATGACACCCGGCTCTGTGGAGATACCGACCGTGAAGCGGGAGGGAACGTCGATACGGATGTTCTGACGGGAAAGTGCGTTTTTCAGATCGACCTGAATGGAAATGGGAGTCAGATCGAGATATGAATAGGACTGGAAGATCGGGATGACGAATTCCGCGCCGCCGTGAATACATTTGGCGCTTCGGTTGGTGCCGTCCTTGTTCTTTCCGATCGAACCGTAAACGACCATGATCTTATCCGACGGACATTTCTTGTACCGTGAGCAGATCCACGCGATAAAGGAGATCAGAATGAGTGCGATGGCACAGATCAAAATGATAATTTCCATAATGTTCCTCCAATATATGTTTTATTTTTGAAGCCTCGGTTATTTTCTGCGCACCACAAGGGTCGTCAGTCCGCTGACGCCGACGACAACGATCTCACTGCCTGTGGGGATCGCCTCGCTGTCGTCGGTGACGGCGTCGCGCTCGACGTAAGCACCCTGGAGCATGACGTGCACCTTGCCCTCACCGCTTCGCGCGGGGGGGATGGTGAGCTGAACTCTGCCCGCCGTACCGATCGCATTTTTATTATCGGTATTTCCGTCGGTGCGGAGTCTGAGAAGTGCGCGGAAGAGAAGTGCCAGAGCCAGCATCATTGCGGCTCCGCAAAGGAAGGCAACGGGGATGGTGATTCCGAGATGCACCCCCGCGCCGTTCATGCAAAGACCGACCCAGCCGAAGACCACGAAAAAGGCAACGATGCCGCGCATTGTAAAGATGCGAAGCCCCGAAAATCCTGCGTGATCGGGGGCAACGTTGGGAAGCTCCTCGCCGTAGATGCCGTCAAGGGCTTCTGTGTCGGGGAGGTCGTCCGGGAGGTCGTCGGGAGCGTCGTCGCCGTCAAACCCGAGGAAGAGGAGCAGGGTCTGAATGAGAAGTATGAGCGTCGCAGGGACTGCCATGCACGCAAAGACGCGTGAGGCAATGTCCATGGCGTTCCACCAATCGATAAGAAACATAGCGTAAATCCTTTCTGCTTTCAGTATTCTTGTTACAATATTCAGCCAAGACGGGAAATAGAAGCCTCGGCAGAGCGGTGAAGCGTTGCCGATGCGTGTGCGTAGAGCATCACCTCAAGCACGTTGACAAGGCGTGCGCGGGCACCGGGGAAGGGCTCCTCAAAGTCGGCGGCAGCCTCCTTGGCGGCTTGCAGGACCGATTTTGGATCGGAGGGGTTGATGCGCTCCTCGCAGATCATATTGACGTAGCGGTGATAGAGCTCGTCGGCGCGGATCAGATCGTCATCGGGAGCTTTTGAGGACGCGCCGATGGCGTGCATGAGGTGGCAGATGCGCTCGATCTGCAATACCTCGCGAAGCATGTTGATGATGACGATTCCCGCAAATTGCTCTCTCGAGTAAAGCCTTTTTTGGGGGGCGGTCACAAAGCCGCGCTTGACCCAGTTTTGTATCAGATAGGGCTCAAGCCCCGTCATGACGGATACCTGGGAGAGCGTGATCCCGCCGGCGGCAAAAATACCGTCGAAGAGCGTTTTGGAAGCGTTCCGTGTAAGGCTTGACACCTCAACGGTCGTTCCCGGATAGGCAGTTACCATCCTGTCACCTCCTTCTTGTCTTTTTTAGATCCTATGACGCTTTGATAGGTACGCTATAATTATATCACAAGGTCAAGTGATTGTCAATAGGGAATGTATGATTTTTTAAAAATATACCGATAGGGTGACGGAGAGGGAGGCTATTACTCCTTCCACCACTTCGTGGTCCCCCTCCCTCAAAGAGGGAGGCTATGCGGGCACTGCCGAAATGACGGTGGGACCTTGAAAAGGTCCCACGGAAAATATATGGATTGTCGTTATTTCCTTCCGTATTCCAGAAACATCGGAGAGAAGGCAAAGAAGATCGCGCCGATGGCGAGATTGACGACGGAAGCAAGAAACGCCGCCGCGGGAATGAGTGCGGGGGAGAACAGGGCTCCGATGAGGAGGATGACGGCGTCGGGGATCAGACCGAAATAGACAAAGCAGATCTGAATGACCGCCTTGATATTCTTGCCCGTGACGGTGGGGATGGAGAGATCGATGAAGACGCCTGCGTTGGTCGAATAGAAATCGAGCGTGACGGCAAAGAGGATCCAGAGAAGCGCGATCAGAGGATTGACCCCGAGGATCAGGCATACCGCAATATAGGCGGGGATCAGATCAAGGAAGCAATTCAGCGTTCCTCCCATGAGAGAGAAGAAGGTCTTTTTCCATGCGTTCTCGGGAATGAGCAGAAATGCATCCGTGGAGGTGTCCGTCGAGAGGGGATTGCCGAGGGAACGGAAGAAGACAAGCGCCGAGAGGATCAGAGCCACGGGGAGCACGTCGGAGGAATGAAAAACGAAGCGCAAAATGAGGGAGACGCAAAGGGCAAGCGCGAGATAGGTCTCCGAGGTCTTGGTAAAGACGCGCAGATGTGCAAAGCGGAAGCGGTTGTACATTGCCTTGAAGAAGTAGACCGAGGCACCCGCACCGTGGCGAAGCCCGTCTCTTTGAAGCTTTTCGGAGCGATCCTTCTTGTTTTGCCGCACGACCGTGACGCCCGAGGAGGCGTTTTGTGCCGCGTCGAGCAGGGCGGCGGTCTCCTCACTTTTTGCCATGGCGTCCTCATAAAAATCGGCATGGAGACGCGGAATGACGGCGCAAAGGGCGGCAGCCGTGATCAGAAGTGCGCCAAGTGAGAGGAGCGCACCCACAAGATTGCCCTCTAAGGTGTACATACAAAGTCCCTTGAGCCAGCCCCAGACGGGGATGAAGCGCGTGACGGGTGCATTGAAGAAGCTTATCATTGCGTCCATCGGCTCCTCGCCGCTTACATAGGCATAGAGTGCCGCCGCCGCGGCAATGAGAACTAAGAGTCCGAGCGTTACAGGTCGCAGATACGCCTTGATGCGCGTATGCGTGGAGGCGACGGTGTATAGAAGCACTTGAATGAGCTTTGCGATGATGAGCAGCAGTATCAAAGCACCGATCATACCGAACGTCCCACCGACGGGGACACCCGAGGAAAGGAACGTGGGAAGCTGAAGGAGCATATAGAGCCCAACAAAGAGAAAAGAGCCTGCTTGGGTGACCAAGCGGAAGGTAAGCACCGCCTGCGGCTTCATGGGTGAGGCGAAAAGGATCGGGATATCGGCGGGAAGAAAGATGGCGTTGCCGCTTTTGTCCGCACCGAAGACGTGAAAGACGAGGAGCAGAAGCACGATGCCGCCCGCGACAAGCTCGATGACGCTGTAAACGTCGCGAAGCTCCTCCTCGGTCAGCGGCTCTTCCTCATAAAATTCCTCTTCCTCGTACACCTCTTCCTCATAGCCCTCTTCGTCCGAGAAGGCATTCTCAAGGAAGCTTGCACCCATTCCGAAGATGAGCCCGAAGGCAAAGCAGATGACAAGGAGGACAGCTACCCAGGTCTTGAAAAGCTTTCGGATCTGGTTTTTGACCGTGCAAAAGGCGTAGTAAGCAAACATTTTCATGCGTTGTTCTCCTCGCGAAGGAAGCCTTGTCCCTCCGTCACCTCGAAGAAGAGCTCCTCAAGGGTCTTGCCCGATGCTTCCAGATGCTCGCGCGTGACGTTGGCGCGGATGCTTCCGTTTTGCATGATAAGCGTGCGGTCCCAAAGCATGTCTACGCTGTCGATGATATGTGTGCTGATGAGCAGAGTGCACCCTGCCTTTCGCATTTCGCCGAGAATGAGCTTGAGCTCCTTGATCGCGTGCGGATCAAGACCGATCATCGGCTCGTCCAGAAGCAAAAGCTTCGGCCGCGGAAGGAGACCGAGGCACAGATTCAGCTTTTGCTGCATGCCCTTGGAGAGCTCGTCGCCGAATTTCTTTCTCTTGTCGGAAAGCTCGAAGCGTTCGAAAAGCTCGTCTGCCCACGCGCGGTAGTCCTTAAGACGGTAGGCACGCGCCAAAAATTCCATGTGCTCGGAAACGGTGAGGTTGGGATAGAGGGAGGGAAGCTCGGGGATGTAACCGAGGATCCTGCGCGCGTCGGTGCTCTTGTTGGGATACTCGCCTACGCGGATCTCCCCCTCATAGCGTAAAAATCCGATCGCAGCCTTCATCAGCGTGCTTTTGCCTGCGCCGTTGGGACCGAGGAGCACCGTGACGCTCCCGGGATCCAGAGAAAAGCTGACGTCGTTGCAAGCGGCAAGCTTCCCGTACGTTTTGGTCAGATGAGATACTGTAAGCATAAGAGCCTCCTTGATGATGTGTGCATGCGTTTATGCTGAAATTATAGCACATTTTCCACCTGTTTGCAAGATATTTGTAAAGATTTTGGAAAGAGGCTTGCAGACGGGTCCGGAACATGGTATACTATGATCGTAATGGTATAAACATGATGTTTCAGAAAGGAATAGACCCATGAAAACACTGCTTCGCGGTGCGCGCGTCTGGATGCGCGACCGTAAATTCGCGGAAGACTGTTCCGTCCTTATCGAGGACGATCGCATCCTTGCCGTGGGGAAGGCATGCGACGGACACGGGGCAGACCGTGTCATAGAGCTGTCGGGTGGGACGCTGATCCCCGGGCTTGTGGACGTACATACCCACGGAAGGTGCGGCTTCGATTTTTGCGATGCCGACGGGGATGCGCTTCTTCGGATGAAGGAGGATTATGCCCGTCACGGCGTGACGAGCGTGATGGCAACGCTGGCGTCCGATACAAGAGAGGGATGGCTTTCTTCCATTGCGCGTATTGAGGAGAGCGGCTTTGCGGGAATTCATTTTGAGGGGCGGTATTTGAACCCCTCGAAGCGCGGAGCACACGCCGCGCATCTGCTCTCTCCGCTTGACCCCGAGGAGCTTTCAGGACTCCTTTCACACGTAACGCTTCCGCGGCATATCAGCCTCGCTCCCGAGCTTGACCCCGAGGGCGCGTTCATCGCACGCGCCGTGGAGCTTGGCGCGACGGTGGGAATTGCCCACACTGCGGCAACCGCAGAGGAAGCGAGAGCGGCACTGCGCGCGGGAGCTCGCTCCTTTACGCATCTGTTCAACGCCATGCCGCCGCTTCACCACCGTGAGGGCGGTGCGGTATCTGTGGCGCTGTGCGGTGATGGCTTTGCCGAATTGATCGTGGACGGCGTGCATATCTGTCCCGACATGGTGCGCCTTGCGTGGCGCTGCCTCGGTGCCGAGAGGACGGTGCTGATCACCGACTCCATGGCGGGCACAGGGTGCCCCGACGGGGAATATTCCATCGCGGGTCTTCCCGTCACCGTAAAGGACGGACGGGCACTGACGCACGAGGGCGCGATTGCCGGAAGCACGCTCAATTTGTTTGAAGGAATGAAAAATCTGATGCGCTTTGCGGACGTCTCCCTTGAGGATGCCGTCGCTTGCGCAACGCTCAATCCCGCACGTATGGTGGGGATCGATGCGGTATGCGGAAGCATTGAAGAAGGAACATATGCGGATCTTCTCCTCTTGGACGAAAACGAGGAGCTGTCGCGCGTTATTTGGCGCGGAAAGGACGTAGGGGGTGTGAAATGAACAAAATAGGCTACAGCATCGGCGCGTGTGTTGCGGGCGCGCTTGCCGTTCTCTTTCTTGTGCTCTCGATCCTTACTCTTTTTACGGGCAACGTGGACGGTCTTTTTGTGAAAGAACCGATCACAGCCTCTGCGTCCTCTCTTGATGCCTCGGGGGAGCGCTCACTCGTTCAGCTGCGCGGGATCCTCTTCAACGAAGGGGATGAAAGGCTTACGGTGGAAAAGGTGCGCTTGACCCTTCGGCATGAGAATGCTACGGAGAAGCGCGAGCTTGATGGCTTTGTGATCGAGGCACGGACGGCATATGACGTTTTCTACGAATGGAGCTCGCCTGTTCCCTTTGACAGCGTGGACGCGGTGGAGCTCGTCATCGACGGCGAGGCGACCCGTCTTTCCAACAGCGAGCAGTCTCCGCTCTCGCTTGAGACGTTGATCTTCCTTTCCTGTGCGGTCGTCGCAGTCATTTTTGCGGTGTTCTTCGGAAAGAAAAGATATTACGTTTATCAAGAGGAAAAAATGTGCGCGGAATAAAAAATAAAGAATGACCAAAAAGCTTCCCTGTAAAATGTCAAACAGGGAAGCTTTTTTATGACGGGATCAGACCGTTCCCGTAACGGTGAGGACGCTTACACCGGGGGTGATGATCCACTCACCCGTAGTGGGATCCTGTGCAAAGCTTGCGGCGGGGACACTCACCCGACCTGCAACGGTCGCAAATTCACCGTCGGTTGCCACGTAGGTGTAATTTACGCCCTCTGCCCAGGTCTCACCGTTAAAGGTGACGGTGAGATTGGAGAGAACGGGGTCAAAGGTGTCGCTGACGACAACCGAGGCGGCTTCATCCGCAGCGGTGTTGCCCACGTTCTGGATGATAAAGCGGTAATTAACGGTGCCGTTTTCCGTGATCACTGCGGGCTCAACGCTCTTGGTGATGGTGAGCAGGGGCTCCTGCGCGGGGACCACCGTTTCGCTCACGGTAACGGGGGTGGGGAGTCCCGTCCCCGTAAGGGTCGCTGTGTTGACGATGCTTCCGAGGTCACCGAGAGGAGCGAAGCTGTTCGCTTCCGCTTCATAGATCAGAAGCAGATTGCTGTTTGGGGGCAGGGTAATGCCGCTGACCGTCAGCGGAGGGCCTGCCGTTACGTTGGGGGTGGGCTGAAGAACGCCGTTGATATACAGATGGACGGAGTTCTCCACAAGAGAAAGCGGGACGAGCGTTTGCTCGCCAAAGGGGTAAGCGCCGAGGTCGTCGGTGACGGTCAGTCCCGTGATCGGTGTACTTCCCGAATTGAGTGCGCTGATGACGTACGTGATCTCGTCGTTCCTTGCATAGTCGTCCATGATCGCGGTCTTGGAAGCGGAAAGCGCCTCCAGGATCTCACCCGTTGCTACGTTGGAATTGATGACGGTGTCGTTATAGCTCAGTCGCGCCGTATTTGTAAATTGCGCCATAAGATCTCCTTGTTTATTCATTCACCAAATGGTATCCGAATATGGCTCGAATACCGTTTGTTGTTATGGAATCGCAGTTGCGTTCCCTTCACAGTTTATGACGGCGCGTGTGCGGTCGTGCCCCGAAAAATCGGGAGAGGCGGAATTTGACGACAAAAAGAGGGAAAGAGAGGGGATTTTTTCTTGACTTTGCACGGCGTTTGTGTTACAATAAAACAAGAGTACAAAAGAAGCGAGGAAGAACGGAATGAGAAAGAATTTACGCAGCATGATCGAGCCTCTCACCGAGGAGGTGGCAGGCGTCCTTCTCGACATGAACGATTACGATCTGATCGATCGCGCGGGAGCGGAGCCCAATACCGCACACAAGAAAAGCGCACAGATGTGCGCTGCGTGGTGGGCGGGGAGAACGGCGCGCATCACCTTCAGGACGGGCGGCGTTGACCTTTCGACGCGTCGCTATCTGACCTTTTCGGTATACAGCACGGGGATGGTGGGAAAGAGCTTTCGCATCGTCTTCGACAACAGCCCCACGGGAGAGGGCGCATGCGGCTATGCCGCGACGCTGACGCTCTTGCAGGACGGCTGGAGCAATTACAGAATTGAATTGCCCTTTATGCGTGCTTTGCGCGATGCCGAGGGCTGGGATAAGATCGAAAGCATTGATTTCGAGCGCGTGTCGGACATGGGACGCGCGGCATGCCTTTACATAGACAGCCTTTACGTATGGGAGGGGGAGGCGCCGCCTCTTTATACCATCGCTCCCGAATTGAAGGGCGCGGCACTCTTTTCCACGACGGGAAGCTTTTCCATCGTGGACAGACGGCGCATTCCCAACTCGCTTGACGGCGCTCCCGCCAAGCCCTTTTCCGCCGACGGCACGCTTTGGGTGCCGATGGCAACCGTGGCGGCATGCATGGCGCACCTGACCGTGGCGGACAACCGCGCACTTTCTCTTTCCTTTACTTATCGCAGAAAGAAATACAGCTTTGCGGCAAACGAGAAATTCATGCTTGAGGACGGGGAGCGGATCACGCTTGCCTTTGCACCCCGTGCGGTGAACGGCACACTCTTTTTCCCCGTGGACTTCGTGCGTGAATTCTTCCGCTGGAGACAGATCTTTACCGACCCCATGGGGCTGATCGTGCTTTCCAACCGCCGTGCGATCTTTGACGGCACGCGCGATATGGAGAGGATCCGCGCTTTGACGGCGGATCTGACCTTCCTGCGCCCCGATGCGGATCGCATCCTTTACGATCTGCACCGCCGCTTTACCAACCCCACGCGCGGCAGACTCTTCCTTTCCTACGAGGAATTGATGCAATTGCGCCGCGATGCAAAAACGAATCATCAGCTTGCCTCCTACGTCAGATCCTTGCGTGAGCAATACGGCGTCGGCTCGGCGGCGTTCGAGGACGCCCCCGTTTCGCTCGATCGGCTTGCGGGCAGTGAGGAGGAGAATGCGGACGTCTTCCGTGTTGCCTCCGAGCGACTGATCGCGTTCGCGCTTCTTTACCGCGTGACGGGAGACAAGAAATATTGCGAGAGATGTGCCTTTGAGGCAGAGGGGCTTGCGTCGCTTGGCGATTGGAACTCTTCGCTGATGTCCACCGTGGGAACCGTTTCCCTCGGCATGGCGATCGCATACGACTGGTGCCATCACATGTGGAGCGAGGCGAGAAAGGCGGTCGTTGAGCGCGCGATGCTCCGCAACGGTATGCGTGTGGGACTTGACTGCTATCTCGGCAAGCGTAAGATCTGGATCCCCGGCGGCACCGCGGGCGCGGTGGTCGGTGCGGGAATGCTCGCGCTTTCCCTGGCGCTTTGCGATATCTATCCCGAGACCGCGCACAGACTGCTTGACCGCGTGCTTTGCAATATGGAGCACAGCTTCGCCGCCTACGCTCCCGACGGAGGATATGCGGAGGGCGTCGCGGCATGCGAGAGAAGCTTCCGCGCGCTTTGTCTCTCGGTTGCGATGCTGGAGAAGGCTTGCGGCAATGATTACGGTCTTTTCTCGGCTCCCGGATTTATGGCGGGCGCTTATTTCCAGATCCTTTCCGAAACGGGAAGGGGTGTTTGGAACTACCACAACAGCGCCGCAGTGGGCGCGGATACCTCGATGCTCTTCTGGCTTTCCGCACGTGCGGGGGACACGACGCCCGCATGGATGCGCCGCCGTCAGCTTCTCTCGGGTGCGAAGCAGGTTCATCCCTTCGATATTCTTTTCTTTACCGAGGTAGACGATGCCGTAGTACCGCACCTTCCTTTGGATGCGGCATACCGCCGTGCGGGTCTTGCCATGATGCGCTCCGGCTGGGGTGAGGAGGATATCTTCGCAGGGCTCCACGGCGGAGACAACGCCGTGACCAACGGCGATCTCGACGCGGGCAGCATTCTGCTCGATATGGGCGGCGTGCGCTTCTTTGCGGAGACAGGCGGCGTTTCGGCGCTTCCCATCTCGCTTCGCAGACGTGCCGAGGGTCAGAATACCCTTGTGATCGATCCTGCCAAGGCGCCGACGCCCGACCAGGTCGCGGACGCCGTAGCACCGTTTGTGGCAATGCGCAGCGGTGAGGATCGGGCGTATGCCATCGTGGATATGACCGCGACCAATCCCACGATCAAGAGCGCAAAGCGCGGCTTGATGCTCACCGAGCGCCGTACGGTTGCCGTGGTACAGGATGAGGTAACGCTTACGAAGGCGGGAACCTTTGTCTGGACGGTCTACACCCCTGCAAGCGTAAGTGTATGCATGGGCGGGCGCGCCTTAAAGCTTGAAAAGGACGGAAAAACGCTGCTTTGCAAGCTTGGCGGTGTCGGCGGTGTGAAATTTGAGGTGACACCAATGGAGGGAACGGAGCTTTCACGGCTGAGGCTTTGCATCGAGGGGAAGGATCGCATCCGTCTCTCGGTGGCTTGCAAGCTGATAGGAGAGGGCGAGAATGCCTCTGTGAAGCTCTACGATACCGTTCCCATGAGCAAATGGTAAAAAAATAAAACCTTCCGTGAAGGTTTTTGGAAGTGATACGGGGGAACCTTTTTGCCGAAAAAGGTTCCCCCGTATCACTTTTCATTCTGTTTTCTGTCAATTTGCGGCGTAGGCGGCGTCGCGTGTGCCGAAGAAGATCATTCTGCCCGATTTTCTCACCAGCCAGTCGCCCTCGTCGATCTCGTCGGGACGGTAGGAGGCGGCAAGGGGCTCTACGCTTTTCCATGCGGTGTCGGCGGCGCTGTTGCTTTCGTAGTAGATCACGTAGAGCTTATCCGTGATATCCTTTTTCGCGTTTTTCTTTGAGGCTTCAAAGGCGGCGTCTATTCCTTCACCGAAATGGATGAGCCCCGCCACCTGCTTTTCCTTGACCGTGTAGCCCTCGTTTTCAAGTGACTCTATGGCTTTTTCGGGGGTGGCGTTGGGGGTGGCGCAGGAGGCAAGCAGGAAAAGACAGAGAAGGGAAGAGATCAGTGCGACGGCTGTTTTTGTATGCGGTTTCATAAAAGCCTCCTTTGTCGTGTGTCCGTTTTTTTGATTGTACCATATTTTGGGAAGCTTGTCAACACAAAAAAAGACGCAAGCGCGGAATGCTCTTGCGTCTTTTTTGTGTTATGTAAAGCAATGCTTATTATGCAGCGTCCTTTACAGCGTCCTTGGTGCCGAACCAGATCATGTTGCCGGACTTCTTGATCTCGTAGTCAACGTCCTCGTCAGCCTCTTCGTCAGCATACTTCTCAACGGTCTCGAATGCATCGTCAGCAGCCTCTGCGTCCTCGTAGTAGATGATGACGATTGCTTCGTTGTTCTCTTCTTCCTCAAGATCAAGCTTGAAAGCGGAAACAACAGCCTCAACGTCGCCACCGTAGATAGCGTTTGCTGCAAGGAGCTTAACACTGTCGTTGGTGAGGTCTACACTGTAGCCTGCATCCTCAAGAGCTTCCTTTGCCTTCTCGGGATCGGAGTTGGGCTTTGCGCAGGATGCGAGAGCCATGATAGCTACGATCAGAACCATAGAAAGTGCGATCAATCTAAGAGCCTTTTTCATACTGAATCTCCTTTTGATGTGTGTTTTTTGTGTTCAAAGGGTGAACACTACGGATATTATAGCAGATGTTTTTGGTTTTGTCAATACTTTTTTGGAAAAACCAAGGTGCCGCAGCGGATGCTTCTTTCCGCCGCGGCACCTTTTTTGCCGTATTTGGTCGAATTATTTCAGCATGCCCGAAAGGAGCTCACTCGCCGCGGCAAGCGCTTCTTTCTTCTTGGCGGCGTCGCGTCCGCCCGCCATTGCGTTGTCGGGACGTCCGCCGCCCTTGCCTCCCGTGATTGCGGCAACGGCGCCGACAAGCTTGCCTGCGTGCGCGCCCTTAGCGACTGCGTCCTTGCCCGCGACTGCGAGGAAGGAAAGCTTTCCGCCGGCTTCGGTTGCAAGGATCGCGACCACGTCGTCATAGCGTGCCTTGATCTCGTCGCCGAGCGTCCTTGCGGCATCGGCACCCGTTTCGCCAAGATCTGCGGCGATCAGACGCACGTCCTTTACGGTCATGGCAGAGGAAAGGATGGAATCGATGCGGGATGCGGCGATCTTTGTATTGAGAGCCTCGATCTCCTTTTTCATCGCGCTCATCTCATCCTGCATCTGAGACGCGCGCTTGGCAAGATCGGAGGGCTTTTGTACCTTCATCTCGCGTGCGGTGTCCGCGATCAGCGCGTTTTTCTCGGCAAGAAGCTTCAAAATGCCAAGTCCCGTGGTGGCTTCGATCCTGCGAACGCCTGCGGCAACGGAGGACTCGGAGAGGATCTTGAACATACCGATCTTTGCAGTGTTGTCCACGTGCGTACCTCCGCAGAATTCCACGGAGCTCTCTCCCATGCGAACGACGCGGACGATCTTGCCGTACTTCTCACCGAAGAGTGCCATCGCACCCAGCTTCTTTGCTTCGTCAATGGGCATCTCGGTCATCGATCCCTTCATGCCCGCAAGGATCTCTTCGTTGATGATCTCCTCAACGCGTGCGATCTCGTCCGCGGTCATGGCGGCGAAATGCGTAAAGTCAAAGCGGCACACGGTGTCGGAAACGTAGGAGCCGGACTGCTCAACGTGAGAGCCGAGCACGCGGCGAAGGGCGCTTTGGAGCAGGTGGCATGCGGAGTGGTTGCGCATGATCGATGCGCGGCGTGCGGCATCGACCTCGGCGGTAACGGCGTCACCCTTGTGAAGCGTCCCCGTATGCACCGTGCAAAGATGGATATATACACCGTCTGTTTTCTTGGTGTCGTTTACGGTCAATTCGGCAGTCTCGGTGCGAAGGATTCCCGTATCTCCGATCTGACCGCCGCCCTCACCGTAGAAGGGGGTCGTGTCGAGGATGACGGAGCATTCGCCCTCACTGATGGCGTCCACGCTCATATCGTCCGCAAGAATGGCTTGCACGTGCGCGTCGCCTGTAAGCGCTTCATAGCCCGTGAAGACGGTTGCGGGAATGTCGGAGAGGAGATTGGCGGAGGACTGGGACCAGCCGCTGATGTTTGCCCTCGCCTCACGTGCGCGGACCTTCTGCTCCTGCATCAGCTGAGTGAACTTTTCCTCGTTGATGGAGAGCCCCGCCTCCTCGGCGATCTCACGCGTCAGATCGATGGGGAAGCCGTAGGTATCGTAAAGCTTGAAGACTTCCTCGCCCGCAAGCTCGGTCTTTTCGTTCTTTTTTGCGTCCTCAACAAGACCGTTGAGGATGGAAAGACCTGCGTCGATGGTGGTGTCGAATCTCTCCTCCTCCATGGCGATGACCTTGAGAATATAGTCGCGCTTTTCGGAGAGCTCGGGATACGCACCCTCGGACTCGCCGATGGCGATGATGCCAAGCTCGGGAAGGAAGGAGCGGTTGATGCCGAGGAGCTTACCGTGGCGGCATGCGCGGCGCAGAATGCGGCGAAGCACGTAGCCGCGACCCTCGTTGGAGGGGATCACGCCGTCGGAGATCATGAAGGTGGCGCTTCGGATGTGGTCGGTGACGACGCGGATGGAGATATCGGTGTTCTTGCCCTTGCCGTACTCCTTGCCCGCGATCGAGCAAACGGTATCGAGCACGCGACGGATGGTATCTACCTCAAACATGTTGTCAACGCCCTGCATGACGCATGCCAGACGCTCAAGTCCCATACCCGTATCGATGTTCTTCTGCGCAAGCTCCGTATAGGTGCCGTCGCCCATGTTGTTGAACTGGGAGAACACGTTGTTCCAGATCTCCATGAAGCGGTCGCAGTCACAGCCCGGCTTACAGTCGGGAGAGCCGCAGCCGTATTTGATGCCGCGGTCGAAATAGATCTCGGAGCAGGGACCGCAGGGACCCGTTCCGTGCTCCCAGAAGTTGTCTGCCTTGCCAAGGCGCACGACGTGGGCGGGATCGACGCCGATCTTGTTCACCCAGATGCCGTATGCCTCCTCGTCCTCCTCATAGATGGAGGGCCAGAGAAGCTCCGCGGGGATCTCCAGCGTCTCGGTCAGAAACTCCCAAGCCCACGGGATCGCTTCGTCCTTGAAGTAGTCACCAAAGGAGAAGTTTCCGAGCATTTCAAAGAAGGTGCCGTGGCGCGCGGTGTGTCCGACACGCTCAAGGTCGGGGGTGCGGATGCACTTCTGGCAGGTGGTGACGCGGTTGCGGGGTGGCACCTCCTCACCCGTGAAGAACTTCTTCATGGGTGCCATACCCGAGTTGATCAAAAGAAGAGACTTGTCGTTGATGGGGACAAGCGGATAAGAGGGCAGACGTAAGTGCCCCTTGGATTCAAAAAACGCAAGATATTTCTCGCGAAGCTCATTGAGAGACGTCCATTTCATAGGAATGTGTCCTTTCGTTTGGTGATAAAATTGCATTCATAATATTGTAACACAAAAGGGCACTTCTTGTCAATCGTTTGACGAAAAAAAGGCAAAAAAGGGTGCAAGAGCAATTTTGTCGAGGAAGAAATGAACAAGGGTGTTGACGAACCCGGGAAAATGTGCTAAAATATCTTCATTGATGCAAAGAAGGGGATAAAATAATGAAATCTTTGAAATTCCTTGTGCTGTCGGTACTTGCCTTGATTCTGTCCTGTGTGCTTTTCGTGGGGTGCTCCGAGCCTCTCAACGTGTATTTCGACAGGCTCCTCGCGTCTCCCGACGTCGAGGTGAACGGCACGGATGCCCCTTCCGTGATAACTCCGGGAGATCAGGCAGTGATCGGAAGCTTCGCCGTGCAGGATGGAACGGTCATCGATCCGGGATTCGAGAGCTTTCCGATGGAGGAGAGCGGCACGGAGGAGAGCGAGGACGGCCCCACACCGAGCGTAAGCGAGGGACTTGACTTCCGGATCAGCGACGACGGCTCCTATTACACCGTTGTGGGCATTGGAGAATGTACGGACAGTGAGATCGTCATTCCGGCAAGGCGCAAAGGGCTTCCCGTGAGATACGTGGGGGAGGGCGCTTTCTCGGGGGGAACACAGATCATCGCTGTCGTTTTGCCTGCAAGCATTGAGGAGATCGGGGATTCGGCGTTTGCGGGGTGTACCAATCTTGCCAACGTTGAGCTTTCCGAGGGCTTGAAGCGCATTGAGAGCAGCGCATTTGCAGAATGCGTTTCCCTGCGTGCGATCACGATTCCCGAGAGCGTTGCGTATATCGGATTTTTTGCGTTTGCAGGGTGTGACCGTCTGGGATCCGTGAGCCTTACTGCATTCGACGGATGGTGTTATGCCGAAGGGGAAACCTCCGGCGGGGTGTCGGTCGACGCGGAAGTGCTTGTAGATTCCACGGTAGCCGCGGAGTATTTGTCCGCGAGCCGTTGTATGTATTGCTGGATGCGTGGTATATACGGATAAGGAGAGAAAAAATAAAAAACGGAGGCAACAGATGCGAAAATGCATTTGTTGCCTCCGCTTTTTGGATGGGTTACCCTCTCCGTCAGCCTACGGCTGCCACCTCCCCCAAAGTGGGAGGCTATCCTCTCCGTCACGGCTTCGCCGCGCTTTAGCCCTCCTCCGAGAGGAGGAAAACTTGTGGGCAAGTTTTCGTAGTGAGCAAAGCGAACGTTGGGTGGACACCGCCCTGCGGTGTGGGGAGGAGTGCGCGTGCACGAACGGAGGGCAATGAT
>SVSZ01000030.1 GCA_015064025.1 Oscillospiraceae bacterium | reverse complement strand
TAACTCCAAAAATTTCTTTGTTCCTCCCAATATCCTCGTATCAGGCATCCCTACGTTGGCATTATCCAAATCAGGTTCTCGGTCGAAGGTCACACCTTCCTCTCAGCCTGTATACAAGCTCCCGTTTGTTCCGTTGTAAGCATATTATACACCCGTTTACAGAAAAAAACAAGTATATTTTATAATTTTTCCGATTTATTTGAACAGGGATATTAGACCAGCATATCCATCAGATCGCGCAAAGCCGTTTCGAACTTTGCTCCATACCAATGATCGGCATCTCCCTGTGTATTCACGATACATTTTACCGTGTAATCCGCAGCGATCTTTGCCGCCTCAAAAATGTCCTTATCGTTCATCAATGCACCTGTGAATGCCGAAGCATAGATATCTCCCGTACCGTGACAGCCCTTGGAGATCTTTTTGTGCTCGTAGTATCTGATTGAGCCGTTTTCATAAACAATAACACCTGTATTTTCGGGAACGTACCCTACCCCCGTCAGTACGATGGTCTTGGCGCCAAGCTTTGCGAGCTTATCAAGAAGCTCCTTCACATAGCTTTCATCATAGCTCTCACGGTATTCAACGTTCGCAAGGAAGCAAGCCTCGGTAATGTTGGGAATCAGAATGTCTGCCGATGCGCAAAGCCCACGCATAGCCGCAACATATTCATCATGAAAGATGGGATAGAGCTTGCCGTTATCAGCCATAGCAGGATCAACGATGCGAACGCAATCGTCTGTTCCCATGGTGTCAAGAATATTTTGAACGTATCCAACCTGCTTGACGCTTCCAAGATATCCTGTATAGATCGCCTTGAACTTGATATTTTCCTTTTGCCAATGCTTTTGGATCTCGGGCATATCATCGGTAAGATCGCGAAAGGTGAAGCCGTCAAAGCCTGCGGTATGCGTGGAAAGAACGGCAGACGGAAGAATACAGGTTTCAAGTCCGCAAGCAGATAGAATGGGGAGAGCGACCGTCAGTGAGCACTGACCGACACAGGATATATCTTGAATCGTGAGAATTTTTTTATAAGCCATTTTTATTTTCTCCTTGCAATTTTTCCGACTTTATTATATAATATTTTTGTTGATACGAAAATAGTCAGAACAGGAGAATTTTATATATACAGATGAAATACACCGTAGACAAAAGCAGCCGTCCTGTTTATCTGCAAATATACAAGCAGATTCGACAGGATATCATAGACGGAATTTATCCTTTGGGAACAAAGCTCCCTTCCATGCGGTTACTTTGCGACGAGCTTTCGGTCAGCACGGTCACGGTGGATCACGCCTACGCTTTGCTTTGTGATGAGGGATATATCGAAGCGCGTGAGCGCAGTGGTTTTGTTGTGATCTTCCGCAAGGACGACAATTTTGCCGCCACAACCGAAAGTTCGCCAAGTAAGATTCCCATGGAGCACAGCAAACACGATTATCCGGATTTTCCTTTTTCGGTTCTTGGGAAAGCGATGCGAAAGGTTCTTGCCGATTATACCGAGGTGCTTCTTGAAAAATCGCCGAATGCAGGCTGCACCGAGCTTCGTGAGGCAATCAAAAATTATCTCATACGAAACAGAGGTATGAGCGTGAAAAGCGACCAAATCATCATCGGTTCAGGCGCGGAATATTTATATGGACTTATTATTGCAATGCTTGGAAGACAGCGCGTATACGGCATCGAATCGCCGTCATATAAGAAAATTGAACAGGTATATCGTGCATCAGAGGTAACGTATGAGCTGCTTCCCTTAACACACGACGGAATCGACAGTACAGCACTGTCAACGACCAAGGCGACCGTGATCCATACAACTCCTTACAGAAGCTTTCCGACAGGTATCACTGCATCCGCAAACAAACGGCACGAATATATCCGTTGGTCAAGCAAAAAGGACAGATACATCATTGAGGACGACTTTGGATCCGAATTCTCAGTTTCAACGAAATCCGAGGAAACCTTGTTTTCGCTTTCGGAATACGATAACGTCATCTATATGAACACCTTTTCGAAAACAGTCTCACCGGCACTTCGTATAGCCTATATGGTCTTGCCCAAGTGCCTTGTGAGTGATTTTGAGAACAGGCTCGGCTTCTATTCCTGCACCGTTCCCACCTTTGAGCAGTTCGTTCTGGCGGAATTGATCAACAGCGGAGACTTTGAAAGACACATTAACCGTGTCAGACGAAGCTTGAGAAAAAGGCTTTAAAATGCAAACTCCACTCACGGATATTCGATGTAATTTTTTCCTTGCCGACGCCGATGAAAATTTTGAGGGCTGACTGTTTTTCTTCTGTCAGCCCTCGCTCTGTATTATTCTCCCCCACAAATTGGAATTTGTTTATCAAGGCTGTTATAATGAATACATCAGCACCCCCAGCCCTGCCGATATGAGTATCATCAGTATCGGCGATGTTTTTTTCTTAAATGCAAGCTTTGCTACAACGGCGATCACTATCAAAATGGCAAATATGATAATGCCCTTGAAGTCTATAGCAAACGTATCGCCTATGGCACTAAAGCCGATTACCGTACTCATAAACATCGTGATTGCCGTTGCAAGTATCAAACCAACAATGCACGGACGAATCCCGCCAAGGAATGCTTTTACACCCGCATATTTCAGCAGATTATGTATCAAAGCTGCGATGATAAGAATGATCATAAATGACGGCAAGACCACGCCAAGTGTAGAGAGAAGGGCACCGAGAAAACCGCCTTGTGCAGAACCGACGAAGGTTGCCATATTGACTGCTATCGGTCCCGGTGTGGACTCTGCCACGGCAATCATATTAAGTAGTTCCTCTTCGGTAAGCCAGCCGTACGTCAATACCTTTTCTCGTATCAGCGAGATCATTCCGTATCCGCCGCCAAAGGAGAATGCACCGATTTGAAGGAAGGTTAAGAACAAATCAAGATAGATCATGTTTTCTCTCCTCCCCTATTTTTTTCAAGAAGATATACCGCTACACCGCAAACTCCGCTGATCAGTATGTAAAATATCGTTGAGAACTTCACTGCGAGCAATGAAAACACCAACATACAGATAAGGCTTATCGAAACGATGATAGCGTTAAATGCGTTTTTCTTCATATGCTTCAGCATCCTAAGTCCTGCCGAAAGGATCAGATATACCACACATATCTGAATCCCCCTGAAAGCGTATGCGACCAAGGTTAAGGAAAGAAACGCATCTAAGAACAGTGATATCGCGTAGATAATACCAAAGGACGGAAGACAAATGCCAAGCGTAGCAATCATCGAACCGATAATCCCGGCATTTTTGTATCCTATGTAAGTTGCTGCATTGATAGCTATGGGCCCCGGCGTAGACTCGGCAATCGCCGCAACATTTAAAAACTCATCTTTTTCAAGCCATTTCTTTTTTGCGACGAACTCATTTTCAAGCAGAGCAATCATAGCATATCCACCGCCAAAGGTGAATAAACCGATTTTCAGCATTGTCAGAAAGAGCAAAAGGTATTCTTTTGTTTTCTTCATAAGAACCTCCGTTTGTCCCATTGTCAAATTTTTATTTATCGACGAGCTAATTATATCAAATCTTTATGAATATTTCAATCGTTTTGCACACGACGGTTATTGAACGATTCACATTTTTATGATTTAGTTGACGCCCCCGCAGTTTTTGCTTGGCGCTCAGGCCCCGCCCTTTTTCGCTTCCAAAAAGCGACATATAATGTAATGATGCTTCACCAAAATCTACAAGGAGGTAATTTTATGAACATACAAAATCCGTTTATGCGAAGTGGCAACGCTCGATATTGCAACAACTGTGAAAGCGACTGCCAAAACAGCTGTAACAATCAGCAAAATTGCTGCGATGAATGTGACGATTGTCACGACAAAGATAAAAATCCGTGCGTAATCTGTCCCCCGGGTCCCGCAGGTCCGCAAGGTCCCGTAGGTCCTCAGGGGCCTGTAGGCGATGCCTGATGCTTTGTTGCCATTGAAAGTAACAGCGCCCCGTTTCGGTATTGCCGAAACGGAGCGACGTTCTTTCTTATTTATGCATCGTATCAGGTATTTTTCATAACGATTGAGCCGACACATTCACTGACGTGCTCACAAGCATCGGAGCAAGCCTCGAAGCAGTCGTAGACCTTATACCAGGAGAGCGTTACGAGAACGTCGGTGGAATTCTTGGTAAGCTCGTGCATCGTGGAAAAGGTAAAAGAAAAGATCGGTGTCGGTACCGCGGCACACGGACTGTGCTTCTACCTGCCTGTTGAGATGTCCACATTGAACGTTCAACAGTAAAAGCATTTTTTATAAAGTACCACACAAAGTGGGGGTCAGATGCCAAACCGCATCCGACTCCCACTTCGTATGTGATACTTATTGCTTTTTCAAGCATTCTGTGTTATAATGAGAAAAACGTTACCTTTAAAGGAGACAGCGATGATATCTTTTGAAAAAAACGCACTTCACACCTATCGTGACGTTGGAGAAGTTTATACCGAGGCCTGCGGTGCTCGCTTTGACAATGCGGTGCTGAGAGCGATACGGTTTCGCGCGGAGACCGACTGCCACGACACTCCCGTTTCCGAAAAAACAGTCTACGCCTTTCGCAGGCGCATTGAGCGTACAGAAGGAAACATCTTTATTCTGAGCGCTCCCACAGAGGCAGTGAGCGTGGTCTACATCGTCGTCTCCCCTGATATTGCCCTTCCCTCACTTGCCGTGGAAAAGGGAGAGCTCCGCATCGTGTGTGACGGTTATCCCGTCGTGCGGGGTGAATGTGCACACGGCACGGAGGCGGCACTTTGCCGCACGTGGTACCGCACGCTTTACACACCGCAAGGTCTCATTGCTATGTCCAACACATGGGGCGACCGCGGCGGTCGTGACGTAGTGACGGAGGAATTTGTGCGTCGGGAGATCGACTGTGCCGAGCGCCTTGGCGTAGACGTCGTACAGGTTGATGACGGTTGGCAAAGACAGCCCCCAAATACCTTTGACGAGGCGGGGCTTCGCGTGTTTGAAGGAAATTTCTGGGACGTACGCGAGGAGGTCTTTCCTCACGGGATCGGCGCGATCACGCCGTACGCCACCGCACACGGCGTTGAAACGGGGCTCTGGTTTGCACCGCACAGCAACGGAAATTTTGCGCATTTCGACCGTGATCTCGCGATCCTGAAGCGCGCGTATGAGGAATGGGGCTTCCACTATTTTAAGCTGGACATGCTGCAGCTGAACACACATGCGCAGTGCAAGCGCGCCACGGAGCTTATCGAGGCAATCCATGCGTTTGGCAAGGACGCAACCGTGGAGCTGGACGTTACGGCAGACAAACGTCTGGGGTATCTTGCCGCAGCGCCCTTCGGAACGCTTTTCGTTGAAAACCGCTACAGCGCATGGTCGAATTATTATCCTCATGCGACACTCCGCAATCTCTGGAGGCTTGCTGCATATATTCCCGCCTCCAAGATGCAGTTCGAGCTTCTCAACCCCACACTTTTCACGGATCAGTACCGCGAGGACGACCCTCTTCGCCCCGCGCTATATGACATAGATTATCTGTTTGCGAGCGTAATGGTCTCCAATCCTCTGTTCTGGATGGAGATGCAGCGCCTGCCCGAGCGTGAGGCAGAACGCCTGCGTGCGATCCTTTCCGTCTGGCGTACATGGCGCGATGAGCTTGTCCGTGCGGACGTATCTCCCATCGGTGAGGAGCCCTCCGGCGCAACGCTGACAGGCTTTTCGGCAGATACGGAGGAGGCGCTCCACCTTATTCTTTTGCGCGAGGTGACCGATCGCGACACCGTGACCGTGGAGCTTCCGCAAGGCCTCGAGCTTCCCGAGGTGCTTGCAACAAACACCGAGGCAAAGCTCTCTACCGGAGAGGGGCGCCTCTCTGTAACGCTTTCCGCTCCGCGCTCCTACGCATGGATCCGGCTCTCAAGGAAATCATAAAACATTTGTAATGGCACTTTATCCCGTTACTTTAACAATATTCGCTACCGTTAAGTGAATCTGTTCCTCGTTACCGATCGTAGGTGTACCGTCACCATCCTGTGCTCCGTACATACCGAAATAGGAATGGCAACCGCCGTCTATCACGACCTCTTTAAAATCAGGAGGCAGGTTTGACTTGTTTTCGTCATATTTCTCACGGTTAAGCACCCTATCCTCACTACCGTATACGGAAAGCACCTCAAGATCGGTTTCCGACAGATCTGCCGTGGAATATGAACCGAGCAAAATCAAGCCCTTGTAATCGTTCGTATGATCTGCAAGATAGGAAGCCGCCATCGATCCGCCGAGGGAATGCCCCCCTATATACCAGTCCTCAATCTCGGGATATTTCTCCTGTATACCGTCCGCAGCATTCATATCAAGCACTGCAAGATTGAAGGGCATCTTCACGAGTACACACAAGATCCCTTGCTTTGCGCAAGCTGCCATGAGCGGCTGATATGCTGTATAGTCTACCTTTCCGCCCGGGTAGAAGATAAAACCGACGTCTGCATTTTCCGGTTCAAACACCATCGTTCCGTCCTCAAGCGTCCTAAAGGTGACCTCGTTCATAGGTGCAAAAGCCTCGATCGCTTCCTGATCCGCTCTGTAATAATCTCCAACGTAGATCGCGCAAGCCGCAACGATCATTAAAAGCGCAAGAAGGACAAAAGCCGTGATGATCCATATTTTTCGCTTGCGCCTGTTTTCAGAAAAGTTCATTGTAACTCCTTTTGTTCGAATCGTGTTTGGTGCGCCTTACAAAAA
The DNA here is from genome assembly GCA_015064025.1 of Oscillospiraceae bacterium. GTDB lineage: Bacteria > Bacillota > Clostridia > Oscillospirales > CAG-272 > UMGS1865. The sequence continues at coordinate 15,921 of SVSZ01000030.1, read as the reverse complement.
GCGCCTTATTTCTTCCAACGTATATACAACGTGATCGATCGACAGGTCCTGTGGAAGCGGTCGCATGTCTCTGTTAAAGAAGCAGGTCTCAATGCCACTTCCGATCGCGCCCGCAATATCCGAGGTCAGCGAATCTCCGATCATCATGACCTCCGAGGGGAAAAGCGCCTCCTCCCCTGCCTCCGCTCTTGCACGGTTGAGAGTATCCATGCAACGCGAGAAAAACGCCGCCGAGGGCTTGGACGCGCCGATCTGCTCGGAAATAAAGCACTCGGAAAAATACGGAAGTAGCCCACCCTTTTCCAGACGGTTGATCTGCTGGCGGTAGGGGCCGTTGCTTGCGGCACACAGTATGTACCGTCCCTTCAAATATTCCAGAAGCTCTGCAGCTCCTTCCACCGGGATGGCACTGTCAAAAAGACAGCTCTTGAAATACGCTTCAAACGTGGGACCGTCAAAGGAGATGCCCAGCGCCGAAAAAATGCAATTCCATCGCTCACGCAAGAGTTCTCCGTAGGTGATCTCTCCGCGTTCGAGCCGATGCCAAAATTCTGTATTGACACGCAAAAATACGCCGTACATTTCGTCACGGTAAGAAGGCAGACCGAATTTTTCAAAGCCGTCGCGCATTGCCTCCCTCACGTATGCATCAAAATCGAGTAAGGTATTGTCTATATCGATCAAAACCGCTTTTATCATTACTGTACACCTCAAGCTGTTGTTTCTTATCTATATTGTATCACATTGTGCGCCATATTTCATGCGTCACCTCAAAAATATATGCAAAAGCTTTTCGTATAGGCTACTCCGATAGGGCTGATAGCGCATCGGAAGATCCAGCCACGTCTTCTTATCCACAATGGATTTGTAGTGTGTAAACGCGTCAAATCCGTCCTTTCCGTGATAGCTTCCCATACCGCTCTCACCGACACCGCCAAAGCCCATCGCACTCGTGGCAAGATGGATGACAACGTCGTTGATACAACCGCCACCGTAGGAAAGCTCACCCGTGACACGGCGAGCGTGCTTTTTGTTGCTTGTAAAAAGGTAAAGTGCCAACGGCTTTTCCTTTTCCTTGAGGGAATTCACAAGAGCATCGAAATCGTCGTACGTGAGAATGGGCATGATGGGACCGAAGATCTCCTCCCCCATCACGGCATCCTCCTCGGTCACGCCGTCCATGACCGTGGGGGCGATCCTGCAAGACAAGGGATCCCGTTCTCCTCCGCAGACGACCTTTTTTTCATCGATCAGAGAGCAAAGACGCGCAAAATGCTTTTCGTTGACGATCTTTCCGTAATCCTTGTTTTCAAGAGGCTTCTCGCCGTACTGACGTCCGATCTCCTTGATCACAGCCTGCACAAACGCATCTTTGACGGAGCGATGACAAAGGATGTAGTCGGGAGCAACGCAGGTCTGACCGCAGTTGAGGTACTTTCCAAAGACGATGCGCCGTGCGGCGAGAGATATGTTAGCACTCTCGTCTACGATGCAAGGGCTCTTGCCTCCAAGCTCCAGGACAGCAGGCGTCAGGCGCTCCGCCGTATGGCGCAGCACCTCCTTGCCGACCGATTTACTGCCCGTAAAGAAAACGAAATCGAACTTCTGATCAAGCAATGCCGCGTTCTCGGCTCTCCCACCGCTGACCACCGCCACGTACGAGGGATCAAAGCATTCGCTGACAATGCGCTCCACGATCCTTCCCGTTGCGGGAGAATAGGCACTCGGCTTGAGGATCACCGTGTTTCCTGCGGCGATCGCATTGGCAAGAGGCTCTACCGTCAAAAGGAAGGGATAGTTCCAAGGGCTCATAATGAGCGTGTTTCCCAACGGTACGGGCGCCTTGAAGCTGTGCGACGGAAATTGGGCAAGCGGTGTGGGGACGCGCTTCCGCTTTGCAAATTTTTTTACGTGACTCATCATATAGGATATTTCGGTCAACACAAGCCCGCTTTCGCACATAAAGCCCTCGTAAGCGCTTTTCCCAAGATCCTCCGTCAGAGCCGCGTTGACCTCATTCTGATATTTTTTGACCGCTGCATAGAGCTTTTTAAGCTGCTCGCGGCGAAATTTCACGGGAAGCGTTGCTCCGCTTCTGTAATATGTCCGCTGTCTCTCCAGCAGTCTTCCTATTTCCTCACCCGTCATAAATTCCTCCGTTGGTGATCAGTTTTTTTCAAAGCCTACCAAGAGGCCTCCCTTTTCGGCATAAAAGCTGCAAAGTCCCCGCAGGGGATGGATCTCGACCCGCGCCCGATCAAATGCGGCGCGGATCATTTCGGAGAGCTTCTTTGCCGCCGCTTCATTCCGACAGTGCCCGATGCTTACCCGTCCGTGATGCAGTCCCGCATTCCGAAGATCCTCAATGAGCGTTTCAAGCGACCTTCCTTCCCCACGGCACTTGTGCACCGGCTCAAGCGTCCCCTCGGTGCTTGCGCGCCCGACAATGCAAATGCCCGTGATACCAACGATCTTTGCGACGATCGGAGAAACACGCCCGTTGCTTGCAAAATTTTTAAGTGACTTGAGCATAAAAACAAGTCCCGTATTTTTTTGATACTCCGTGATACGGTCGCTTATCTCCTCAAAGGAGAGCCCCTCTGCAACGTACGCTTCAAGACGCCCGATGATGAGCGTCAGCTCAGGGCCGGCAGAAAGGCTGTCAATGACGAAAACGCGTTTACCCGCATTCTCCCCTTCATACATCTGTTTGGCGGCACACGCGGAATTATAGCTTCCGGAAAGAGCGCTTGTGATGGTCACGCAAAAGACCTCATCCGCATCTCCGAAAGCCTCCAGCCAGTCGCCCACGTTCGGGCAGGAGGTATGGGATTTTCCCTTATACCCGTCAAAAAAGTCTACCATCCCGGACACGTCTAATTGCGCGTCGTCTGTAAACTCCCGACTGTCCGTAATGATCTTCATGGGTGCCGAGGAAAACTCGGTGCTCTGAAGCTTTAATATATCCGATGATGAATCCGATACGATTCTGATCTTTCTCATTCAATTTCTCCTATTCTGTAATAAAGGAGCGCAAGCTCCCTCTGTGTCATCAGCCGCGGCACGGGATAGAGGGGATTGGCTTCCCTTGCCGCATGCCGCGCCATTTCGGGAATGTCCTCCCTTTTGATCCCCGTAATTTTTTCCGGGATGTTCATTTTGGCATTGAGCTCTCTCACTGCCGCAATAAAGCGATCCGCTCCCACCTCGTGCGGCTCCTCCTCGGAGCATACACCCGCGACCACACCGAGACGGTGAAGCTTTTTGCAGGCACTCTTTCCGTAAGCCTCCAGCACGTGCGGCATAATGACCGCATTGGCAAACCCGTGCGGCACACCGTACTGTCCGCCCAGAGAGTGTGCGATGGCATGGATATACCCAACGTAGGACATGGAAAAAGCAACGCCTGCGCGATAAGCGGCACGGAGCATATTTTCCCTTGCCTCGTGATTTGTGCCGTCACGGTATGCATTTTCCACGTTTTCAAAGACAAGCCTGACGGCCTCCTCGGAAAGCCGTCTTGTTTTTTTGGTGGTAGACCGCCCGATATACGCCTCCACCGCATGCGTCAAAGCATCCATGCCCGTGGTTGCGGTGAGAGAAGGCGGCAACGAGTAGGTCAGCGTTGCGTCGAGCACCGCATAATGCGGGATCAGCGGAAAGCTCATCAGGGCATATTTATAGTGCGTCACGCTGTCGGTGATGACCGCCGCCAGGGTCGTTTCGCTTCCCGTCCCCGCAGTCGTGGGGATCGCAATGAGGGGCGGCAGAGGACGAAAAACACGCATAACCCCCTTGAGACGTCCCAATGCTTTTTTCGGATAGACCACACGCGCACCAAGCCCCTTGGCACAATCCATCGCGGATCCCCCTCCGATGGCAACGATCGTATCGCACCCGTTTTCAAGATAGAGAGACAGCGCCTCCTCTACGTTTTCCACCGTGGGATTGGGCTGTGTACGGTCATAGATCACAAGGTCTCTCCCCGACGCGCGGATCGCCTCCTCCAAGGGAGCAACCAATCCGTTTTTTACGATCCCCGCATCGGTGACGATGCAAATGCGCTTGCTGTTTTCCTTCTCAAGCACCGCACCGATCTCCCTGCACGAGGAGAGCACCCGAGGCTCTCTGTAAGGAAGCATGGGGAGTGCTGCACGAAACGAAAGCTGAAAAACGCGACACCCGATCGCCTTGAAAAAATTCATCCTTTCCTTATATCGCAGCATTTCTCTTCCCCCCCTGTGACGGCTTGCAAACATTCTTCGTCCGTATCATAGAACGTCACCATGCTTGCTTTCAATCTCGTCTATATAGCGTGTACAGCTACAGGTATTTTTATCCATCAAATCCATTTTTTCTTTCATATATCACACGTATGAATTCATAACACTTTCGAGATTTTCACTGATGATGGCAAGACTGCGATAAAACGCGATCCGTTCCTCCTCAGTAAGTCCTGCACTGACCTCATCCAGAACGCGGTTGACCTTCTTAAGGATCTGCTCTCCCACTTCCCGTCCCTTCTCCGTCAGAACAAGCGGTGCTTTGTAGCGCTTGGCACTCTTCGTCTCACAGGTAAGATAGCCGTTCGTTTCAAGATAATCGATGGAGCGCGATATAGTCGCCTTGTCCTCCTCGCATCTCTCACAAAGCTCGGTCGCCGTCATGCCGTTTGAAATATAAAGGTAGTAAAGGCAGGAAATATGCGGCGCGCGCAGGTCATACTCCGCCATTTCAATGTTTTTGATCCTTCTGATATTTCGGCTGATCTTCGCGATCAGCACCGTAAAGGTTTCAAAGCGTTCCTTCATATACATTCCCTTTCTCTTGTTGAAGTTTCAACAACCTTCTTTTATTGTACCACAATCTTGTTGAAATGTCAACAAGTATTTCCTTCATTTCCCAATTTTATGCCTGTACACTGCGATTTTATGAATAAAATGAAAAGGCGGCACAAACGCATCAAGCGTTTGTGCCGCCTCCGTTGGAAGCGTTTGTATTTTGAAGGTCTCAACTTTTCTCAAAGTGTGCAATCAGAGATCACCGCAGAATACAAGCGGATCCTGACGATAATTATTTCTCAAGATCGTAGTACTTCTCAAGAACCTCGATCGCAGAATCAACGTTGGACTGATGAGCTTCCTTGGATACGTTATAGTAGCCGTCGAAAGCATCGGTCGTGCTGTTTGCGGTCTTGTAGAACTCCGTACCGTCGGGGTTGGTCATACCCATAGCAACGAAGGAGGAAGCGGGAAGCTGACCGCCCTGTGCTACGGACTCAACGATGTAGTTACGGTCGAAGAGGAGAGCGATCGCACGGCGGATCTCTGCCTGTGCCTTCTCAGCCTCTACGCCGGTAAGCTCGGAGGATTCGGGAAGGATCTTCTCGTTGATGTTCCAGCATACGTAGTAGGTACCGATCTGACCTGCGATCACGAACTCTTCGGGATAATCCTTCTTGAGGGTTGCGATCTCGTTGGTGGGAACGTCGTCGATCAGGAGCCAGTCACCCTTCTTGAAGTTAGCGAGCATGGTGTTCGCCTCATCGGAAAGGTAGCAGTTGATCTTCTCCATCTTAACCGCGGTAGCATCGTGGTATGTGGGGTTCTTCTTAAGGGTGATCACGCTGTCGTGAGTCCATGCATCAATGGTGTAAGCACCGTTGCAGATGTAGGTCTCAGGCTTGGTTGCCCAAGACTCATTCTTCATGGAATCAGCATGCACGGGGAAGTAGGTCGGGAATGCGAGGAGCTCGTTCCAGTAAGCAACGTCGTTGGCAAGAGTAACCTTAAGGGTCTTGTCATCAACTGCCTCAACTGCGAGCTTATCGGTGCCGTAGCCCTCAACGACCTCGAACATGTAACCGTAGTCAGCTGCGAGATCTGCGGAAGCAGCTCTCTGCCAAGAATCAGCGAAATCCTTTGCAACGAGATCGTCACCGTTGCTCCACTTCAGACCGTCCTTCAGAGTGTAGGTGTAGGTCACGGTGCCGTTCTCATTCGCAACACCTGCGGGAAGCTCGGTTGCGCAGTCGGGAACGATCACAAGGTTGCCGTCCTCGTCCTCAGCCCACTTAGCAAGGCCGGAGAAGAGGTGGGAGATCATGGTAGCGCCGTCAACAGCGGAGTTGAGAGCAGGGTCGAGGGTGTCGGGCTCGGAAGCGAGGCACACGTCGATCACTTCAGACTTGCCGTCAACAGTGGTGTACATGAAGTACTTGTAACCGAGAGGGTTGGAGAAGAAGCCTTCTACAGAATCATCGATCATGTAAAGGTCGGTGTAATAGTAGAGAGGAACGATACAACCGGTCTCCATGAGGATGTCCTCAGCGAGGTGCATCATTTCATAGCGCTTCTCGGTGTCGGTGCAAGACTTGATGGTGGAGATCAGAACGTCGTAGGTCTCAGCCCAGGTTCCGTTCTCAACCTTCGTCTCATAGCCCCACTTGGTCAGATCAAGATTGTACATCTTGAGGTTTGCATGATCACCCTTACCGAACTGAACGTCATTGTTACCGGAACCGGAAGTCCACATATCAAGGAAGCAGATCGGATCGTTGTAGTCAGCAAGCCAACCGTTACGAGCGATAGAGTACTTACCTTCCTTACGGGTGTTGAGGAAGGTGTTCCATTCCTGGTTCTCAAGGTTCATGGTGATACCGACGTTCGCAAGAGCCGCCTGGAGGTACTCACCGATTGCCTTATGACCGTCATTGGTGTTATAAAGGTACGTAAGAGTGGGGAAAGCGTCGTTTTTCTCGGACTCACCTGCACAGCCGACCAGAGCGACTGCGAGCATGGAAACAACGAGAATCAAAGACAAAAGCTTTTTCATTTCTCTTTTTCCTTTCAAATTTTATATTTTTTCATTTCCGCCTCCCAAGGAATTGCACCCCCTCGGTGGGCGGAAGGATGAACAGTAGATCATCATGCTCATGAAATGAGCATGAAACGCGAAGCAACCGCGCGGTTGCGGATCTGTTATGCTGTTTAATTGACCTTATCCATATTGTGGCAAGCCACGAAGTGTCCCGACGATACCTCCTTGAATTCGGGCATCGCCTCAGCACATGCCGCCGTCGCATAAGGACAGCGTGTGCGGAAGGGACAGCCGGAGGGGGCGTTGAGGGGACTGGGAATGTCGCCGCCCAAGGGAATGCGCTCGTTGGCTCTTGCGATCTTGGGGTCCGGGATCGGAACCGCGGAGATGAGTGCTTTGGAATAAGGATGCAGAGGACGGTCGTAGATCTCTCTTGCGTCCGCCATCTCAACGATCTTACCCAGATACATGACCGCGATGCGGTGGCTGATGTGACGAACCACCAAAAGGTCGTGTGCGATGAAGAGATAGGAAAGCCCCATCTTTTCCTGCAGCTCGGCAAACATATTGATGACCTGCGCCTGAATAGAAACGTCAAGCGCGGAAACCGGCTCGTCGCAAACGATGAAGTCGGGAGAGATCGCAAGTGCACGCGCAATGCCGATTCTCTGACGCTGACCGCCCGAGAACTCGTGTGCGTAACGGGATGCATGCTCACTGTTCAGTCCCACGTGAGACATCAATTCAAGCACCTTCTCGCGCCGCTCCTCAGCACTCTTATACATTCTATGCACGTCAAGCGGTTCTGCGATGATATCCGCTACGGTCATACGGGGATTGAGCGAGGAATAGGGATCCTGGAACACCATTGCCGCCTTCTTGCGGAATTCGTTGATATCATGCTTGGTAAGGATGGGCCTTCCTCTGTAAAGGATCTCGCCCGCCGTGGGCTTGTAAAGATTCATCAGAGTCCTTCCGACGGTCGTCTTTCCACAGCCCGATTCTCCGACAAGACCCAGCGTCTCACCCTCGTTGATATAGAAGGAAACGCCGTCCACCGCCTTGAGCGGCTTCGTCTTGAAGAGTCCCATATTGATATTGAAATACTGCTTGAGGTCACGCGCCTCGATCAAGGGAAATTTCTCTGCGCCGTTGATCAGTTCAAATTCATTCATTGCCGTCTCCTCCTTTCGATGCCGTTGTCTCAAGGGAATCCAATGTTCCCTCCTCGAACGCCCGTTTGACGTTCATCCAGCACGCGGCATAGTGCTCCCGGTTGATCACCAAGGAATCCGCGCGATTGGAAAGACAGACCTTCATCGCCGCATCGCAACGGGGTGCAAAGGGACAGCCCGCGGGCATATTCAAAAGGTCGATGGGAGTACCCGTGATGAGCTCAAGCCGCTCCTTGTCCGATTCCAGTGTGGGGATGGAGCGAAGAAGTCCCTTGGTGTATTCGTGAGAGGGATTGTAGAAGATCTCGTCCGCAGTTCCCTGCTCACAAATGGAGCCTGCATACATAACGACGATCTCGTCACACATCTGCGCCACGACACCGAGGTCGTGCGTGATCATAATGATCGCCATGCCAAGCTCCTTCTGAAGGGAGCCCATCAATTCAAGGATCTGTGCCTGAATGGTCACGTCAAGTGCCGTCGTCGGCTCGTCTGCGATCAGAATATCGGGCTCGCAAGCCAGCGCCATGGCAATGACGATGCGCTGACGCATACCGCCGGAGAATTCGAAGGGATATTGCTTCATGCGCTTTTCCGGCTCGTTGATATTGACAAGACGGAGCATTTCGATCGCACGCTCACGCGCCTCGGCTTTGTTTCTGTCCGTGTGAAGCATGATCGCTTCCATGAGCTGATGTCCGATGGTATAGGTGGGGTTGAGGGAGGTCATAGGGTCCTGGAAAATGATGGAGACCTTATTACCTCTGACAGTCTTCATGACCTTCTCCCCCGCACCCACCAGCTCCATGCCGTCAAGCTTGATGGAGGAATCGGGGTGGATCTTGGCGGTAGGCGCCAGGATTTGCATGATGGAGTATGCGGTCACGGATTTTCCGGAGCCGGATTCTCCCACGATGCCGAGAACCTTTCCGCGCTCAAGGCTGAAGGAGATCCCGTTGACCGCCTTGACCTCGCCCGCGTCGGTAAAAAATGATGTACGTAAATTTTTAACTTCCAATAAAGCCATGTTTGCGTCCTCCTTTAGTTGTTAAGCTTCGGGTCGAACGCATCGCGCAAGCCGTCACCAAACAGATTGAGCGAAAGAACGATCAGAGAGATCACGACTGCGGGGATAAACAAGCGCTCCGGGTAGGTGGAGATGCCGTCCAATGCGTCGGACGCCAAGGACCCAAGCGAGGGCATCGGTGCGTTGACACCGAGTCCCAAGAAGGAGAGATAGCTCTCCGTAAAGATCGCGCTGGGGATCTGGAGTGCCGTTGAAATGATGATGACACTGATGCAGTTGGGGATCAGATGCTTTCTGATGATCCAAGCGCTCTTAGCGCCCGAGGCTCTTGCGGAAAGCACGTACTCCTGCTCGCGAAGGGAGAGAATCTGACCGCGGATCAAGCGCGCCATGGAGACCCAGTAAAGCAGCGCGAAGACGATAAAGAGACTGATCATATTGCTTCCGAGATCGGCAAGAAGCGTTCCGTCGATCACGGGTCCCAGAACCAGCTTCATGACCGATGCCAAAAGGATGATCATCAGCATATCGGGGAGCGAATAGATAATGTCGACGATTCTCATGATGATAAGGTCCACCTTGCCGCCGCAATAGCCTGCCACGGAGCCCACGAGCATACCGATGACAAGGACGATGATGCTTGCAAAAAATCCGACAAGCAAGGAGATACGGGTTCCGTAAACGACGCGGATAAGATAGTCACGGCCGTGAGAGTCGGTTCCGAAGATGTGCGGGAATACGCTCTCCCCCGCTTCTATCCGCTTCAATTCGGTCTCGCCGTATTCGAAGGGAGCAAGATTGTTGTAGGAGGCATCCACGCCGTAAAGGGTGTTGCCAAGCTGCTCGTCATAGCCGTAGGGCCAGAACATCGGCAGAAAGATACTGATCAGAACGATCAGAACGATCACGCAGAAGCTGACGGTAGCGACCTTGTTTTTGAGCAGGCGCTTGACACCGTCCTTGAAGAAGGTGGATGCGGGACGCATCTTTACCATATATTCCTTTTCCGTATCGGTTGCGGGAAGGAAGGAGTCAACGTCAAGCTGCATGCTGAAGGGATTCTTTTTCATTTCTCTCTTTCCTCCTTACTCAAGATTGATTCTCGGGTCTGCAACCTTATACAGGATATCGCCGATGAGATTCATGACGACGATGAGCGTTGCCAGAACGATCGTAGTTCCCATGATCAGCGTATAGTCACGGTTGGTGATGCTGTTGACGAACTGTCTTCCGATCCCGGGGACCGCGAAGATCTTCTCAACGACCAAGGAGCCCGTGACGATGTACGCAAGCATGGGCCCGAGATACGTGATAACGGGGATGAGGGAGTTCTTCAGTGCGTGACCGAAGATGATCTTGACGCCCGAAACGCCCTTTGCCTTCGCCGTACGGATATAGTCCTGACCGAGCACGTCCAGCATAGAGGAGCGGGTCAAGCGCGTGATATGTGCCATGGGGCTGAGCGAGAGCGTAATGACGGGAAGGATCAAGCCGCCCGACGTGGCACCGTTGGCAGGCACCAGATTGAACGCCACCGCAAACACGTACAGAAGCAGGGTTCCCATGATAAAGGACGGGATCGAAACAAAGGCGGTCGTCACGACCATGATCACACGGTCGATCAGCTTATTTCTGCGAAGTGCGGCAACAGATCCCAGCACAACGCCGACAACGAGAGCGATCCCCGCCGCGACAAGCCCCAGAACAGCCGAGGTCTTAAGTCCGTCCGCGATGATGTCCTGCACCATCATTCCGTCCTTCTTAAGAGAGGGTCCGAAGTCAAACTTCGTTACAACGTCTCCAAGATAATTGATGTACTGCTCGAACAAGGGCTTATCCAGTCCGAACTTTTCCTCCAGGCGCTGCTTCGCAGCCTCGGGCAATGCCTTTTCACTTGTGAAGGGGTCACCCGGCACGGCGTGCATGACGAAGAAGGTGACGGTGATCACGATCCAAACCGTCAGAATCGCCAGAAGGATACGCTTGCCTATGTAAAGCAATGTTTTCGTGCTCATGTTTCATATTCCTTTCCACGCCCCAAAAAAGGGCGCACGTATTCCTTGTCCGCATAAAGCCGTCGGACATACTTGTTAACATTATATCACAATCTTTTAAATTCGTCAACACAAAATCACGTTTTTTTCACATTTTCAAAAAATTATGAGAAATGACAAAAAAGAGAAGAGCTTACGCGCCTGTCATTGACAGGTTTACAAACTCCTCTCTTTTTTGCTCATTTCAGAAGCTCGTCCGTCAAACGGAGAATTTCGGGTGCGATCCGTTCCCGTTTCTTCTTCACGATCAGATGGTAAACGGGGTACGCAATGCTCGCAACAGCCGCACCGACAAGACCGATCGCGATACCGAGGATCATGCCAAGCTCGCGACTCATGCCAAGGATCTCCCACATTTGCGTCATCACAAGACTCATGCCAAAGCCCATGATCAGCATCCCGCAAATACCCAGGATCAGCGCAACAGCCTGTGCCGTTTTTGTCACGCTGCCGTCAAGACGGCGCAATCTTTCCAGCGTATCCTCCGCGGGAGGTTGCGCGTATTTATTTCGGATCCGTTCAAGCTCTGCACGCTCCTTTGCGGAATAGGTGTAGGAAAATCCGTTCTTTTCATTACGATTCTCCATGTGCCACCTCCTTTTGTGTCATAGCCCTCAGCCTTTGCGTGCTTCTTACGATCATATAGATCGCCATCGTCAGAACGAGCGCCGCAACCGCACCGCCGACAAGCCCCAGCATCAGCTTCCCTTCAAATTCCCCCATAGTATCCTTACCAAAGGTCGTAAGCATCGTGGAGGAGAGCGTCACCATCGAGACGGAAGCAGCCGTAAAGCTGATGATCTTGGACGCAGAATAGACAGGGCTGTTGTATTTGCGGAACTTGACCACACTGACGATCGCAGTGGTAAAGGACGTAAAGGTATACGCCGCCATAGTGATGGTCGTGATCTCGTGGTGGTAAAAGGTCCTGCCCCAATATACCATGAAAAACACCATCAGAGCGAATGCAAGGTTCATTACAAGGAAGATCCAGCCGCAGGCACGGTATCGGATCAGCTCACGCCGCACGTTCTCCCCGGGAAGGTTTTTGACGGTATAGCTTGCAAGGTAAAGACGCATGACCGAGAGGCATACGTAGTAGATTGCCATGGAATAAAACCAGAAGGAGCCGTGATAGTATCCGAGCCACGCCTGAAGCACCGCATAGATCAGATTCCATGCAAGCGAGGCATAGAGCGTGACGTTCACACGAAGACGCGTGTCGTCAAGCCAGCGCCGTGCGTATTTGTTTTCATTTTTAAAATTCTTAAAAAAGCGGATGAGATGCGGCAGCTTTACGCACCAGACCGTCAGCGTATACGCTGACAGCACGTAGGAAATGTAAGCGGGCACAGATTCCGTCCCAAGGACCACCATGGAATACACCAAAAAGGCAGTCGCAACAGGAATCAAAACGATCATGACGGCAACGTGCGGAAAAAGCAGTGCCTTACCTATTTTCTTGAAGTCCATTCTTATCCCTCCCGATCCTCACCGTGAAGACACTTCCCTCCCCCACGGTGCTTTCAACGGCGATCTCCGCCTGTAAAATATCCACAACGCGCTTCACAAGCGGAAGTCCGAGTCCGTTTCCCGCCGCCGCATGTGAGGTGTCTCCCTGATAAAACTTTTCAAAAATATGCGCTCCGACCTCGGGTGACATGCCGCAGCCCGTGTCCTCAACCCTCACAACGGCATATCCGCCGTCGACAAAAAGGCGCAGTGTGACCTTCCCTCCCCGCTCGGTAAACTTGAAGGCATTGGAAAAAAGATTGCTCCATACAAGGGACAAAAGCTCCCTGTCGGCGCGCACCGTCACGCCCTCCTCGATCTCCGTTTCGATCTCGATCCCACGACCTTCCCACACGGTTTCGTATTGCAAAAGCTCCTCACAAAGCTGCTCGCCGAGATCGTACCGCTCTGCCTTCGGATAGATCTTCTGGTTTTCAAGGCGTGAAAGCTTTAAAACGTTCGTCATCATGTCAGACAGCCTCCGCGTGGCATCGATGATGGCGCGTGCGTGTGCCACGCGCTCCTCCTCCGGGAGCGAGGGTGCCTCCAACAGCTTTCCGTAATTGCGGATCGCGGCAAGCGGCGTTTTCATTTCGTGAGAGACGTTGGCAATAAAATCGGTGCGCAGGGTCTCAACCCCCGACAGCTCCTCTGCCACCTTGTTGATGCAATCGATGATCTCGTTGAAATGTCCGTCGGTGAAGCCCGGGGGCGAGGATTTGATCCTGACCGTGAAATCTCCCGCGATCATCCGCTCTGCCGCCTCGGTGATCTTTTTAACAGGGCGTTCGACCGTGAGATGGTGGCGAAGAAGGTCGATGGCGGTGAACAAAAGGCTCAGAAGCACCGTATTCGCAAAGGTCAGCTTGGCGGCAAGGCCCAGATTCTCTCCCGTTAAGGTCAACTCAAGCGTTACCGAAAGAACCGAGACAAAAAGCATCGTGGATGCAGTGATGACAAAGGCAACGATCAGAAAGATCGTGAAAAAGCGGTTGAGGATCCGCAACAGAAATCGCGCTCTCCCCTCGCCCTTCATTTGATCACCGCCTTGTAGCCAAGCCCGTGCACCGTTTGTATTTCAAAATCCTCACAGCGCGAGAGCTTTGAGCGAAGCTTGGTCATATATACGTCCACCGTGCGCGTGCCGGACTGTGTGTCCACGTCCCAGAATTCGTCCATCAGCTGTGTGCGCGTAAACGTCTTTTTCGGGTAAGAGAGAAGCTTGTAAAGCAGGTCGAATTCCCTCGCCGTAAGAGCGATCTCCTCCCCGTCAAGCGTTGCAGAGCGTTCATCCGCATCCATGACAAAGGCGCCCACCTCAAGACGGCGGCTGGATGCGATCTTGGAGCGCCGCAAAAGTGCTCCGATACGCAAAAAGAGCTCGTCAAGATCAATGGGCTTTGTCATATAATCGTCGATACCGATGCGAAATCCCCTTTGCTTGGCGGCAAAATCGTCCCGCGCGGTCATAAACAGGATCGGAATATCGCTGTTGAGCGAACGCACGGTCTTTGCAAATTCAAAGCCGTCGATCCCCGGCATCATAATGTCGGAGACGATCAGATCGAAGGTCGTTCTGTACATTTCGTCGTAGGCACTTTCCGCATCCCGACACCCGACCGCCTCATAGCCCGAGCGCCCGAGAAAGGAGCACACCGTAAAGTTCAGATCCTTATCGTCCTCAACCACCAGAATTTTGAACATGCCGTATTCCTCCCAAACAGATCTTGATAACTCTATTGTAGCACACAAATGTTAACGTTTTGTTTTCGTTTGGCTTTTTTTGAGAAAAAAAGCAAAGGGGGTGAGTCAAATGCGAAAACGCATTTGGTACTCACCCCCGTCGTTTTTTGCTTTGCGGCTCGACGCCGCAATTTTCGCCCATCATTTAGTAAAGTAATGTAGAAAGCTAAGCGAAAACCGCAAATTCCGCAGCACGAAAAAGCCTACCTTCGCCTTTTTCGTGCAGGGGCTTCGTCAAGTGACTCAGCCCCCCTACTTTTCATTTATACCAGACTCGTTTTCCCAAGTACCAATCGGCTGATCGCACCGAGTCCGAAGGCAAACATCGCACCGCCCGCAAGGCAGAGCAAAAGATGCATCGGCGTGGAGGATAACGGCGTGATCATGGAAACCATCATAAAGAGAAGCATTCCACCGCCCAGAGAGCCGCAAATAGACAGCCATGCCTTCTGCTTTGCCGCTACGCTGATGAGCACGAAGATGGAAACGAAGACAAGCATGAGGAAGATCTTTGCCAGCATGCACATAACGATATTGAACGGCGTAAGTCCCCCGGACAGCTCAAAGGAAAGCGACGAGATCGCGCCCCCGAGTATTGCGCCGACGAAGTATGCGATCAGCATCAGTGCACCGCAGACAAAGCCGGACAGGATCTTGGAAATCACGTACTCCCCCTTTTTTGAACGCACGGTAAAGAGGTTCTTTGCATATCCGCTTCTGAAATCCTCGGAAATAAAGAGACAAACGAAGACGGCAACACCCATGAACGCCATGTTGATATTGCACATCGCCATCACGTCCATGCCTCCCATAGCTCCCATTGCGCCCATACCGCCCGCGGCACCCGCATCCGCTGCTCCGTGCGCGGCATCGGCACCCTCGGTGGGCAGTGTCCCTATGGATTGCCATACGCTCTCGGGTCCCTCCATGACCGTGACCTCACCCGTCTGCCGGTCGACGGTTTCCTGTCCGTCCATCATCGTCAGCATCACCGTCATGACGATGGGGACAAGAAGCGCACACGCCACAATGATATAAAAATGCTTTGTTCTGAACATTCTTCGGAAATCCACTCTCAGCATGCTCGAAAGACGCTTGCCGAAGCTGTTCTTTTCAAATTTTACAGCCTGTTCCATATCATTTGCCCTCCTTCATCAAGTCGATATAGTATTCCTCAAGACCGATCCTGTCCGTCCTGATCTCCGTGACGCAGATCCCGTTTTCGTAAAGATAGGAAACGATCTCCTCGGGAGTGGTCAGATCGTAAACGCGGATATATTCCGCCGCATCCTCCTCCACACGGGAGTATTTGCAGCCGAGCAGGTTCTTGGCTCTGTTCATTTCCCCCGCGCGCAAAGCCACGTAGGTGCGGCAGCTCGCGTCAAGCTCCTCTGCCGTCATTTCGCAGATCATCTTTCCGTGACGGATGATGCCGTAATGCGTTGCCACCTTCTGAAGCTCCCCCAAAAGGTGCGAGGAGACGAGAATGCTTCTCGTTCCGTCCTTTACGATGTCGAAAAACACCTCCCGCATGATTCTCATACCGTCCGCATCAAGTCCGTTGAGCGGCTCGTCAAGGATGAGAAGTGTG
>SVSZ01000029.1 GCA_015064025.1 Oscillospiraceae bacterium | reverse complement strand
ATCTCCTTCCGATCCCCGCAGTCTCCTCGTATACCTGAATAGAGGCACGGTCCCCGTGCATTTCGATGATCTCACCGATCAGGCGTTTGGAGCCGACGCGAACCACGTCAAACATGTTCGCTTCTCTCATCCCCTCGGCAACCACCAAGGGTCCCGACACCTTCAGAATTTTTCCTTCAACCATTTCTGTATGAACCTCTCTTTATTCTTTGAACAGAATATCCGCTCCCACAGCGCGCTCAACGGCAGAACGGATGTTGTTCATGCCGTAGCCCGTGGAGCCGCCCTGCCCAGGAACGGAGATCACCGCCGGCAGAGGCATATCCTTATACCGATTCATGTCTTCTTCTATCAAGGCGGCATAGTTTTCGGTGATGAAGATCACACCGTACTCTCCACTCTTGACCATTGTATGCAATTTTTTCGCGGCATCCTCGGCACTTGTCACGTCCTCGACCGTGAAGCCGAGCGCCATAAATCCCAGCACCGTGTCGCGATCCCCAATAATTCCGATTTTATACATAGCTCTCCCGAATCCTTTCGCAAATCGTCTTTACGGGAAGCCCCGCTTCCTTACCCGAGAGCACGATACGAAGATTTTTCACTTCGTATTCGTGTGCCAAGAGGAAAGAAACCATGACCTCAAGTCCTACGGGAATAAATTTTGTTTCACGGATCATATCCATCCAAAAATCATCCGCAAGGCGATCTACGTCGGCAGTCGTCCCCTCACTTGCGGAAAACATGTCCGCAAGACGGGCATAATCCGAACGCGCGACAAACGCCCACAGAGCATCCTCGCCCTTGGAGTAGATGCGTCCCAATTCCTCCGTGTCCAATGCTCCGCCCGAAAGCAGTGCCTCGTCAAGGAGCCCGCGCCCCGCCTCGCCGCTTTGCATACGCAGAACACGCAGGGTCATGGAAACGTTCAGAAGATCGATCTTCGCACGCACCAGACGAAGCACGAAATCATTTCCCGTACCTTGTGCCGCACGAAGCATATCTCCGTAACAGGCGCGGTCAAGGATCAGATCTATCTTTTGAGGATTTTTGGTTTTCGAGTAAGCCTCGACCGCCTCACTCGCCGCGCGTGCGAGCATGGGAGAAAGTCCCGCAAAGCTGCTCTTTTCGACCATTTCAACGATCTGACGTGCGTCTTTTGTCCCAAAGTCAAACATCATGGACGCAGGATCGATCCCACGGATAAATGCCTTGATCGCCGCCTTAAGATTGTTACAGTCGTAGGGATAAAGCCACAAGCGAAGCGCCGTGCTATCGGGTGCGAGAGAAATCACAGTCCGATAAGCGTTTTTCAAGATTCCAAGCAGTGTTTCCTCGCGCAAGAAATTCCCGTTTTCATCACGCAACAGCTCCACGCCCGCTTCCCCGAGCACGGAATATGCCTCGACGACGCTCTTGCTTTGCGCGATGCGCAGAATGCGGTCGCGTCCGACAATTGCGTTTTCCAGGCTTCGTACGCGTGCACTGCCATACAAATAATCAGCCATCAGCTACACCGCCTATGATCAATTTTGTTTTTTGACATCGAACAAAGCGTGTCCGACCTCCGCCTCCAGCTTTTCGCGGAGCTGTGCAATCAAAAGAGAAAGCGAACAATTTGCCTCCACGTCGCCGCAACGAAGAATCAATCCGCCGTCGATGGAAACCGTTTTGTCGGAAATTTTCAACATATCCAGCTTTTCTGAGGGCACCTTTGCACCAAGCTTTTTTCTCACACTCTCGATCAGCGTCTTTCCGCAACGCTCCTTATCGCGCGCGTTCAAGACGACCTCATAAGTGGAGGGATCGATCCATTCCTCCTCTGCGGCAAGCATACGCGCGCTTCTCTCAGCCTCCAGCTGCTCCGCAAACGCTGCGGCAAGAAGTCCCGCCAGGAGCTCGTTATACTGCCCCGCTTCCATGGCAAGAAGCTGTTCAAGTGTGCCGTCAAATACGTCGTCGATCAGCTCGCTCTGCGTTTGCAAAAGAAGATTGCGCTTATTCGTCGCAGCCGTTGATTTTGCGCGGGAAATAAAATCCTTTCCTGCGCGCTCCGCATCATTGTTCAATGTATCGCGGATCTGCTCAGCCCGTGCGGCATAGTCTGCCGTGATCCTGTCGCATTCCGCCTGCGCGTCTGCAAGGATCCTGTCAGCCTGCTCCTGTGCATCGGAGAGGATCTTTCCCGTGATCCTTTCAAGTCCGTTCAAAGACATTTGCAAGGTTCTCCTTTCCGTTTCATTCACCGAAGTGAGGCATTATGCCAGAGTTACGGTCTTCATAAGGATAAGAAGAAGCGAGATCAGAAGTCCGAGAATCGCGTAAAGCTCAACGAAGGATGCGGAAATAACAGCCTTACCTACGGCATCGGGACGCTTTGCAAGAACGGAAATACCTGCGGCAGCCACCTCTCCCTGTCTGATCGCGGAATAAAGACCTCCAAAGGCAATGGGCATGGCAGCAAACAGATAGTATGCACCTGTTGCAAGGGTGAGCTCGGTCGTCATAACGCCGCCGAAGATCATGATGAGGAATGCAGTGACCATTCCGTAAATACCCTGCGTCATGGGAAGCGCCTGAAGAAGCATGGACTTACCGTACTTGTTGGGATCCTCGCTGATGAGTCCCGCAGTTGCGCGTGCTACAAGGTTGACTCCTCTTGCGGATCCGATTCCGGGAAGAATGACGGCAAGCGCCGCACCGATGATCGCAAGTGTGTTTCCGTTGAAAAGCTGTGCAAAGTACTCGATAAAGGTTTTCATGTTTTTAATCTCCTTTAGATTTATTTTATAGATGGTTTAATTGGATACTTCTTTGCAGTTCTCGGAGTAGTTTTCCGCAGGCATTTCGGGCGTGAAGATCTCGCCGCCGTCCTCGTAGAATTTTCCGAAGAATTCAATATATTGCAATCTTGCCGCGTGAACGAAGGTTCCCAAAAGGTTGATGGCAAGATTGAGCATATGTCCCGCGATCATAACAATGATCATAAAGACAAAGCCGACAGGTCCCGTAGCTCCAAGGCCCGTGAGCATATTGATGACAGACGCTATGACGTTGGCTACCAAGCCGAGCGCCAGAATACGGGAGTAGGACAACAGGTCGGAGGCAAAGCTGATCAGGGAATAAAGACCGCCAAGTCCCTTGACCAGCCATCCCCCAAAGCTCTTCTCTCCCACACCCTTGAGAAGCAGGATCAGGACAAATCCCGCAATCGCAAGATAACCGCCGATCGATGCAAGCTCCGCAAAGAGCGCCGAAAGATGCTCGGGCACTCCGTCCGTCATCAGCATCCCTGCTACCGCAGAGGGAACCATCAGATCAAGTCCTGCAAAAAGCACCCAAAACGGAAGATTGGAGCAGATCGCCACCAAGGGCTTCCCTGCCTTCCACGTTTCGATCATACTGATGACCATGCCCGCGATAAGATGGACCTCCCCCATCGCAAGTGCGATGACCAAAAATCCCGTAGAGGATTCAACGGGGTTGAGGATCAAGCCGTAGTAGAAAAAGCTTCCGATGGCACTTTCCTCTGCCTTGCCGCCAAACTCCGGAAAAAAGCTGTTCATGATCGCCGTAGGAAGATCTCCGAACCAACCGCCGAACAGAACACCCATGATCATACAGGAGATACCGCAGTACCCGAACATGAGAAGCATACGCTTCATACCGGTACGGGGATTGAGCAGCTTGACCCCGCCAAAGCATGCGATCACCATCAAAAGTCCGTATCCAACGTCGGCAAACATCATGCCGAAGATCACGAAATAGAAAATACTCATGATGAACGTCGGATCAAACGTTCCGTATTTGGGATAAGAGTACATTCCGATCACCCATTCGAAGGTGGAGGAGAAGAACCCGTTGCGAAGCAGCACGGGCGGTTCATCTCCCTCCTCGGGAAGTGAAAGATCGCAGGCACATTCAAATGAAGAGAGTGTGCCAAGAACGTCCTCCGCTCTTTCCTCGGGCACCCATCCCGAGAGCACAGTACAGTTTCTGGTGCGAAGAAGCTTTTGCTTTTGCATCGAAACGTTCAGTGTGGTTTCCTCGACGTCACAAAGGATCTCGATATCGTCCAGAAGATCCGCAAGTCCCACAAGTCGGTCTGTGGTGTTCAGATATGCCTCCCGCAGCTCCGTGACACGTACCTCTGCGCGATCGTACGCAGGCTGTGCGGGAAGCTCCACACCGTAAAACTCCGAGCGCACAAAGCCGTGTGCGGCAAGCACTCTCGAAACGGCATCCTCATCCTCGCGGTGATAGGTCAGGGCAAAATACCGATCCTTCTCATCCTCGTATACGCATTCCACGTACGCACCCGCCTCCAAGAGGTCCTCTGTGGGAGAGGTCTTGACGGAGCAGCTTCCAAGCTGGATCACCGTTTTTTTCGTTCTGTCCTCGCAAAGAGGTGCATCGTATTCAAGCCATGGGACCAAGGAATGCAGAAGGCTCTCGTTTCGCGTCTGCTCCTCGGTGATGCGATGAAGCTCTTCAAGAACCGCCTCGGTATGCACCACCGCATCCCATGCACGTGCGGCGCGCCCGTCGCTGACAAAACGCTCGCAATCGATGCGATGAACGCGTCTGCCGATGCTTCCCTTTCGCCTTGAATAGGGCGCAAGCACGGGAATCACAGCACGGATTCTCGAAAGCCTATCCTCTGTTTGAGCACGCGTTCCGTCGCTCTCGAATCTCTCCAGAGAAAGTGCTTCCGCGCTCGGCGGATCCTTGCGGATCTGCACACACTTGAGATCCATCAGACGTCGTACAATGGCATCCGTATCACTGCTGTAGGCGAGGACCGTCAGCTTTTTCATTGTACTTATCGACACTTGGACATCAACCCCCTGATCACGATTTTTTCGGCACTGCGTTTGCGAAGGAAGGCTTCCTTACGGATCGCTTCCATCTCCTCATGTGCCTCCGCGTCCACGCGCTCAAGCGTTTCCGCAGTCCGCGCACGCAGCTCTGCCATTGCTTCCCGCGCATCGTTTGCGGCAGTTGCCTCGACCTCGGTACACAAAGCGCGTCCCTCGCGCTCCGCCGTCTCGATCATAGCTTTGGCACGCTCCTTCGCTTCTTCGACGATACGCTCCGCCTTTTCCTCGGCTTCCTTTACCTTCAAAATAGATTCTCTTGACATAAAACCTCCATCGGTTCAGCGTCGTTGATTTTGCGGCATTTTTTCACTTTGATCCATATCAACGTGACTTTTCCAAAAAATTCCGCAACACAAGGCTATTATAGCACATAGTGTTTACAAATGCAAGTTTTTTTTGCTCCTTTATAAAAATAATGTCGTATTTTATATCTTACCGTTTTTTCCGAAATCCAGCCGTTTTTCCATAAAAGCACTGTCTTTTGTTGCGTTTTTGTAAAAAACAAGCATTCCGTTTTCGGGATACACGCCGTCTGCCTTGAAGCCACTCCTAAAAGATTCGTTCCGCACATAAAAGAGGCGAAGGATCTGCTCTGTCGGAAGCATCTGCTCTTCCTCTGTGTTCCATACGTGCGAGACGCGACGAAAAGCGTGCGTCGAATCGCCCGACTCTCCTCTCAGCACCGATTCGCAAAGGATCGCCGCATAAGAGCCGTCACTCCACGGATATCGCATGGAAAACCGATAGTGGCGTGTAGGGAAACGGGCTCGCTCTTCACTGCTCTTTGCTGCAAGGAATTCTGCCCGCAAGCCCTCCCCTCTCACCTCGATCGCCCATGCCATACACTTTTTTGCGAGAGAGATATAAAAATCTCCGATCTCCTTTTTCTCCTTCGGCAAAAGAAGCTCTGCCTCCGCGCGCATGAGCACCGTGTAGCCCTCGATCACGGCTCCACGTAAATTCTTCTTTTCAAGCTCCATCTCATCAACTCCTTTGTAGTTTCTTATTCCAATGAGAAAGGAGTTATGACTCCGCGACCTTCGGAAAGCAAAAATACACTTTTTTAATTTGCTCGCATAAAATGCTACAGAACCGTCATTTCAAAAGGAGGAAACAGATATGAATCCGCAATCGGAGAATAATATACCCGCGCAGATGCCGGAGCTTCCACCCCCATCCGGGATACGTCCAACGGGAGAAGGGTATCTGATCGTTCACGTTACCACGGCACGCGGCTCCATTCCGCTTGAGGGCGCACTTGTCACGCTCAGGGATTACGTCCCCGAGCCCACGGAAGGAAGAGGCGACGCCCTCATCACTACGGTTTCCGGAAGAGACGGAAACACGGAGAGACTGACGCTTCCCGCCCCCTCACGCACAGAGTCTCTCACCCCGGGCTTTCCCTCTCCCTTTGCGGTATACAATCTGGAGGTACAGCTTGAAGGATATCGCGGGCAAAGCTATATAGCGCTTCCGATATTCGAAGGGATCACAGCTGTTCAACCGGTGGATATGATTCCGCTTTCCGAAAACGGAAGAATCGAAGCCAGACGCCCCACAGAGGACCGCTTCTACGAAACCGAACCGCAAAATCTTTAAGAAAGGTGTTATCAATATGCCTGAGCTTCCGATCATCCCGGAAAGCATTACCGTTCACTTGGGGGAGCCCGACGCTCCCGCGGAGAACGTAACGCTCCCATTCCCGGATTATATCGCAAACGTCGCATCCAGCGAAATTTACCCGACTTGGCCCGAAAGCGCGATTCGAGCAAACATATACGCGCAGATCTCCTTCGCACTTAACCGCGTTTTTACAGAATACTACCGCACGCGCGGCTATGATTTTGACATTACGAATTCCACCGCAAACGATCAATCCTTTGTCAACGGCCGCGTTATTTTTGACAACATTCAGCAAATCACGGGAGATCTCTTCAACAACTACATCCGACGGATCGGAAACGTTGAGCCGCTCTTTGCCCAATATTGTAACGGAACCACGGTCACCTGCCCGGGGCTTTCTCAATGGGGGAGCGTCTCGCTTGCCGAGCAAGGATACACGCCGTATGAAATTCTGACCTATTACTATGGGGACAACATCGAGCTCGTAACCAACGTCCCCGTTGCGAACGATACCGTCAGTGCACCGACGTTCCCCTTGCGCGTAGGGTCTACGGGAGATCAGGTGCGCACCGCGCAGATCCGATTGAACCGTATCTCCACCAACTTCCCCTCCATACCAAAGATCCTTGCTACCGACGGTATTTTTGCAGAGGACACCGAGGCGGCAGTGCGTCGCTTTCAGGAGGTCTTCAATCTCACCCCCGACGGTATCATCGGAAACGGCACGTGGTACAAGATACAAAACGTGTATATCGGCGTCAAGCAGCTCAACGATCTCAATTCCGAGGGGATCCGACTTGAGGAGGTAACACGGCAGTATCCCGGAGTACTGCAGGAGGGCAGCACGGGAAACGGTGTGGAGAACCTCCAATATTATCTGTCGTATCTCTCGCAGTTCTACGATACGATCCCGCCGACACCGATCGACGGTGTCTTCGGAGCTTCCACAAGAGCCTCCGTAGAGGCGGCACAACGCACCTTCGGGCTTCCCGTAGACGGCATTGTCGGAGAGGCGACCTGGTATGCATTGAGCAATGCGTATATCGGGATCGTCAGCACGATTCCGCAGGAATACGTTGAAGGGGTGGCTGTCCCCTACCGCGGTGTCCCTCTGCGGCAGGGCTCCGACTCTGACACCGTCCGCCTGCTTCAGGAATATCTGAATTACATTGCAGAGAGCTTTCCCGAGATCCCCACCGTTGACACGACCGGATACTTCGGGCCGAGAACGGAGGAGGCAGTCATAGCCTTCCAAAATCTTGTGGGACTGACTCCGACAGGCGTTGTATCCGCCGTCACGTGGAATGAGATCATAGAGCTGTATGAGACCCTGTATCAGGGGAACCGCCTCGGCGAGGGACAGTACCCCGGCTTTGATCTCGGCACTTAAGAAAAAAGGAGCATTTTATGCCACAATACAGAAACGAATCCGCAGCTACGGAAAATCTCCAACGCTACCTGCGTCAGCTTTCCTACCACAATCCTGCTATCTTCGCGCCCCCCATCGACGGTGTTTTCGGATCGGATACAGCACGCTCCCTGCGGGATTTTCAAGGGGCCTACGGTCTTCCCGTGACGGGAAGTGCCGACAGAAGAACGTGGGACGTTCTCTATGCTGCCTACCGCGCCTCTCGCACAGAGCATACGCAGCCGAGAAGTGTAGCGATCCTTCCCTTTCTCACCACCCCCGTTCTCATCACACAGGGGAGCCACTCCTTTGCCGTCACGGTGCTTCAGCACATGCTACGTGAATTGAGCGCCCTTTACACAGAGCTTGAGGAAGTGGAGATCACGGGAGGTTACGACGACATCACTTACAACGCCGTAAAGCTTTTTCAGAAAAAGAACCGTTTGCCGGAAAGCGGGATCACCGACGTTTCCACGTGGAACGCAGTGACCGATCAATACAATATGCTGTTTGCTTCAGAGCCGTACCTGTAAAATCGTAGAGGGGTGTCTCAAATCAATGACTTGAGACACCCCTCTACGATTTTAAAATAATCCGACCAAAAATGCCGCAACGCAAGCCGCCACCGACACAACGATCAGCGAACAATTACAAAAGGAAAGCACGACCGCAACTGCAAGTCCTGCAAGCGCGGAATAGATCCCCTCGGTAGAATAAAGGATCGCCGGAAGCGTCATTGCCGCCAACACCGCATACGGTATGTAGTAAAAAAAGCTTTTCGCAAAGCGGGATTTGATCTTTTTCCGAAAAAGTGTCATGGGAAGCATGCGGATAAGATAGGTCGTCAGCGCCATGACAAGCACGTAAATCAGAACGTCAATCCTCATCACGCAGCACCTCCCCTTCCGAAGTATCTGCCGCGTCATCCTTCACGGGACATAAAAGAGCCATCACGACCGCCGCCAAGCATGCTGAAATAATGATCGCAAAGCCGGAAGAGATGCCCGAGAGAAGAGGAATATAGTACATACAGCAGCTGATGAGTGAAGCAAGAGCAACGACCAAAAGAACACCGCGGTTCTTCTTCATCGGAGGGATAATGATGGCAACAAACATCGCATAGATCATGATCCCCATCGCGTTCCGTATATCCATAGGAAGAAGATTGCCCGCCCATGCACCGAAGAGAGTTCCTGCCGCCCAGCCGATATACGGTGCACACATTAAGCCGTAAAAATAGCGAGGACCTACGGGATAAGGTTTTGCGGAGGAGACGGCAAATATTTCATCGGTAAGACCGAAGGACATCAAAAGCCTGTGGGGAAACGTACAGCGTGTGTCCAAGCGTTGGGTCAGTGTGATTCCCATCAGAGAATAGCGCAAATTGATCACAAGCTGCGTCAGGATCATTTCGATCAGTCCACCTGCCGCAACGATCACTCCCACACCTGCCACCTGACCCGCAGAGGTCAGATTTGTCATGGAGATCAGGACAGCCTCGAGAAGCCAAAGCCCCTCGTTGACGGCGGTGATTCCAAATCCAAAAGAAACCGAAAAATACCCAAGTCCAATCGGGATACCGTCGCAAAATCCGTTTTTGTAGCCGTATGGAGAGATTTCACGGTGCATACGCTCACCTCCTTTCGCTCCACCTCGCCAATTATAGCACACGGTGCTTTTTTTGTCAAGACAAGAGGGGGCAAAAATGCATCTTCGCATCTTTGCCCTCTCCAAAAAAATAAGTTATTTTTCTGTATATCTTTTGAAATATCCCTGCGGGTGCGCGCAGGTAGGACATACACTCGGCGCTTCCTTCCCTTCAATAACGTATCCGCAATTGATGCAGATCCATTTTTCGGTCTGCGAGGAGCTGAAGCACTCTCCCTTTTTCATCTGTTCCAAGGATCTTTTGTAGTTGTCCTCATGCTGACGCTCAATGGATGCCACACGTGAAAAAAGATCCGCAATCGCGTCAAAGCCTTCCCGTCTTGCCGTCTGTTCAAACTCGGCATACATCGTTGCCCATTCGAATTTTTCTCCCGCCGCGGCACTTTCCAGATTGCGCTCGGTGGATGACCAGCCGCCAAGATACTTAAACCATATCTCGGCATGCTCCATTTCATTGGAGGCGGTATCGCGGAAAAGCTCGGAAATTTCGACGTATCCGTCCTCCTTCGCCTTACCTTCAAACCATTTGTAACGCAGATACGCCTGTGATTCACCGCTCAGCGCCGTGTGAAGATTCTTTTCCGTCTCCGTTCCCGCAAGCTTTTCAACAGACACTCCTGCCCTTGTGTATCCTGCCATAAAATCCTCCCAAAATAAAGAATCGGGACACCCCGTATCCCGATTCTTGACAGTAAAGAAGGCACGTATTCACTTTTGATGCAATTCCTTCCATTCCCGCAAAAGAATGGAGCAAACACCGACGTTTACGTAGCTCCCCTTGACAAGCATGCCCTCCCGAAGGATCCCTTCAAAGGACATACCTACCTTCTCCATCACGCGCCTGGATTGCTCGTTCCCCTCGATAAAGCGCGCCTCGATCCGATGAAGCCCAAGAGAGTCGAATCCGAATTCAAGGATCCGATCCAGCGCCTCTGCGGCAATTCCGCGCCCCCAATATTCGGGATTGAGAACGTAGCCAACCTCTGCGGAATCAGACGTACAGTTAAAGGAGGTAAAGCCACAGCTACCAACCATTTTGCAATCGGGCTCATAAACGACAGCCCAGTCGTAGAACATCCCCGCGGCATATCTGTTTCCGAGATATTCAAGGTATTCGCGTGTATAATTTCTGTCGGGATGCGGATTCCATGTCAAGTATTTCGTCACGTCAGGACGAGAAGCATATTCGTACATATCCGAGGTATCCGCAACCATCATTCTGCGCAGGGTGAGGCGCGGTGTTGTCAGCTCGGGAATGTGCGAGAAAACTCTGTAGATTTTTTCTTTTTTCATTTTCTTTCTTATCCTTTGATTCTTCCCTCTCATTATAGCTGAAAAAAAGCAAAAAAGCAATAGTATTTTTGTAAAAATAAAAAATTCTGCTACAAAAAATAATCTTTACAACCACAATATCTTGACATGAAACAAAGAATAGTGTATAATTGTAGTGTTTACAGCACTTTTACATGTAATTTTTCAACTCTTTGAAGGAGGACGGACATATGCACGAAAATTGGAACGGCTTTAAGGAAGGCATCTGGCAAAAGGAAATCAACGTCAGAGACTTTATACAAACCAATTACAGACCATATACGGGAGACGCCAGATTCCTCAGCGGTGCTACAGAGCGCACGAAGAATCTGATGGAAAAGGTACAGGCACTTTTCAAGGAAGAAAGACAAAAGGGCGGCGTTCTTGACATTGACACAGAGACGGTCTCCTCTCTGACAAGCTATGCCCCCGGATACGTCGATAAGGAAAACGAGCTCATCGTTGGACTCCAGACGGACGCACCGCTCAAAAGAGGCGTGAACCCCTTCGGCGGTATCCGCATGGTACGCAATGCCTGCAAGGCATACGGCTATGAGCTGAGTCAGAAGGTGGAGCAGGAATTCCGTTTCCGTACCACTCACAACGACGGTGTTTTTCGCGCTTATACGGACGAGATGCGCCTGGCACGCAAAACACACGTCATCACGGGTCTTCCCGACGCATACGGCAGAGGGCGCATTATCGGCGACTACCGCCGCGTAGCGCTCTATGGCGTTGACCGTCTGATCGAGGAAAAGGTCAAGGACAAGGCTGCTCTTTCCGACACCACCTTCAACGCAGACGGAATCCGCTTGACAGAGGATCTTTACAAGCAGATCAAATTCTTGGAACTTCTCAAGGAAATGGCATTCATGTACGGTTATGACATCAGCCGTCCCGCCGCGAACACGCGCGAGGCGATCCAGTGGACTTACTTTGCCTACCTTGCCGCGATCAAGGAGCAAAACGGTGCTGCGATGTCACTCGGAAGAGTCAGTACCTTCTTTGATATCTATATTGAAAGAGATCTGGAAAACGGGACGATCACCGAAACCGACGCACAGGAGCTGATTGACGATTTCGTGATGAAGCTCCGCCTGGCGCGCCATCTTCGTACTCCCGAATACAACGAGCTTTTCGGCGGAGATCCCATGTGGATCACCGAAAGCGTCGGAGGCATGGGCGAGGACGGAAGGACACTTGTCACCAAGAGCTCCTACCGCATCCTCAATACCCTGTACACCCTCGGCTCCTCTCCTGAGCCGAACCTCACCGTTCTCTGGTCAACGGCACTCCCCGAGGACTTTAAGCGCTTCTGTGCAAAGGTCTCGGCAGACACCGATTCCATCCAGTATGAGAACGACGACGTTATGCGTCCCTGCTACGGAGACGATTACGCGATCGCATGCTGCGTGTCCGCGATGAAGCTCGGAAAGCAGATGCAGTTCTTCGGTGCCCGTTGCAATCTTGCCAAGCTTCTTCTCATTGCCATCAACGGCGGCTTTGATACGACAAGCGGCATGAAGATCGGACCTCAGATGCCTCCGCTCGACAGCGATTTCCTTGACTTTGACAGCGTTATGGCACGTTTTGAGATCTACCTCAAGTGGCTTGCCCGCCTTTACGTCAACACCATGAACGTGATCCATTACATGCACGATAAGTACGCGTATGAAAAGCTTCAGATGGCTCTTCACGACTCCTCAGTAGAACGCTTTATGGCATTCGGCATCGCAGGGCTTTCCGTGGTGGCAGACTCCTTCAGCGCAATCAAGTACGCAAAGGTCCGTCCCGTAAAGGACGAAAATGGCTACATTACCGATTTTGTCACCGTGGGAACCTTCCCGAAATACGGCAACGACGACGACCGTGTGGATCTGATCGCAAGAGAATTGACCTATAAGACCATTACAGAGCTGAGAAAGACCCCCACCTACCGCAACGCGATCCACACACTTTCCGTTCTTACGATCACATCGAACGTAATGTACGGAAAGCACACGGGCGCAACCCCCGACGGAAGAGGCGCGGGGGAAGCCTTCGCTCCCGGTGCCAATCCCATGCACAACCGCGAGGAACACGGAGCACTCGCTTCTCTCAACTCTGTGGCAAAGCTGAGATATGAGGACTGCCGTGACGGCATTTCCAACACATTCTCCATCACCCCGGAAGCGCTCGGAAGAACCGATGAAGAGCGTGTGGACAACCTTGTTGCCATTCTTGACGGCTACTTCTCCAAGCGCGCACACCATATCAACGTCAACGTTCTCAACAGAGAAACGCTCATGAGAGCATACGAGGATCCCGAGGCGTTCCCGAACCTTACCATCCGCGTTTCGGGTTATGCAGTCAACTTCCACAAGCTCTCAAAGGAACAGCAGCGAGAGGTCATCAGCCGTACCTTCCACGAGGTACTCTGATATGAGCTCCACCCCTGTTTTGGGGCACGTCCATTCTATCCAAACGCTCGGAACCCTTGACGGTCCGGGCGTTCGGTTTGTCATATTCACACAAGGCTGCCCCTTGCGCTGCGCCTGCTGTCACAATCCCGACACGTGGAAAACGGAAGGCGGAACCACGCTTGATCCCGACGAATTAACCCGTCGTGCTTTGCGCTACCGCGAGTACTTCGGTCAGCGCGGCGGCGTAACGCTTTCGGGCGGCGAGCCGCTTTTGCAAGCTGATTTTTCGACTTCTCTTTTCAAAAAATGCCATGCGGTCGGACTGCACACGTGTCTTGATACCTCCGGTTGCATCCTTGACGGTACTGTGAAGGAATTGCTTCTTCACACGGACAGAGTGCTCCTCGATATCAAATATCCCTCGGACAGCCTCTACCGTGAATACGTGGGCTGCAGCATCGATGCGCCTCTTGCATTTCTTAATTATCTGAACGAACACGGGATCCCGACCACGCTTCGCCAGGTCATTATTCCCACACTCAACGACACACAAGAAAACCTTGAATTTCTCGCATCTCTCATACAGGAACACCCCTGCATCGACGGATTTGAGCTCCTTCCCTTCAAAAAGCTTTGCTCCGTCAAATACGAGCGAATGGGGCTTCCCTTCCGCTTTGCCGACATGAGAGAGGCGACCCAAAGCGACACGTCCCCCTTGGAAGAGAAGCTTTCGCAAATGCTCTCCGGGAGACTTTGATTCAAAGAAAGGAGCGATCATGGATTACATCGTAAAGGACGCGCTGACGGGCGAGCTGATCCCCGTGCTTCTCGGTGTTTCCGCAGAGGTCAACGAAACCGCGCACCGCATGTATCGGGAATACGGCGTTGTTTCGCACGTATTCTGTGAGCGGATCCCACTTTCCATGCGGCTCTCTCTTTGTATGAAATTTCATTTGATCAAGCACACTCGCGGAGAGCGTCTGATGATCGACGCTCTGACCGATTTTGCCAATCAGCTCGGGAATGCAGACGTGATCCTCTATCTCATCCCATGCACCGAGGAATATGCCAATCTGGTATGGGAAAAGCAGGAAGCGCTCGAGGGAAGATACGTCATTGCATCCCGCAATGAATTCTACCGCGTATGGTTTGGAGAGGAAGCACCGACACCGCGGATAAAGGAGGACGGGCATGACTACTGAAAAAAATGTACTTCTCGGGGTTCTCGGTGGACTTGGCCCCATGTCGACCATTTATTTTTGTGAGCTCCTCAACCGTCACACGAAAGCCGCGTGCGACGCAGATCATATCGATATGATCATCAGCAGCCGTGCGACGACTCCCGACAGAACGGCGTATATTCTCGGCCGCAGTACAGCCGATCCTCTTCCCGTTATGATCGAGGAGGCAAACCGACTTGAGCGTGCGGGAGCGGAATTGATCGTGATCCCCTGCAATACGGCACACTATTTCTATGACGGTCTTTCCAAGGAATGCCGTGTTCCGATCCTCAACATCATCCGCGAGACCGTGGATCATCTCAAGGCTCTCGGCGTAAGCCGTTTTGGGCTTTTGGCAACGGACGGTACGGTTTATTCCGGTGCATATGAACGCCTCTGCTCGCCGGAAGGTCTGACCTGCATCACACCTACCATGGAAGAGCAGGCAACCGTCTCCTCTATTATTTACGATTCCATCAAGCAAAACAAGCCCGTTGATATGTCTGCCTTTCTGACAATTTGCGAGCATCTGCAAGAGAGAGGATGCGAGCGTCTGGTGCTTGGATGCACCGAGCTTTCTCTTCTGAAAAAGGACCTCCCCAAGAGTCCCCTTTTTACGGATTCATTGGAGGTATTGGCTTACCGTACAATCTTAGCGTGCAAAAAGCCTCCCGTGGGCTTTTCCGCAGATTTTTTGGGAGGCAACTGATGCAAGCACAACAGCTTCTCTCTCAATTGACAAGCGCACCGATCCCCGCATGCGAGATCGATATACTCACGCAGGATACACGACAGGCAAACGAAAAAGCTCTCTTTGTCTGCATTCGCGGCGCACGCTTTGACGGACACGCGCTGGCTGACCGCGCATATGAGAACGGGTGCCGCTTTTTCGTAGCCGAGAAGCCTCTTGCACTTCCCGATGATGCCTTTGTCGTCACGGTCAAGGATTCAAGACGCACGCTTGCAGAGCTTTCCTGTATCTTTTACGGTCATCCTTCAAAAAAGCTGCGCGTGATCGGCATTACAGGCACCAAGGGAAAAACGACCACCGCACACCTCGTCCGCGGTCTTCTTGAGGGATGCGGCATTCCCTGCGGATACATCGGCACAAACGGGATCCTTTACGGTGGCGTGACCCTTCCCACACTCAATACGACGCCTGATCCGATCACGCTGCAAAAAACACTTGCAGACATGGCAGATGACGGCATGCTTGCCGCCGTCATCGAAATTTCCTCGCAGGCATTGCTTCAATTCCGCGCGGACGGAATCCGATTTGAAAGCGTCTTATTTACCAATCTCTCTCTTGATCACGTCGGCACGAATGAGCACGCCACCTTTGAGGACTACAAAAAGTGCAAGCACCGTCTGTTTACAGACTTCGAAGCATCCTATGCCATTTGGAACGCCGATGATCCCGCACATGCCGACATGCGGTGCGGTGCGGTTGCCAAAAAGCAGCTTTTTTTCTCGACAAACAACACGCAGGCTGACTACAGTGCACAACGGATCACACCCGTAAGAGAGAAAAGCATGCTCGGTATTGCCTTTGTGCTGACGCACAAAGGTGCACAATATCCCTGTACTCTCCCCTTGGTCGGCACCTGTAACGTTTCCAATGCGGTTGCCGCCATCGCAGTCGCCGCAGAGGTCTTCTCCCTCCCCGTCAAGGAATGCGCATACACTCTCTCCTCCCTACGCGTTGACGGAAGATCCGAATCCTATCCCCTCCCCTCGGGTGCCACTGCGGTGATCGATTATGCACACAATGAGGAAAGTCTGCGTGCCATACTTACCTCCTTGCGCGAATATACTCCCCGACGTTTGATCTGCCTTTTCGGCTCTGTCGGAGAGCGATCGCAATTGCGCCGCCGTGCTCTTGGTACCGTGGCTTCATCACTTGCCGATTTTTCAGTGCTTACGTCTGACAATCCGGGGAACGAACCTCCCGAACAGATCATCGACGAGATCGCATCGGCTTTTGAGGATCCCCTACAGTACTGTAAAATTCCCGACCGTCGCCATGCGATCGCCTATGCCCTCACCCTTACAAAGAAGAACGACATCCTTCTTCTTGCAGGAAAAGGGCATGAGCGTTACCAGCTGATCGGAGAGTGTAAGCGCCCCTTCCACGAGCGCGCCATCCTTGATGAACTGACCAAAAATGCCGAAATCCCCACCGCTGTCAACTGATCATTTACCTTTTGAAAGGAGAGAACCGTGTCACAAAGACTCATTTTTCACGTGGACGTCAACAGTGCCTTTCTCTCCTGGGAAGCTGCAAAGCGTGTAAGGAACAAAGAAGCTGACCTTCGCCTGATCCCATCTGCAATCGGCGGTGACCAAGAAAGCCGCCGCGGGGTGATCCTTGCAAAATCCATTCCCGCAAAAAAATACGGAGTAAAAACGGGGGAGCCGATCGCCTCGGCTCTTCGCAAATGCCCTTCTCTCTATCTTGCAAAGCCCGACTTTCGCTTATATCACGATTCCTCGCTTGCCTTTGTTGCGATCTGCAAAAAATATGCCCCCACCGTCGAGCAGTTTTCGATCGATGAATGCTTTCTTGACATGAGCGGCACCTCACGTCTTTATCCCGATCCCATCGCCATTGCGCACAGGATCAAGGATGAGATTCGTGACACCCTCGGCTTTACCGTGAACATTGGCATTGCCTCCAACAAGCTTTTGGCAAAAATGGCAAGTGATTTTGAAAAACCGGACCGCGTGCACACACTTTTTTCGCACGAGCTGGAAGAGAAATTTTATCCGCTTCCCGTACGTGATCTCTTCACCGTTGGACAGGCAACCGCTCAAAAGCTCACCGCCGCGGGAATTCTGACAATCGGAGAGCTTGCAAGAGCCGACCGCGCCCGTCTTTACTCAATGTTTGGAAATAAGCTCTCGGAGCATTTATGGAGATATGCCAATGCGCTTGACGATTCTCCCGTCCTTAGCGAAGCGGAGGATGCCAAAGGGTACAGCAATTCAACAACGCTTGCCGAGGACATCGTTACCGCCGAGGAGGCATACCGCGTGCTGCTTTCCCTCTCTGACAGCGTCGCTTCCCGCATGCGGCGTGACAATTGCCGCGCTTACTGTATCTCTGTGACGATCCGCGGAAACGATTTTAAGGACCGATCACATCAAAAGAAGCTTCTCACCCCCACAGACGTTACCTCCGAGATCTTTGAATGCGTCAAAAAGCTGTTTTCCGAGCTTTGGGACCGTCGTACACCGCTTCGTCTTTTGGGCGTTGCACTTTCGGATCTTGCAGAAGGTGGCGACGTACAGATCTCCATGTTTGATGAGGAAAAGAACACACGGGAAAAGGAGCTTGACCGACTGATCGACGATATCAGAGAACGCTTCGGTTCCGACACGATCCTTCGCGGCTCCACCATGCGATATTCCGATTCCGTTGCAAAAAAGCACAAGGCGTCTCATGATGCAGAGAACAAACAAAAATGACCCCGACTCCAAGAAGTCCGGGTCATTTTTGTTTGTATCAGATCTCTTCCTTCAGTCCGTCATAAGCAATGCGGTAATCGTGGGGATAGGACGCAACCAAAGCCTCCATGCCCGCGCGGTCGTTAATAATCTCTCTGCCGTGATGATGGAAACGAAGTCTCTTGATCCCTTTTTCCAACGCGTATTCGCACACGTCCTTGACCTTATGGTGCCCTGTTTCCATGATCAACAGATCGCATCCACTCTCAAGCAGCGGATCAAGCTCGCTGATGTGTCCGACGTCTCCCGAATGCACAACGCGTTTTCCGTCCGTTTCAATCAAAAAGGAGTAGGCGTGAAAGCCATGACTGCCATCCTCGCCAAGATGCGTATTGTGAAGCGCACGGACGCGCAGGTACTCGTCCGCATAGAGCAAGCCGTCAAAGGTACGCGTTTCTTTCGTTTGGAAGCGAAGGCTTGAATGATCGGTCAGATCGTTGCAGGCGATGCTTTTGATCGCACCGATCAGCCCCAGATCCGGCGCAAAGATATCCACAGTGTTGTCCTTGATCACTTCTTTATTTCTGATCCAGCGCATCTTCTGTATGCAAAAGAAAAGATCGGCAAGTCCGCCCGTATGGTCGATATGCATATGAGAAAGAAAGATCGCTCTTGTTTTCAGAACGTCCACACCCGAAAGAAAGGCGCGATAAGAGCAGCCCTCTCCCGCATCAAACCAATAATTCATGCCACCGGCTTCAATGATCAAGGAAGCGTGATGCATCCCCTCCATCGGCTCTGTCCCGGAACACGTTCCCAAAAAATGAATGCTTGCCATATCCTTTTCCTCCTTACAAGGCACTGTCACCATTATACACCCGAGAAAGGAAAATGTCAATATATCACACCGTTTTTCAGTATGCACCGTCAAAAGACAGCATCAAGGATGGGAGAAACAAAACAGAGGACAAAATCCTTTTTTACGCTTC
This sequence comes from Oscillospiraceae bacterium, assembly GCA_015064025.1. GTDB lineage: Bacteria > Bacillota > Clostridia > Oscillospirales > CAG-272 > UMGS1865. Next base: position 3,944 of record SVSZ01000029.1, on the reverse strand, counting down.
AAAGGCAAATATTCCCCTCCCCTCACACATAGAATAGAATAGCCGAGCGGGGCCTTGATCGGTAGATCTCGGTCCCGTTCGGCTATAAAAAGATGGGAGTAGGATCGCAAAAATGAAATCACACGCAAAGCAACTGTTCTGGAATGCCTTGCTTCTAAGCTCCGCATCCCTCCTGATCCGTACGGTAGGTGTAACCTTCGGGGTTTATATCTCTAACCGCGCGGGAGCAGAGGCAATGGGGCTTTATTCTCTCATGTCGGGAGTTTACGGCTTTGCTCTGACGTTGGCAACCTCAGGAATCCACTTGGGTGTCACAAGAGTGGTCGTTGATTCGGTAGGAGAGAAAAAAAGCGAGCGTGTCATGCCCGCAATGCGACGCGCCTCGGCATACGCGCTTTTGTTCGGGCTCCTTTCGTCAGTCCTCCTTTTTGGAGGCGCTGACTTCATCGGTAGCGTTTGGCTGAAGGATGAAAGAACGATCTCCTCACTGCGTCTTTTAGCGATCACCCTCCCCCTTATCTCGCTGTCCTCCGCATGGAGCGGATACTTTACAGCCGTACGGCGAGCCTATAAAAACGCGATCGTACAGGTAACGGAGCAAGCAATCAAAATCTATGCAACGATGTATCTTTTATCCATCATGATTCGCGGCGGCATAGAGGACACGTGCTGTGCTTTGGTGCTTGGCGGGATCGTAGCAGAGATCGGCTCTTTTTTCCTTGAATTTATCCTTTATCTGATCGACAAAAAGAAAAATTTCAAGGTCGGCGACCGCGACAGCGGCAGAACAGAGGGAAAAAAGCTCCTGTCGATCACACTCCCCATCGCGCTGACCACCTATATTCGTTCGGGACTGATCACGCTGCAGCACATACTGATTCCCGAGGGTCTTCGGAACAGCGGTGCGTCTCACGCCTCTGCACTGGTCGCTTACGGAAGCATTCACAGTATGGCGCTCCCCATTATTCTATACCCTGCGGCACTGATCTCCTCCTTTTCGGGACTACTCGTTCCCGAGCTTGCGGAATCGAGCATTCAGAAAAACGACGTCCGTATTCGTTACATGATCTCCCGCGTCTGGTCTCTCGCACTCATCTTCTCCATCGGCGTTGCGGGGGTCCTCATCTGCTTTTCCTCAGAGCTTGGAGAGGCACTTTATCCCGACACCGAGGCTGCCAAATATATTCGCATCTTAGCCCCCTTGGTTCCCATCATGTACGTAGACACGGCGACCGATGCCATGATGAAGGGACTGGGAGAGCAGGTGTATTCCATGAAGATCAACATAGCGGATGCGCTTATCTCTGTCATCCTGGTTTGGCTTCTTATTCCCAAGTACGGCATCAACGGCTATATTTTTGCCATCTATTTTTCAGAATTTTTCAATACCGTTTGCAGCATTGCCCATCTGCTCTCCGTCAGCGGGACGCGTGTTCGACTTCTCAAGTGGATCTACAAGCCGCTTTTCTGCATCGTTGTCTCCACAACGGTGCTTCGCGCATTCTGGAGTCTCTCAAGCCTGCAGATCCCGAACACAGCGCTTTCCATCGTCCTACATTGCATTTCCACCGTATTGCTCTACGGTGCCTTGTTGGTGCTTACGAAGGGACTTGACAAGGAGGATCTTTCGTGGATCAAACGTCTGTTTTACAAACCGCAAGCAGCGCTTGCTAACAATACGTAAAAAATATACGGCGGAGGCGCAAATGCGCCTCCGCCGTATATGTCTGCCAGAAAAATCAGTCCGCGTATACGCTGACCTTCTTCTGAGTCTTGGTCTTGTGCTCAAACTTCACCTTACCATCGATCAAAGCATAAAGAGTGTAGTCCTTGCCTACGCCGACATTTTCGCCTGCGCAAACAGCGCTTCCTCTCTGTCTTACAATGATATTGCCGGCAACAACGGGCTGACCGTCAGCCTTCTTCACGCCAAGGCGCTTGGACTCACTGTCACGACCGTTCTTGGTGGAACCGACACCTTTCTTATGAGCAAAGAACTGTAAACTGAGCTTTAACATAATTCTTGTCCTCCTAAATTTTTTGGTCCTTTCGGATCCTCGGGGTTCGCGGTCTTATTTCTCGTACGGCTTATCCATGACCGAAACGTCAAGATAATCCGCATACTCCTCAAGCATGTCACTGAGCTGGCAGTAGTACCCCATCATGATCCCCGATACCGCATAGCGCTTATAATCGTCAGACTCGAATTCGGGAAGTGCCGCCTTGGCACATACACGAATCCGCGTGTCGTCATCCTCGATCGTATAATCGACGGAGGAAGCGTATGCAACCTCAATGGTATTGATGAGAAACATCGTCATGGAAGAAATGGCAGCGCACAGAATGTCATCGCCTGCTTCCCCGTAGCCCGTGTGTCCCTGCTCTTCAAAGCCGTAGAAAACTCCACCGCTTCTGAAAAACACGATTTTGGTCATGTCCTTACTGATTTTTCAATCAGCCTTCGATCTTCACGATCTGAACCTTTGTGAAAGGCTGTCTGTGACCGATCTTCTTCTTTTCGTTCTTCTTCGGCTTGTACTTCATCACGTAGATCTTCTTGTTCTTACCGTTCTTAAGAACCTTGGCAGTAACCTTTGCACCGTCTACGTTGGGAGCACCAACCTTAAAGCCGTTGTCATTGGACAATGCCTTAACGCTGTCGAAAACGATCTCGTCTCCTTCGTTAACGTCGAGCTTTTCAACAAAAATAATGTCCTGCTCGATTACCTTGTACTGCTTTCCGCCGGTTTCGATAACTGCAAACACGAAAAGCACCTCTCTTTCTGATAGACTCGCTGACATAAAGGCGGTGTTTTTGGACACACTTAAAAAAGCCTTTTTCAAGCGGCATATTATTATATCACGCAAAAGACCCGTTTGTCAAGTCTTTTTTTATATTTTTTTGTGTTTTTTTCAAGTTTTTCACGACATTTTCAAGGTGATCACCGTGTATCCCGTATTATCGGGAGAAAGCTCACAGGATTTCCATCCTGAGGGCAACAGCACGTCGGTCTGTGACGTGCGAAGGATCAAACAGTCTCCGTGAGCAAACCACTGCTCCGGGGTCAGAAGCGCGAGATATTCCTCAAGCACAAGTCCCGCCTCCGTCATGATCTCCGCATGAGGGATCCCGACGTAGCGCAAATGCCACGGCTCATATGCAATGCCCGTAATATCCTCTTTCCCGCGCGGATAACGGATGATGAAGCCATGCTGTGAGCAAAGACGGTTGACAGCTCTTCCCGCAGGAGAGCGCAAAAATTCACCGCCCGCAAAATACGGAGCATACACGTCCAGCGCGAGCCCAGCTTCGTGCTCACTGCAACCAAGCGGCGCGGCTGTCCCCTCTTCACTCTCGGCAATGATCTCCTCTTGCTCCTCTCGCGTTCTGAAATCACTTGATACGTAGATCCGCACACGGGTATCCTTTTCCACCCGATCGCGAAGTGAAATATAGGGCTGTACCATCAAGGGATGCATTTTCGCACCGTTGTAATCCGTGATCTCCGCCTCGTATCCGTCGGGCAAGGGGTGCGTACTGTTGACAAGCATCAATGCGGTGGATACGGTTACGTTTTCCTTCTTCTCAAGCTCCTCAAGCGTCCATTCCTCCCCCTCCGTCACGTTCGTTTTTTCGATGCTTGGAGCGGGATAAAGCCTTAAGGTATCCTCTATGTAAAACCATATATCCGCACGGATATAGAAAAAGAACAAAACGGAAAGCAAAAGCACGAGCAGAGATGAAAGGAGCACAAGCGTCCTTCTTCGAGCCTTCACAATATCACCTCCATCAAGCTTTCTGCGGATATTATACCATGAAACAAAAATGTGTGCTTGCACAGACATTTTTGTGAAGCCGTCAATACCGCAGGCGCACGGCAGTGCGCATAGGGCGACGCCCAAAGACTTGCATAGCAAGGCTTTCTGCGGATATTATACCATGA
>SVSZ01000133.1 GCA_015064025.1 Oscillospiraceae bacterium | reverse complement strand
CTCGCGCCGGCGCATAGGAAAAGCGCCACTCCGCTTCGCTTCGTGACGCTTTTCCTATGCAATTTAATAGTTCTTTATCTTTTCGTCAGATTTTTTCTACCCCAACTATTGACAAAGAGCCCAAAAATGTAGCAATTCCGATGCGTGGGGCTACGTCGCCGTTGACATAATTCTTTCGGCGTTACAGCTCTACAAGCTCAAGCTCTCGCTTGCCCAATACGCCGCTCTCGCAGTGAAGCGCGTATGCCCGTGCGTCCTGTGAGCAACGCACAAAATACTGCAGTCCGCGATTCTCCACAAAGGAAGTATCGTTTTGCAGTGCCCAACCGATGAGATTCTTTTCCTTTAGCATCCTATCAAAGCGATTCCTGCCTGCGTCGTCATAGTGCGAACTGTACACCGCATGAAGGATTTGATTGCGTTCACTGTTTGAAATCCCGAAATTGCAACAACACGCCCCATCGAATCATCCCTGTTTTATCCAAGGTCCTTGGTGATCACACCCGTCGTCCAACGGAGCGTGTCCCCCGCAAGCATCAATGCCTTGATCCCTCTCTGAAGTGTCGTTTTTTCAGGCAGTTCCTCTGTCGGGCAGGTCTCGCCCGGCCAAACGTACCCCATACAACCCGTTCCCGCGGCATCCATCACAGGATGCTTTACAGTGAAGCGCGCGCTGAAGCTTCCGATCTTGGAGTTCTCTCCAAGGATCCTTGCCACACTCGGATCCAGCATCCAAGAGCAGCATTTAAATGCCTTGATGGAAAGCTCGGGATAGTATCTTTTTGTCAACTCCCACCCTTCCCTAAGGCTCTCTTCCACGACAGCGGGGTCAAAATTCGTTTTTCTCGGAATATGGAGATTTAAAACGTCATCCCCCGGGCGCAGGACCGCATACCACTCTTTCTTATCAAAGCAGCATACGCGATTCTGAACACGACCGTTCCTGACAGGACGCCCGAAGAACGCTTCCATTTGCTCCGAAAAATCGGCATTGAATGCCCCTTCCTCATCCGTAGCACCCGCACTACCAAGGACAAGTCCGTCTCTGTGAAAGCGCCCTTTGATCATCACGATCACAAATTCACCGCTCTTTCTATTCTTGAGCACCAGGGAATCCGGCTCCCAGACAGCAGGCTGATAATTGAGCCCCTTATGATCGAAAATAATCGCCTTTGTATAATGTGTCATCCAACCGTAAAGTCCCTGACTCAAGGTAAGACTGCCCACGGTGATCTGGTGCACCCAAATATTTCTTGCAAGATTTCCGAGATTATTTGCGATCTGCTCCTCGTCAAAGCCGCGCGCACGGTACCTCTCCACTGCCAAAGGAAGCTCTGCCGCAAGCAAAAGAACCGCGAACATATCCCCCGCCGCAGAACCGTCGGAGGGTGGGATGGGCATACGGCGCGCCTCAAAGGAGGTTACGTCCTTGCAGTAGGCATAACCAAGACGAAGCCATAAATAAAGAGCGTCGCGTTTTTTCATCTCCTCGGCACCCTTGACGACAAGCTCGTAATATTCACCGAAGGGCGCATACGTTTCATGAAGCTGCCGTAGACTTGCAAGATTACAAACCGCCCCGTCGTCCTCACCAAGCTCCTTGTATACCTCCTCAAGCGCCTCGGGGTACGTGCTCACACCAAGCGCATCGGCAAGCTCTCTCAATTCCATAAGGAACACCTCCAAAGAATAAAATACGTTGCAATTATACCACAAGAGCATCTCTTTTTCAATACCCCGCAAGAAAAAATATATTTTTTCGACCCTTGACAAACGTTTCGCGCCGTTGTATAATAAACCCGTGATGATAGCTCCTCACTCATAACAAAAAAGTAAATACCACGGAGGAAACAACCATGAATCTCGCGATCTCGCTTCGCTATATGACTATGGGACAGGAAAACGCAGTTTGGAACGTCCGATGGATGGCATCTGAGGATCATATGCACCTTGCCAAAAAATACGGCATCGGTGTCGTCGCCGTTCTTTCCAAAGAAGCGATCGGAGAGATCTGCGCATCCTGCGACGGCTTGATCGTCCCCGGCTCCGCTACCGACATCCCGCCTGCCTACTACAACGGTGCCCCTCTCGAGAAGGATCCTCCCGTAGATGAATATGACCTTGACAGCGCACTCATCAAGCATTTTTACGAAAACGGAAAGCCGATCCTCGGTCTTTGCGGCGGACATCAAGCAATCAACGTCTTCTTCGGCGGCGGACTTCGCCGTATACCCGATTCCAAGGCACATGAAAACGATACCGCACATGAGCACAAAATCAATATCGTAAGGGATTCCTTCGTTTGGGACGTCTTCGGCACAGAGCGTACGACCGTCAACAGCTACCACGCTTGGGAGATCTACGGCATCGCACCCGACCTCTCCGTTGTTGCCACGACCGACGACGGCGTTGCCGAGGCGATCGAATGGAAAAAGCACAATATCTATGCAACGCAATGGCACCCGGAGCTTTCTTTGCGCAAGGATGACGCAAGGGAGCATATGCTGTTCAAAAATTTCCTGCACGCCTGCGAAAATTGCAGATAAAACGTATCACAAAAAAGCTTTCCAAGCACGTTTTCTGTGCTTGGAAAGCTTTTTTGTTTATAAATTGGATCAGTACGTTTTGCTTCATATCCACCTTCTTCGTATGCCTGTGTCGTAGGGATGTAACCGCCGGAGCTATTCGTCAAGCAGCAAAGAATCGTTTTCTTAAAAGGTGAAACTTCACAAATACGATTCCCGATCTCTGTGAAAGGTTCTCCACCTATTCCGGCAAAAACCAACTCACCAATTTTAATTGCTGATAATAAAAACTCAAACGCTTCCGGTCCGTTTTCAAGCGTTACAATACGACTTGCCTCTGCCACTACTGTTGTAAGCTCCATCTCTTTATGCGGAAGCTCATTTGCTCTTCCTGCTTTATATAGCTCACATATCTTTTTAGCCTCTTCAAGTCTGCTATTCTCTTTGTGTGACGGGAGCATCACACTCTTTGTTGCAAAGGATATTTTGTCTACCTTCTTTAATTCTTTATCTGTCATTTTTGAAGTTCTCCAAAATTACGCTTTCAACTTATATACACGATTTTTATTGCCGCCCTCGGCAACAATGATTTCCGCATC
>SVSZ01000028.1 GCA_015064025.1 Oscillospiraceae bacterium | reverse complement strand
CATGATCGTCACACATAAACACGATCACGTCTGCGGTATCAATGGCGATCTGCGCCTGAAGCCGCATTTGCTTGAGAATGACGTTGTCGCTTTTGGGCTCGATTCCTCCCGTGTCGATGACGATCATGCGTTTGCCTCGCCATTCTGCCTCACCGTAAATACGGTCACGGGTGACACCGGGAGTGTCCTCGACGATCGAACGGCGCTCGCCGATCAATTTATTAAACAGTGTACTTTTTCCTACGTTGGGGCGTCCAACGATTGCTATAATCGGTTTTGCCATATAGACTCCTTTCTTTGGTGGAGTGTTTATTTTTTTATTCCTCTGATGCTGTCCCAAGAAGTGCCGCTAACAGCGCGTCTCCCTCGTTTTTTACCGCGCGAACGGGTACGCCAAGCTGTCTTGAAAGCTCCTCCGGGCTCATGTCATCCAGGAAGACGTCTCCGTCGGCTCTCAGCATGACGGCGGGGAAGAGCAGCTCGTCTCCCAAGGAGGCAGTCGCCAATTGTTCTGCAACGTCCCGACCTGTGAGCAGTCCCGCCACAGTGATAGATTCCCCGAAAAAACGGTTGACGATACGAAATACGTTTACCTTCAGCCAAGGCGCGCGCGCACACAGCCTGTTCGCCAGGGTGCGGATGTGCTCGTAGGCGGCGACTCCGGTTGCTACGGAGACAGTCCGCGCGGGACGGTCTCTTTCTATATTCATCCCATCCAGTGCAAAAGCAAAGCCCGCTTCAAGATCGGTCAGCATGCCAACTCCGTTTTCGATCTGTGAATAATCCTCGTAAAAGGGATCCTCGGGAAGCGGACGCTCGGCGCGAAGGTAAAATTCGTCGGAGCAGTAAAAAAGGCGGGTGCCGTATTTTTCAAAGCATTCATTCCCGAAGGCTTCCACCTGATCAAGGACTCGTTCGCAATCCTCCTTGGTGAAGGACTCCAGGGGATAGAGCTTTTCCCTGTATTTGGTCAGCCCCACGGGCACGATCGCGCAGGAGCGCAGAGAAGGATAGTATGCCAAAAGGTCCTGCATGGTACGCGTCAGCTCGTCGCGGTCGTTAAGTCCTTTGCAAAGAACGATCTGCGTGCAAAGAGCGATCCCTGCCTTTGAAAGGCGACCGAGATAGGAAAGCACCTCTCCCGCGTGCTTGTTTTTCATCATTTTGACACGAAGCGTGGGATTTGTGGTGTGGACCGAAACGTTTACGGGAGAAATATGCATTTTAATGATGCGATCGATATCCGCATCTGTCATGTTGGTGAGCGTTACGTAGTTCCCGTGCAAAAAGGAGAGTCGGTCATCGTCATCCTTGAAATAAAGGGATTCCCGCATTCCGGGAGGAAGCTGGTCAATGAAGCAAAATACACAGCCGTTTTTGCAGGTGTGCTTTTTATCCATCAAGGGAGTTTCAAAGGCAAGACCGATATCCTCGTATTCGCCCTTGACAATGCGGGTCGTATATTCCTTGCCGCCACGCTTCAGGGAAAGACACACGGAGGTGTCTGTCAGATAAAAACGGTAATCGAGAACGTCACGGATCTCCTGCCCGTTTACGGTATACAGCTCATCCCCACCGCAGATGCCCGCGCAAGAAGCAAGGCTGTTTGGCAGTACCGCAAGAATTCTAACCATTTTTCTCCTCCCATCCTCCAAAACGGCACAGATTAACATCTTATTCTATCACATTTTTTAGAAAAAGTCAAGTGTAAAAAGAACAAAAGAGGAAAACGGCAGGGGTGAGTCAAATGCGTTTTTGCATTTGAATCACCCCCGCCCCCTGTGGGAAGCATATTCCCGTAAGCGTATCAAATGAAATCCTCGATGGTTGCTTCCTCATCTACCTCGATCCGATTGAGCGGAGCAGGCTTTACGGATTGCTCGGCAGAAGCGCCCAGGACCTCGGAAATGTTTGCGTCCATCAAAGCGATGTCCTCCTCTGTCAGCATATCCTCGTATTCTGTCTCCTCTTCAGCCTTGGAAAGGTGTGCGTAAGCGATGACCGATGCAGAGGCGACAAGTCCGGCGATGCCCAAGACGAGCTCCGTCGCGTTTGAATTCTTGCGAGACGCCTTTCTGACAATGAAATCAGCGATCACCGTGCCCGAAGCCACGGCACCCGCCGCACCTGCGATGGTCAGAAGCGTTTTTTTGTTCAGCATGAATGTATCCTCCTGTGAAAAAGGTATATATTATTTTTCCGACGTCATTTTGAGATAGGCATTGATGAAGCCGTCAAGATCTCCGTCCATAACAGCTTGGATATTTCCCGTTTCGTACCCCGTGCGCTTGTCTGTGACCAGCGTGTAGGGCATAAATACGTAGGAACGGATCTGCGAGCCCCATTCGATGTTTGCTTTGTTTCCTTGAATGTCCTCAATGGTATCCAAGCGCTCCTGGATCTTGATCTCCATCAGCTTGGCCTTGAGCATGCGCATTGCGGTTTCCTTGTTTTGGAGCTGGGATCTTTCGGTCTGACATCCTACCACGATCCCCGTGGGCTTGTGTACGATGCGGATCGCCGAGTCGGTTTTGTTGATGTGCTGACCTCCCGCGCCGCTGGAGCGGTGCGCGGTAACCTCAATGTCCTCCTCACGGATGACAACGGTGTCAAGATTATCAAATTCCGGCATGACCTCGATGGATGCAAAGGAGGTCTGTCTTCGACCGTTGGCGTCAAAGGGAGAGACGCGAACGAGGCGGTGAACGCCGTTTTCGCTCTTGAGATAGCCGTACGCATTCAGCCCCTCGATCATGACGGTAGCGCTCTTGATACCTGCACCGTCACCGTCGAGCCAGTCGGTAAGCTTTACGTTGAAGCCGCTTTTTTCAGCCCAACGGGTGATCATGCGGTAAAGCATCTGCGCCCAGTCCTGTGCCTCGGTTCCGCCTGCACCGGGATGGAAGGAAACGATGGCATTGCTCTTGTCGTATTCGCCCGAGAGCAGTACCTCGATTCTTTTGTGCTCCTCCTCGGCGATGATGGCATCCAGCTCGCTCTGTACCTCTTCTACGTAGGACTCGTCGTTTTCCTCAATGGCAACCTCTGCAAGAGCGATCGCATCCTCAAGACGTGCGCAGAGCTTTTCATAGCCCGCAACCTTATCTTGATTTTGCTTGATGATCTGCAGGACCTTGCTGGATTTTTCGGCGCTGTTCCAAAAATCGGGGGACTGCGTCTGTGCCTCCATATCCTTCAGATTTGCCTTGGTTTCCTCAATGCGAAGGGCAGAGCCGAGCTCGATCAGGGAATCCCTCATTTCTATCAGCTTGTATTTTGCTTCTTCCAATGCAACGATCAAATCAAATACCTCCAACGCTTGCGGCGCTTTTCTTTCATTATTGTTGTCAAAAATATGATGTTTATATACTGCGCATAGCTTTCTTTGCTTTGCAGCAGGGTTGTCTATTTGTGATATTTTGTTCCCTTAAGGATGCCGAATGCACGGTAGATCACTTCCAAAAGAAGCACGCGCATCATCTGATGGGGGAAGGTGAGCTTGGAAACGGAAAGACGTAGGTCACAGGCTCTCTTGACCTCGGGGGAAAGTCCGTAGGAGGAGCCGATGATAAGACATAGGGAGCCTGTTCCCCTGAGGATCACATCAAGCTTTGACGCGAGCTCCTCCGAGGAGTATTGTGTCCCCTCCACACAAAGTGCGATCTTGTAAGAGCGTGGCGGAACTGCCGCCAGAATGCGCTTGCCTTCGTCCGCAAGGGAAGCGGAGATCTCAGTATCGGTTGGGGTTTCCCCGATCCTTGCCTCCTTCAATTGAAGGATCTCGGGCTTGCAGTACGCGCCCAGCCGTTTTTCATATTCTGCCACCGCATCCTTCCAGTAGGATTCCTTTAAGCTCCCTACGGTAATGACTGTCAGTTGGATCATAGTGAAGACTCCTCCCAAAGAGGCATTTGTGTAACAAGGTTGGGCTGCGCTACGGTGATGGATACACGCCGATCGGCGATTGCGGAAAAGCATTCGTCATATGCCAAGGCGGGTTCGTTGTTTTCGGCGCTCAGATGTGCCAGCATTAAGGATTTCGTCCCCGCATTGCAAAGACGCGCGGCGAGCAGAGCGCACTCTCCGTTGGAAAGGTGTCCGCGTCCGGAGGCAATGCGCCGCTTCAATTCATAGGGGTACGGTCCGTTTTTCAGCATCTCGGGATCGTGATTGCTTTCAAGCACTACCCAATCACAGCCAAGCAAGGCTTCCTCCACGTCGCGCGACACAAAGCCTATGTCGGTTGCATATCCGAGTGTGAGAACGCCGTTTTTTGATGGGATCTCGATCCTGTAGCCGACAGACGCGCGGCTGTCGTGCGGTGTGGGAAAGGAGGTGACGCGCATGCCGCATATTTCCTCCGTATATTTCGGCGGATGTGAAACCAGGTGTGGAGCGACCGCAGGATCTGAGGACAGCTTACGGACGCATCCTTCGGGGAGATGTACGGGGATGGGGTGCTTTTTGAGGAAAACGGAAAGCGCACTGATATGATCATTGTGCTCGTGTGTGAGAAGGATCGCACCGATGCTTTCGGGGGCAATGGCGGCGTCGTTTAACGCAAGGCACAATTGCTTTGCACTTTTTCCCGCATCGATCAGAACCGTGCCAAACGAGGAGGAAATGACGAACGCATTCCCCGAGGATCCTGAATAAAGAGAAAACATGCGCAGATCCGTCATGAGAACATTTCCTTTATCATGGGGATCAAAAAGAGATAGATCATATCAAGTGCAATGGCAAGGATCAGGGGGAAGAGGACAGTGAGCACCCAGCGTGAGCGTGTCATCCTTCTTTTACTGTCCTCAATGAATGCATTCTTTTCTTCCTCGGTCATGGTGTCGGGAAGCATTTCGGGGGTGACCCCTTTTCCGGAAAAACCGCGATTGTAAAAGAAATATGCAATGGCAATGACCGCGGCAAGGGCAGTGTATACGACCAGGATCATGTCAAAGCCGCGACTTGCCGAAAGGAAATAAACGGTCGGAAAGAGGATAGAGTTGATCAGAAGGAGAAGCATTAAAAGCTTACTTTCCTTGGATATTTTCTTTTTCATTGCAGAGCGTCAGATCTTGACTGCACCGACAGGACGGATGTGGAGTACCATGCAGCTACCCGCGCCGAGGGCTGCATCCATGGCTGCACGGTAGGCTTCTACAAGGTCGTTCGGGACAAATGCCTGAATGGTGCCCGCAAAGCCGCCGCCGTGCACACGCCATGCGGCACGCTTTCCGCAAAGGAGTCGCTCTGAGAGGCAGAGTGCCAAGGAGAGCCCTTGCTCGGAAACGTTTTTCGTGGTGTAAACGTTTTGCAGATAGCAGAAGGAGGAGCGTCCGGAAGAGAGGACCTCCGAGAAGAATGCATCAAGGTCACCGCCCAGCAGTGCCGTCTTTTGCTTGGCAACACGGGCGTTTTCTGCATAGAAGTGCAATGCACGAAGGACTGCGCGGTCGCCGTAGCGCTCACGCAGCAGGGGAATGCTTGCTACGACGTCCTCCTCACGTACGTCACGCAGGAATTGTTTGCCGAAGTAGGAGGCAACCGATTTCATTTCTGCCGGAACGGAGGCATAGTCATCGGTAAGATCCGCGTGATTTCCGCCGGTGTTGACGATACAGAGATTATAGCCTGCAGCAGTGATGTCAAAATCGACCTTTTCGATGATGGGAGATGCGGGATCGTTGAAGTCGATCGCCACAATGCCGCCGACGGCACATGCCACCTGGTCCATCAGACCGCAGGGCTTACCGAAGAATTTGTTTTCGGCATACTGCGCAAGCTTTGCGATCTCTACGTTGTCTACCTTGCCATCGTTGTAAAGATGATTCAGAATATTACCGATCATGTCCTCGAATGCAGCGGAGGAGGAGACACCGGAGCCCTTGAGGACGTTGGAGGTCGTATAAGCGTCAAATGCACCGACGCTGTAGCCGTCCTTGACAAAGCCCGCCACCATACCTGCGATCAGCTCGTCGGAGTGTCCCGTGGGAATCTCGCGGGGAGACTTGAAGGCGGCAATGTCAACACGATCCTCGTCAAAGCCCTCGCTCTTGACGCGAATGACGGAGCCCTCGGAGGGTGCTGCTACTGCAATGATGTCCAGATTGATGGAGGCTGCAACGACACAGCCGTGATTGTGATCCGTGTGGTTGCCCGAAAGCTCACTGCGTCCCGCAACGGAGAAAAGGGAGGCATCTCTGTCCTCGCCGTAAAGAGACGCAAAGGCGTCGACGGCAGCGGCGTAGCGCTCCTTTTGTGCGCTGACGGCATCTGCACCGTAAATATAGGAAAAGCGGGCATCAAACTGACCGCTAAGGATCGCGGATTTTAATTCGGAGGTTTTCATAACGGATGTGTTTCCTTTCAAATGTATTCGAGATTTCGTCATACAAAAATATGATACCACGAAACAAAAATGTGTGCTTGCACAAACATTTTTGTGAGGCCGTCAATGGCGCAGGCGCACAGCGGTGCGCACAGGGCAAAGCCCAAAGAGTTGCAAAGCAAGGCTTTCTGCGCGTATTATACCACGAAACAAAAATGTGTGCTTGCACAAACATTTTTGTGAGGCCGTCAATATAGCAGGCGCACGGCAGTGCGCATAGGGCAAAGCCCGAAGACTTGCGTAGCAAGGCTTCCTGCGCGTATTATACCACGAAACAAAAATGTGTGCTTGCACAAACATTTTTGTGAGGCCGTCAATAGCGCAGGCGCACAGCAGTGCGCATAGGGCAAAGCCCGAAGACTTGCGTAGCAAGGCTTCCTGCGCATATTATAACATATTTTCGGTGCCGTTGCAATGTTTTTTGGAAAAAACTTCGAGGATTCGAAAGAAAAAGGACTTCATATAGGCGTTATGTTCTTGCGGACAGTAAAAAAGCCGATATGGATTTATTTCCGTATCGGCTCTTTTGTTTTTTACGACTATCTTCGGCGGTGAGTAAGTACGCACTTGCAGGTGAACTACATAGGCCCTCCTCCCGGAGGGAGCCTCTGTCGGTCCTCGCTTGTTTAGGTGCCTTCCCATAGAATGAAACTGTCCTTAAGGGCACAAAGCATAGCAGATCATCCCTTTTCGGTTGTTCAATCCCGATTCGCGGTGACGATCAGATCGGCGCCCGTGCCGAGAACGTTCTTTGCGACCACGTCTCCGATGTGAGCGGGAAGGGGAATGCAAATACGGTTGATCTCCTTCATGCACTCAAAGATGAGCTCCTTTGGAATCGCGCGGTCCGTTTTGACGGGGATCACACCACCGTCGGCGGTGCGTGCCGTGGAGGTCAGTGTGCGTACGGGATGCGTGCATTCGTCGATCGCGTAACGCTTTCCGCGAGGGCAGGTAAACCCCTTGACGGATATAACCTGTCCATCCTCAAGCTCTGCCTCCAGCCTGCATCCCATGGGGCAGACAATACAGGTCAATTCACGTTTCATTTTTCCACCTCCAATGAAAGATAAAGCTCGGAAGTATTTTCAAAAAGCTCGGATTTGAGTGTAATACATTCCATCTCGCCGGGGGACATTCGTGCCTTCTTCTTCTGATATACGACGGATTCTCCGTTCATGACCTTGATCCGTGCGTTGCGGTAAACGTCGGCGACGCGGAAATAAACGGAAACGTCCTTTTTCTTGGTAATGCGCTGGGGAACCGTGTAGCGGATCTTTCCGTCCGTACGAAGCTTTACGTCGGTGCGCTGAGCCGTTTCCCCCTTGATGTAAGCCGCGGCACTCTCACCTGCGATCTGCGCTTCCTCGGAAACAAAGTCGACAAGATCGTGCACGTGCAATACGTTGCCGCAGGCAAAAATGCCTTCCACCTCCGTTTCCCTGTCCTGGTCGACCAGCGCACCGTTCGTGATGCGGTCAAGCGGGACAGACGCGGTCTTGGAGAGCTCGTTTTCGGGGATCAGCCCGACGGAGAGCAGCAGCGTGTCGCAGGGGATATATTCCCTCGTTTCGGGAATCGGACGGCGCTTTTCGTCCACGCGTGCGATCGTAACGCCTTCAAGACGCTCCTTGCCGTGAATTTCTACCACGGTATGAGAAAGCTTTAAGGGAATGTTGAAATCGTTGAGACATTGCTCGATGTTCCGCGCAAGACCGCCGGAATACGGCATCAGCTCGCACACGGCGTGCACACGCGCGCCCTCAAGCGTCATACGGCGTGCCATGATCAGTCCGATGTCCCCCGAGCCGAGGATGACAACGTCGCGCCCGGGCAGATATCCCTTGAGATTGACGTATTTTTGCGCGGTACCGGCGCTGTAGATGCCTGCGGGTCTCGTTCCCGCAATGTTGAGAGCTCCGCGCGGACGCTCTCTGCATCCCATGGCAAGGATGACTGCCTTTGCCTGTATTTGGAAAATGCCGTTTTCCTTATTGGTTGCGGTAATGACACGCTCGGGAGAAATGTCAAGCACCATGGTGTCAAGCAAGAAGGGGATCTCCTTCTCGCGCACCTCTTTTTCATATCTCCATGCGTATTCGGGGCCTGTCAGCTCCTCGCCGAAGCGGTGAAGTCCGAAGCCGTTGTGAATACACTGTTGAAGAATGCCGCCCAAAGCACAGTCGCGCTCCAGAATGAGGATATCGCGGATGCCGCACGTGTGTGCCGCAAGCGCGGCACTCATTCCTGCGGGGCCGCCGCCGATGATCACAAGCTCTGTTTGCTTCATTGGATCTCTTCTCCCTTCGTTTTGTTGTAATTGATCAGGGACCCACCGCCGAATTTGGTGACCTCCTCATAGGGGATCTGCATTTCGTTGGCAAGAAGCTCTACGATGTAGGGAGCACAGAAGCCGCCCTGACAGCGTCCCATTTGTGCCCGTGTCCGACGCTTGACTCCGTCAAGGTCGCGAGGCTTCGGGTTTTGACGGATCGCAGCAAGGATCTCGCCCTCGCTGACCGTTTCACAGCGACAGATGATATGACCGTATGAGGGATCCTTTTTGATCATCTCGTTCTTTTCTTCAAGCGTTCCCTCGCGGAATGCATGCATGGGAGCGCGGTAAGGGTTGAAGTCCTGCTTTCCGTCAAGCGCGAGACCGCCCGATGCCAGAAGCTCTGCCACGTATTCCGCAATGGCGGGGGCTGAGGAGAGTCCGGGGGACTCAATACCTGCCGCATTGACAAAGCGGGGGCGGGGAAGGTTGATGATAAAGTCACCTGTGGAGCCGACTGCGCGAAGTCCGCAGAAGGAGGTGATGGATTTTCCGAACTGCACACCCTCTACGTTCTCGCCCGCCTGCTTCATTACGAGAGAAAGTCCCTCTGCCGTGGTAGAGCGGTCGGTCTTGTCCTCCATATCAAAGGAGGTAGGACCCGTGAGGAGGTTGCCGTCAACGGTGGGGGAGACAAGAATGCCCTTTCCCATCTTGCTTGGCGTACGGAAGACCGTGGAGCGCACCAGCGTGCCGCACTCCTTATCAAGGAGAACGTATTCACCGCGGCGCGGGTGCACGCTAAAGCTGTCGTCTCCCACCATGTGGGCGATCGCATCGGAATAAAGACCTGCGGCGTTGACGATATAACGGGCACAAACGGTGTCCCGCCCGGAGGAAATACGGAAGAATTCTCCCATATCCTCGATCTTTTTTACTTCAAAATCAAGGTGCAGATCCGCTCCGTTGTCCATTGCGTTACCGATGGATGCGATCGTCAATTCATAGGGACAGACGATGCTTCCCGTGGGCGCATAAAGTGCGCAGATCGCATTTTTGGAAACGTTCGGCTCAAGGCGCGAAAGCTCATCTCTTTCCACAACGCGAAGTTCCTTGACACCGTTTGCGACCCCACGACGGTAAAGCTCTTCCACGGTGGCGCGATCAGCCTCGTCAAAGCCGATG
Organism: Oscillospiraceae bacterium; assembly: GCA_015064025.1. Classification (GTDB taxonomy): domain Bacteria; phylum Bacillota; class Clostridia; order Oscillospirales; family CAG-272; genus UMGS1865. Next base: position 14,579 of record SVSZ01000028.1, on the reverse strand, counting down.
ACCAGGGAGCCGTTGTTTTGGTATTTGACACCGAGCTCACGACAGACCTTTTCCATCATTTCCGAGCCTTTGACGTTGAGCTTGGCTTTCAGAGAGCCCTCTTTTGCGTCAAAGCCCGCGTGGACAATGGCAGAGTTTGCCGAGCTTGCGCCCATTGCGACGTCGTGTGCCTTTTCCAGAATACACAGATCAAGACGGTAGGAGGAGAGCTTGCGGGCGATCATACCGCCGACAACTCCACCGCCTATAACAGCCACATCATACATAGTCCGAATCCTTTCTTGCGTATAAACTACCCATATAAGTATAGCAGAAAATCAAAAAAAGTCAACACTTGCAACGAAAACGGCAGAAGAACAGAAAATGCTTGAAGAATACGCAAAAATGCGCAAAAAAGAGAGACAAACGCATTTCCGCGTTTGTCTCCCAATGAATTGCTTTCGGCATCAAAAATATCTGCCTCTGCGGTTTTATCCCGACTTTTTTTGTTCTTCCCGAGGGTATCCCATGAGCTTGCGAAGCAGCTGCGACATCGGAAGGATCAGCGTTCCCACAAAGAGATTTCCGATCCCATGCAAAAGATCCCACGGAAGTCCTACGGCGATCCATGCGAGTGTCTGCTCAAAATTGAATCCGAACATCAACGCTTGCGCCGGTGCGTAGAGAGCCCCGAAAAGGATCCCGTGTAACGCGCAAACCGCCGCGTATACGACGCAGGCGAGCTTGTTCGGCATACGCCGAGGAAGGAGCATGGTGATCCCCCAAAGGATCGCCCAGATATAGAGATAGGGGATCCACCAAAGTGAGAAGCCCGCGTAAATTCCGTTGACAAGAACGTATATGTAGATCGGTATCAGCGCGCGTGCACGAAACACGATCGTAAAGGTCATCGTCAGCATTCCGAGCAGGTGAATGTTGGGGAGCACCTCCATAACGATCTTAGAGCAGAACATCAAGGCACCGAGCATCGCAAACACGACGCTCTCCTTGATCCTTTGTGAGCGCAATTGACGTACGGTGGACATTTATTTTGCACGCTCCAGCTTGTAGGTAGCGTCCTCGTCGATCTCTGTGGTGTCAACTCCTGTCATTGCATATTCGCCGTTGACGTAGAATGCCCAATAGGTCCGGTCCACGTCGTAATCGGCGGTCATGCCGTTGACCTTTTTGATGTAAAGCCCGTAGGCGCCCTCCTCGCCACCGATCAGATCATGCTCAAGCAGTGCCTCGCCAACGGTCTTTTTGTCGGTCTTGACAGTGAAGGTGACGCTTTGATCCTCTGCCGAGACCTCGACGGTCAGCGTTTTTTCACCGCTTCCGAAGGTTTTGTCGGAGAGATAGGTGGCTTCCTCCCAGATTCCTGTTTTTTCTACTTGGTTGCAGGCGACGAGGGAGAGAAGAAGAATGCATGCGAGTGTGAACGTGAGAAGCTTTGTAACGGTTGTTTTCATGTTTTTTAGTCCTTTCTGTATTGTGTTTTACAAAAAGAAAAAATAAAAGTACCCTCCAAAGGGGGTACTGTCAGCGCTTTTTGACGTCCTGCCACGCCAAAAAAAGGGGTAGGGCAAATGCCCGACCTTGGATCGCCACAGTCTCCCCAATTTGCCCAAGAGACCTTTACGGGCGCAGAGCGATAAGCATTCCGACTTGATCCACAAGGGAAGATACGGCAATGGCTGTTGCTACGGATTCTCACCGTGATTTCCTTATCCCCGAGGGTACCTTACGGCATCCCCGACAACGAAAGAGCTGCTTTCGATGAACTGCGTTATTCTTTTGCAGTGCCATTATAGCAGAAAAACAGTCTCTTTGCAAGGGCTTTTCAAAAAATAAAATGAAAAAGAGTGCAGGAGGAGTTAGAAGTCATGAGTTATGGAGTTGTGAGTTATGAGTTGTGAGGTCGCTTTTGACTTTCTTGTCGAAGATCGCAGGAGCGGCACCTAATATTTACAAAACTTTCATAAATCCTTAGCGCTTTTGTGATATAATTTTTAAAGTTGGGTGTTTGTGCTGTGACGCACCAACCAATAATTTTGACAGAAAGAAGAGTAGAAAATGACAGAACTGCTACAACTGTTCGAACCTTTGCTCTCCTTCTTTGAGGGAGATAGCTGGAAGATGCTGATCATGTGGATCATCGGCGGCGTCCTCATCTATTTGGCAATCAAGAAGGAAATGGAGCCTACACTGCTTTTGCCGATCGGCTTTGGCGCGATTTTGATGAACTTCCCGGGTGTTGTGGAGACCGTCACAAAGTGCACCGCGTGCGGAAATTTGCGCGTGGAAGGAATTACCTGCTGTGATGAGATGAACTTCACGGTGCTCGGCGGTATTGCAGAGCCTCTGCACGAGCTGTACGAGGCGGGTATCGCAAACGAGCTTTTCCCGCTCCTGCTCTTTATCGGTATCGGTGCGATGATCGATTTCGGTCCTCTGCTTTCCAACCCGAAGCTGATGCTCTTCGGTGCGGCGGCACAGTTCGGTATCTTCTTTACGCTTTGCACCGCATCCATCTTTTTCCCGGATATCAAGGATGCGGCATCGATCTCCATCATCGGTGCGGCAGACGGACCTACCTCCATCGTCGTTGCCAATGCGCTTGGATCTAACTACATAGGCGCCATTACCGTTGCGGCGTATTCCTATATGGCTTTGGTTCCGATCATTCAGCCTCCCGTGATCAAGGCATTGACCACGAAGAACGAGCGTCGGATCCGCATGCCGTACGCGCAGAGAACGGTCAGCAAGAGAACGAAGATCCTGTTCCCGATCGTAATCTCCATCGTAGCTTGCATTTTTGCTCCCTCCGCAGGCTCTCTGATCGGATTTTTGATGTTCGGTAACCTGATCCGCGAGTGCGGCGTGCTTGATTCCATTTCCGAGACCGCACAGAAGGTGCTTGCAAACCTCATCACGATCTTCTTGGGTATCACCATTGCGTTCAACATGCATGCGGACCAGTTCCTGGCTCTTGAAACGCTTCTGATCATGGGACTTGGACTTGTCGCATTCATCTTCGATACGGCGGGTGGCGTACTGTTTGCAAAGCTTTACAACGTGATCATGAAGATGCTCGGCAAGCCGCTGATCAACCCGATGATCGGTGCGGCGGGTATCTCCGCATTCCCGATGTCGGGACGTATCGTCCATAAGATGGGTCTTGAGGAGGACAATCAGAACTTCCTTCTGATGCACTCCATCGGTGTCAACGTGTCGGGTCAGATCGCGTCCGTTATCGCGGGTGCGCTGGTGCTCGGCTTCTTCAGCTGATATAGCCTGAAAGGAGAATACATATGCAATTCGAACCTATGAGTTTTATTGAAAATCTGAAATACATGGGCATTGGCTGGCTCGGTGTATTTATGATCATCGCGATCATCATCGCGGCTACCTATGCCATCGGATATTTCACTGCCGAGAAAAAAAGCACCGACGGTGACGAACAGGACTAATCGATGGATGTTTTCGACCCGCTTCCTTTGATGGGTGGCTTGTGTCTCTTCCTCCGTGGTATGAACGTTATGGGAGAGAGAACGGAGCACCGCACAGGAAACGGCTTGAAAGCATTGCTCGGAAGACTTACGAACAGTAAGATCAAGGGATTTCTGGCAGGGCTTGGTGTGACTACCGTGATCCAAAGCTTCTTCGCTACCACTGCCATGGTGGTCGGCTTTGTAAACTCCAAGGGAATGACCTTGAAGCAGTCGGTCGGTGTGATCGATGCCGCGGCTCAGACGATGGATGCTCACGCAGCACTGCGTACCATCAAGCAGGAGGATCCCTACTACGCTGAAAAGGGCAGGGAATATTCCGAAAAATACAGCGTTTCCGGTTCATAAGGAACGCTCAAACCTATCAAAAAAAGAGGTCGGCGCCGCACGGGCGCCGACCTCTTTTTGGATATCTGTGATCAATTTTTATTCTCATTTGCTTTTTTCCACTCCTTCGGGGTAAATCCCGTGTGGCTTTTGAAGAAGCGGGTGAAATAGTGGATGGATTCAAAGCGCAATGAGGCTGCAATGCTTGTAAAGGTTTCGTCCGAGTGAAGGATGCGCTCCTTCGCGAGGGCGAGCTTTTTTTCATTGATGTAGGTAACCAGAGTCATTCCCGTTTCCTGCTTGAATTCACGGCAGAGCGTTGCCCGATTGGTTTTGAAAAGGAACGCAAGCTCGGAGATGGTGATACGCTCGAGAAAGTTTTCGTCAACGTAGGTGATGATCTCGCGGATCGCAGGGGCTTGCCTGCGCGCGTGCGCACTGCCCTGAGAAAGCGTGGGGGTATAGTCACGCACCAAAAGGATCAGCAGCTCCTCAAGCAGCAAGCGCAGAAGCTGTTCTGCGCCAAAGGGAATGTCCTTCCTTTTTTTCATGTTGAAGGTGGGCTTGTCATAGGGCGGCGCGAAGACCTGACGCGCTACCTTGATCGTTTCAGCTAAGAGGCGCACGGCGTTTTCTCCCAACGGAACGGGAGCACGGGAAAAAAGAGATAGCTCCTTGGCATCCGACTCAAAGCCGAGAACGATGACCGTGGGAGAATTGTCGCGTCGGCAGGAGAGCGAATGCATTTCTCCCGCGCGGTGCAGGATCATTTCGTTTTTTGAAAGCTTGCCGCTGTAGTCCTCGGAGCGTACCTCCAATTCTCCTCGGCTTACGAAAACAAGCTCACAAAAAGGGTGACGGTCATTTTCGGTATAAAAGTCTTTTTCAAATTCAAAAAAGTGTACGTTGGCGATCCGTTTGACGGAAACCGCGTCTTTCAGTTCCTTTAACACAAATTCCATGGTTTTATTATATTCTTACTTGGTGCTTTTGTCAATACCATTATTCAATTTATTTACGATTGTGCAAAAATAGTTTACGATTATCTAAAGACAATGCACCTAATATGTAGTAAAATGAAGTTGACGGGCAGAAATGCCAAATAAAAAACAAAAGGAGAATTTGAAAATGAGCAGAGTTTGTATTCCGGATTACGAGTATAAGGAAAGAATTGAAAGAGCGGCGGCACTGATCCGTGCACGCGGATTGGACGCAATGCTTGTTTGCTCCACCGAGAGCGACTATGCAAACGCAAGATATTTTTCGGGCTTTTGGCCTCTGTTCGAAAGAGCAGGCGTTGTCATCAGTGCGACAGGTGAGGCGGCGCTTCTCGTCGGTCCCGAGTCCGCAGTGTTCGGTAAGGACCGCAGCAAGATCGACCGTGTGTTTGTGCTTCGCGAGTTCCGCGAGTCCGCAGACCCCTCTTACCCCGAGCTTAAGGCTGACACCTTCCGCGACGTATTCAATGCGCTGGGCGTCAAGGGTGAGTGCCTCAAGATCGGTCTTGGAAGCTACGTTGAGTGCACACTTCCCATTTTTGAGGGACTTAAGGAGTCCTTCCCCAAGGCAGAGATCGTTAAGTGCAACGACATTATGGTAACGCTTCGTCAGATCAAGAGCGAGAACGAGCTCGCTTGTATCCGCGAGGGCTTCCGTATCATCGAGCTTGCAACCGATGAGGTCATTCGCAATCTTCGCCCCGGTGTGAACGAGCTGCAGATGGTCGGTGTTGCGCAGAGAGTGATCTATGAAAACGGGGCGGAGTACGAGGGACTTCCCATGTACGTATTCTCCGAGGAGAGCACACGCCATGCGATCAGCCGCTCCTGCTACCGCGAGATCAAGAAGGGCGACATCGTACAGCTCAACCTTTCCGCAAAGATCGACGGTTATTCCCCCTCCATCGGACTTCCCGTGGTCATGGGCAAGCTTGAGGGAGAAAGACGCGAGCTTGTAGAGTTCTGTCTTAAGATGCACGAGTGGACCGAGGCTCAGCTCAAGGCAGGCGTCATGGCAAGCGACGTTGCAAAGGGCTTCTACCAGAAGTACTGCGATGCCGGCTACAAGGATAACTACGTATACGGTCCCTGCCACGGTACGGGTATGATCGAGGTCGAGGCTCCCTGGATGGAGACCAGCACCGATTATCTGCTTGAGGAGAATATGACCTTCCAGGTTGACACCTTCATTTCCGGCCCCACCTTCGGATGCCGTTGGGAGAAGGGTATCGCCGTTAAGAAGGATGGCTGCGAGTCTTACACCGATTACCTCAAGAAGGGTATCATCGAGCTTGAATTCTAAGGAGAAACAGATATGCAAGCCATTGGAAAGAAAAATTGGATCATCCCCGACTGTGAGCTTCCGCGCGAAGGCGAAGGGGAGCTGAAGGGTCACGAATCCGTGATCATTGTAAACGCAGGGAAGGAAGACGTGCAGATCGACGTCACTGTCTTTTTCCCGGATGCACCCGCATATCACGGGATCAAGTGGACTGTTAAGGCGGAGAGTGTGCGTTGCTTCCGCATGAACAATCTTGAGGATATGTGCGGATTTGAGGTTCCGCTGGAGACACAGTATGCAATGGGGCTTGAGGCTACGGGAAATATCGTGCTTCAGTACGGTCGTTTGGATAACCGTCAGGTCAATCTTGCTTACTATACAACGCTTGGCTACGGCGAATAAAAAGGAGGCGTTATTATGTTTCTTTTGGAAAGAAGCTTTCCCCGTGAGGTGGAATACGTACAGAAAAACAACCTTCCGCTCGTGATCGTCGGGGGCACTGTGGAATATCACGGACCGCAGTGTGCTTACGGCTGTGATACGCTCATCGCGGAAGGGCTCATCAAGAGGCTGGGAGAGACGAAGGAGCTGATGCTCGCCCCCTCCATCCATTACAGCCCCGCGTCCTATGCGGTGGGAGACAGAAAGAGCGGTACCGTGCACGTTCCCGAAAGAGCCTTTGAGGATTACGTATACTACGTCTTCAAGAGCCTTCTGTGGGCAGGCTTCCGTAACATTTACGTTGTGATCCACCATCAGTTTGAGCAGGAGTCCGAGATGCCCATGACCCTTTCATACCGCATGGCGGCAAAGAGAGCGACGATGGAGTATCTGGAGGCAACGCTCGGTGAAGGCTGGTGGGGAAGCGAGAGTTATGCCAATTATTATGAGGATCTGGAGGGAGACAACAATCCCTTCACTTGGATCAAGGTGATCCCCACCATGAGCACCGCCGTACAGAATGCGACGGGCTACGACCATGCGGGTGAGTTTGAATGCTCCCTTCTCATGGCGCTTTATCCCGATACGGTGGATCTTTCCCGTCTTAATGACCGCGCGCATTGGTTTACCAAGAGCTCTGAGAAGGCAAATGCGGAGCTTGGTGAGCGGATGGCAAAGCTGTCCTTGGAGTATTTGAAGGAAGCGATCAAATAACAAGGTGAGGTTTATACTATGGCTGAAATGCAGTATGAATTTCGAAAAAGAATGCTCGAGGTCCACAAAAAGAACCGCCGCGTGGAAAAGGCGCTCTCTGCGGGGCAGATTGCCATCACCTCGGAGTGGACCATTGTTTTCCCCCGCGAGAATGAATTCCTGACGCGCGTTGCACGGGACTTGTGGGATTATTTCCTCGTCTCCATGAATTTGTGCGTCAAGCTTTCCGACACGTGTCCCGCGGATAAGTACATCACCTACACGGTAGATCCTACCATGAAGGAGCATGCTTACGCAGTGGAGACGAAGAAGACAAGCGTGTGCCTTTCGGGACAGACCGAGCGCGCAGCCGCACAGGCGAGCTATCTGCTTGAGGATCTGATGAACTTTGAGGAATCTCCTTATCTTTCCATGGGACGACAGGAGAGAGAACCGCGCTATCGCACCAGAATGGTGCATTCCGGTTTTTCTCTTGATATTTTCCCGAACGAGCACCTTTCCGCCATCGCACATCAAGGCTTTACCGCGATCCTGCTCTTTACGCGTGCCAAGGATGAGACAAGCTACGGGCATACCGATTTCAACGACATCATCCGCCGTGCCGCCGATTATGGGCTTGATACCTACGCGTACAGCTACATGGTCAGCGAAAAGCACCCCGACGACGAGGGCGCGGAGGAATATTACGACAGCCTTTACGGCGAGCTGTTCCGCCGCTGTCCCGGGCTTAAGGGCGTGACGCTGGTAGGCGAGAGCGTAGAATTCCCGAGTAAGGATGAGAGAACGACGGGACTTGTCGGAGCCAAGGCAAACGCCGCGGCGTATCCCGACAGAGCGACGCGTCCGCCTCGTCCGGGCTGGTTCCCTTGCCGCGATTATCCCGACTGGCTGAATCTTGTCAAGAAAGTGATCCGCCGTGTGCAGCCTGCGGCAGACATCGTATTTTGGACCTACAACTGGAGCAACAGGCCGCGTGACGTACGCCTGGAGCTGATCGAAAATCTGCCTACGGACATATCTCTTGAAGCAACCTTTGAGATGTCGCAATCTGCGGTCATTGACGGGGTCCCGGGAAAAGCTACCGACTACACGCTCTTTTTGACGGGAGCCGGTGAGTATTTTACGAGTGAGGCAGAGGTCGCAGGCAGACGCGGGATCCCCTTGTACTCTATGACCAACACGGCGGGACTTACGTGGGACGTGGGAACCGTACCGTATGAGCCCGCGCCGTATCAGTGGCTCAAGAGATTTGAAGCCGTTAACGAGGCTCACGACAAGTACGGTCTTGTGGGACTGATGGAGTGCCACCACTACGGTGTCTATCCTTCCTTCATTTCCGAGCTGGCAAAGGCGATGTTCACCGAAAAGAACCCTGACGGAGAGGAGATCATCGATCGCTTCATTGTTCGCGATTGGGGAAGGGAGCATCTCGATGCCGTAAGAGCGAGCTACCGTGATTTCGGGAACGCGATCTCCAAGATGATCACCACAGGCGAGGATCAGTACGGTCCTATGCGCATCGGTCCCTCTTATCCGATCGTGCTCTATCATCACAAGAAGCTTGTGATCCCGTTTGGTAAGCATGCGATGCACGGTCAGAATGCTATCTGCTTCCCGAACTACACATATCCCTTCTACCGTGACGGAATGTACGAGAAGTGCCAAGGTGAATCCCGCCTTTACAAGGAGGCTTCCGTACTGTTGATCAACGGTGCGAAGCGTCTTACAGAGCTGCTCCCGCGCGTTCACGAGGGAAAGCGAGACGAGGCGCGCCGCATTGCGGGCATTGCCGAGTTCATGGGACGCGCGGTGCTGACAACGCACCACGTCAAGGAAGCCTATTTCCGTAAGTATGCGCTGCTCACCGACGAGGACGTTGATTTTGGCGCAACTCTTGACGAGCTTTCCGAAATCTTCCGTGCGGAGATCGAAAACGCAAAGGCGACGGTTCCGCTGGTCGAATTCGACTCTCGTCTTGGGTATGAGCCGAGCATGGACTATATGTGTCACCGCGAGGCGCTGGAGTGGAAGATCAAGCTCCAGACCGAGATCCTTGAGGAGGAGATCGCAGCCCTGCGTGCGGACGGTACGGTGAAGAATCGCGATAGAACGCATTTTCCGAGGGATATGTGGGTAACGTATTGATCCTACGGTTTACATTACAACCAAATTGTCTGCCGTGTAGGTCTTATATGCTTACACGGCTTTATGGAAAGGAGATGCTTTATGCTAATAGATATTCACGCTCACGCATACCGTGTAAAGCCGCCCTATATCGGATTTTGCACGGCGGAGGAACTCTTGAAGGCCCAAAAGATCCACGGAATCGACAAAAGTGTGGTTCTTCCGATCGTCAGCCCCGAAATTTATATTCCTCAGGATACAGCAGACATTATAGAGATGGCACGGCAGTATCCTGATCGCATCATTCCATTTTGTAACGTAGACCCGCGCGCGATGACGAACGATTCGCACGCTCCCTTGGAGGAACTTCTGGAATACTACAAGGAGCTGGGTTGTAAGGGGGTCGGGGAGGTTATGCCGAATATGCGTACTGACGACCCGAAGGTGCAAAACCTTTTCCGCGCGGCGGAGAAGGTCGGCCTTTCTGTCACGACCGATGGCTCGGATCAGCTTGACGGTGATTTCGGGCTTTACGACGATCCGGGGCTTCCTCAATTGGAGCTGTCCCTTCGCCGCTTTCCAAATCTGATCTTCTTCGGTCACGGTCCGATTTTCTGGGGTGAGATCGCCAAGCTGGAAACCCCCGGCGAGAAGGGGGTTCCGTTCAGATTTGGCGGAGGGGGACAGGTTGAGGGGATTCATGGTGGTAGCTGTCTCCCCAACTACATGCAGCCGATCCGTGAGGAGGGCGTTGTGGCAAAGTTGCTGCGCCGCTATCCGAATCTGTATTGCGATCTTTCGGACGGTACTGCGTACAACGCGCTGGCTCGCGATCTCAAATACACTGCGGAGTTTGTTAAGGAATTTGAGGATCGCATGTTCTTCGGGACCGACATCGTGTCCCCGGATATGCCCATCCCGCAGATCGACGCGCTGAAGCAATGGAAGCGAGACGGTGTGATCTCCGCATCTGCATACAATAAGATCACGCATGAGAACGCGATGCGCTTTTTGAATCTCTGACCGGAGGTGCTTATGTCAATCGTAACGATGAAAGACATGCGAAGCGCTTTGGATGCCTTCGGCATTGAGCGTGACGCGATCCTGCTGACACATTCATCGCTCAAGGCAGTAGGACGTATCGAGGGGGGCGCCGAGGCTGTGATCAAGGCGATCGAAGCGACTGTTCCCGATGGGACAGTGGTGTTTCCAACGCTCTCGCAAAAGAATTTTGAAACGGTGTTTGAGGACTGGACGCTTGACCGTCCGTCAGACGTGGGACTGATCACCGAGACCTTCCGTCTGCAAGCGGGAAGCTTGCGCAGTGACAATCCGACCCACTCGGTTGCGGCACGCGGTAAATTTGCCGAGGATCTTGTTAAGGATCATGCGAACGGTGCGGGACGTTACGGAGTATTTGGGGATCTGTGCTTCGGGTATGAGTCTCCCTGGCAGAGAATGTTCGACAGCCGTACGCGGTACGGTGTGCGGTGCTACGTTCTTTTCTGGGGAGTGGATACCGCCAAAAATACCTTCAAGCATTTTGCGGAGTATCGATTGGTGGAAAAGCTGTTGGATGCTGTCAAGGGGCCCGCTAAAACAGCTGCATTGCGCGCAGAGCTTTTGCACACGCCGCCCGTCGCGCCGCCCGAAGGGGTGGAGCAGATTTGGATCTATTATACGGCGAAGCTCTTGGAGCCGATGCTCTTTGACGCCGGGATCGCACGCCGTATGCCGTTGGGTGAGGGGGCGTTGATCCTTTGCGACACGTATGAAATGATGTCCTTTGCCGAGGAGGTGTTGGCAAAGATGCCCGAGCGCATCATCGAAAACAGAGCAGCGCTTTCGTGGATCGAAAAAGCGAAAAAATGCGCGGGAGAATAAGGTTCCTATAAATACGAATTTCCCCAATTTCAAATGTCTTTTTCCCGATCTTGTATTGACAGGATCGGGAATGTTTTGTTATAATGGATGCAATACAAATGCTTTTTGGAGGTGCTCTATGCTGTTGCCGAGAGTGAAGAAGGAAAAATACGGAGAGGTGCATCCGATCGAAAAAACGGTGCGCGTATGCACCGCAGGCGGAGATTTGCAGCGTACAACAGATGCGTGCAGGCTCCTCTTGCCACACTTTCGTTTACTGCGTCGGATAGCGGAGAGGGGACGTGGAGCTTTGCGTTCCTTCCCGATATCTCCTCAGGGGCGGAATATTATGAACTCGATATAGCGGGGGGATGCGTGCAGGTGCGCGCCGTGGACTATGCGGGCGTGATCCATGCCATTGCGGTGCTCTCGCGACTTTTGATAATGCGTGACGGTGTGTGCATGCTTCCCGACGCAAGGATCTCCGACTGTCCCGACTCCGCCTTCCGCTCCTTTATGCTTGATCCCGCGCGCAACCTCATTCCGATGGACGAGGTGCGTGCTACCGTCATCGCCATGGCACGCGCAGGGCTGAACAAGCTGCATCTGCACCTGTCCGACGGTAAGGGGTTTGCTTTTTTGTCGGAGGCTTATCCCGATCTGCCCGTCGCTCCCGGAGGCGCGTATACGCGGGAGGAGCTTGACGAGATCATTTCTCTTTGCAGCCTCCTTTCCATTGACGTCATTCCCGAGATCGACGTGCCCGCGCATTCCTACGCGACGGTGGAATGGAAGCCCTCTCTCAAATGCCGCGTGACGGGTGTGGACGTCAGCTCGTGGAATCTTTGTCTTGGAAACGAGGAGGTATACGCGCTGATCGATACGCTTCTTTCCGAGCTTGCGCGTATCTTCCCTTACGAGTATATCCACATCGGCACGGATGAGATGGATATGCGTGACATCCTGGATGAGGTGCCGCTCCCTCGGTCGCATTGCGAGGAGTGCGAGACCTGTCGCACCTTCTTCTCTCCTATGGGACTTGACACCCTACGCGAGCGCTTTTATTACTTCGTGCGCCGTGTGCATGCCACGGTAACCTCTCTTGGCAAGCGAGTGATGATGTGGAATGATGATATAGACATTTCAAAGGACCCCGACATTCCGCATGACATCCTCATCGAATTCTGGCGCGTGGCGGCAGAAGAACGGGGCCCTGTCGAAGGGTGCTCGATGCAAGGCTTTCTTGACGCAGGCTTTGACGTGATCAATGCCGATTTTCCTAACACCTACCTTGACGAGTACGTTACCTTTGATAAGCTTTGCGCTTGGAACCCGAAGCGTGAGCCTGCCATCGACGTATCGGGACGGATCAAGGGGGGAGAGATGTGCCTGTGGGAGGGAAGCAATTATCCGCATTTCCTCTACGCCGCGTATTTCGCGCTTCCTCTGTTCGGAGATCGGCTTTGGAATTGCGATACGCAAATCCCGACCGATAGCATGACACTTCTTGCCCTAAGCCGTGCAGTGCTCGGACCGGAGGCGCCCGAGGATTTTGATCTTTTTGCATACTTGAGGGGCGTGCCGCTTGGAAACGGACGCTTTATGGAAGGGAAGATCTTTGGTGACGGAGCGAACCTTGAGACGCTGAAGCGGTGTCTTACGGATCTTGCTCCCGCAAATCCCGACGGGGAACATCTTGTAAGGACGATTTTAGGGTTGATGTAAGAAAAAACGTTGGTTTTTTCAAAAAAATAGCCAATCCCTTGTATATGTCACTTTTTTGTGATACAATAAATACAACATTGACAATTGTGATTGGAGTGTGACCTTATGAATCGTGAAAAGCTTTCCTCACGACTTGGCTTTATTCTGCTCAGTGCAGGATGTGCCATCGGACTTGGCAACGTCTACCGCTTTCCCATCATTACGGGAAGCTATGGCGGCGCCCTCTTCGTTTTGATCTATATCGGCTTTTTGATCCTTTTGGGACTTCCCGCCATGACCGCAGAGCTTGCCGTGGGACGTGCAAGTCAGAGAAGCATCGCAACCTCCTTTGATACACTGGAGAAAAAAGGACAGAAGTGGCATCTGATGAAGTACCTCGGTGTCGCGGGTAACTATCTCCTGATGATGTTCTATACCCTGATCTCAGCATGGATGGTGATTTACTTTGTCAAGTATCTCACAGGCTCCATCATGGAGGCATCGGGAGAGGCGGCTCTGACGAATGAATTCGTTACCATGATCAGCGATCCGTGGCTTTCTCTTTTGTCAACGGTCGGTGTGATCGCCGTATGCTTCCTGATCTGCTCCATCGGTCTTCAGAAGGGCGTGGAGAAGGTGACCAAAGTCATGATGGTTGCGCTTTTCCTTTTGATGTTCTGCCTTGTTGTCTACTGTCTGACGCTTCCCAATGCCGCAGAAGGGCTTAAATTCTACCTCATCCCCTCCGTTGACAACATCGGAGATGCAGGCATCTGGACGGTCATTTCCGCCGCGATGGGACAGGCATTCTTCACGCTCAGTATCGGTATCGGCTCCGTTGCCATTTTCGGAAGCTATATCGGCAAGGAGCGCAGACTTCTCGGTGAAGCGGTAACGATCATCTCACTGGATACCTCCGTGGCTCTTATGTCGGGACTGATCGTCTTTCCCGCATGCTTCACCTATAACAACGGTGTGACTGCCGATGCGGGTACGGTGGGAGCAAGCTTCCTCTTTACCACGCTTTCTTCGGTATTCAACGCGATGCCCGGTGGGCGCATCGTGGGAACGCTCTTCTTCCTCTTCATGATCTTTGCGGCGTTCTCCACGGTCATCGCCGTTTTTGAGAACATCATTTCCTTCTGGCTGGAGACGACCAAGCTTTCCAGACTCAAGGTGTCTCTGATCAACATTGGCCTTGTGACCGTTCTGGCGATCCCCGCCATCTTCAGCGAAAGCTTTTTCTCCGACATCCGTCTGTTCGGTAAGAGCTTTATGGATCTTGAGGACTTTACCGTATCCAATCTTCTCCTTCCCATCGGATGTCTTGTTTATATCCTGTTCTGCACCACTCGCTGGGGTTGGGGCTGGGACAACTATTTTGCCGAGATGAACACGGGAGAGAAGGGACCGCGCCTGCCGCGCTGGATCAAGCCCTATATGACCTACGTTCTGCCTGTGATCATTGTAGCGGTGCTTGTGATGTCACTGCTTTAAGTTAAAAAACGGGGGCTGTCACATTTGACGAGATCGAAAAAGCCCGTGGGAAAAAGAAAAAAGTCTCGTATTTCCTCAAAACGGAAAATGAGACAGTAATCGGTTGAATTCCTTCGGAATTCTCCAAAATATTACGGG
>SVSZ01000027.1 GCA_015064025.1 Oscillospiraceae bacterium | reverse complement strand
AGCTTTGGCTAATTCACTCCTATCAGATTTGAATTAGCCAAAGCTTGCCAAAAGCACTCCCGCCGCAACCGCAGAGCCGATAACACCTGCGACGTTCGGTCCCATGGCGTGCATGAGAAGGAAGTTAGAGGGATCCGCCTTCTGTCCTTCGATCTGTGCAACACGCGCCGCCATCGGAACAGCAGAAACACCTGCGGAGCCGATCAAAGGATTGATCTTTCCGCCTGTCAGCTTGCACATGAGCTTTGCTGTCAAAAGTCCACCGGTGGTAGAGATCGCAAATGCGGTAAGACCGAGAGCAATGATCATCAGCGTTTCGGGAGCAAGGAAGCTTTCCGCAGTTGCTGTCGCACCCACGGAAACACCGAGACATACGGTCACGGCGTTCATCAGTCCATTCTGAACGGTCTTGGAAAGACGGTCGGTGACACCGCACACGTTGAGAATGTTACCGAACATCAAGCATCCGATCAAGGAAAGCGCGGAAGGAACGATCATTCCAACAACGACGGTTACCATCACGGGAAAGATCATTTTTTCAAGCTTGGAAACGGGACGGAGTGCGCTCATCTTGATCTTGCGCTCCTTCTCGTTCGTCAAGAGCTTCATAATGGGAGGCTGGATCATGGGGATAAGCGCCATGTAAGAATACGCCGCGATCGCGATCGCGCCGAGAAGTGCGGGGGCGAGCGTCTTTGTAACGTAGATCGCCGTCGGGCCGTCGGCACCGCCGATGATACCGATAGCGGCCGCCTCCTTTACGGTAAAGCCGAGGAAGATCGCACCTGCAAAGGCAACGAAGACACCAAACTGCGCACCTGCACCGATGAGCAAGCTCTTGGGATTGGAGATCAGGGGGGTAAAATCGGTCATCGCACCGATACCGATGAAGATCAAGCAAGGATAAAGTCCTGTTTTCACGCCGATGTAGAGAATGTCAAGCAACTCTCCCTTGTTCAAAATGGTCAGGTAATCGATGGTGCCATCGGTCATATACCATTCGGAATGAAAGAGATCGACGCCGGGAATATTGGTCAGAAGCATGCCGATCGCAATCGGAAGCAGGAGCAACGGTTCAAAGCCCTTACCGATTGCCAGATAGATCAATACCGCCGCGATCGCAATCATTGCCAGGATCTTGACACCGCCCAACCAATCACCGCCTGCAAACAGCTGTGCGATACCCGTGTCGCCAATAAAATTTTGGACACTATCAAACAAATCCATGAGGCTGATTCCTTTCTGTAAATTGGATGTTGTGAAAGGAAAATCAGTTCAGCGTTACAAGAACCGCATCGGTTGCAACGGAGGAGCCCTGCGTTGCCTCAACGGATGCAACCACACCGTCGGCGGGAGCCATGATGTCGTTCTCCATCTTCATTGCCTCCAGCACACAAAGAACGTCACCCTTCTTCACACTGTCTCCAACCTTCACGTTCATCTTAATAAGCGTTCCGGGCATGGGAGCCTTGACTGCGGTCGCACCTGCTGTGCCCTTGGGAGCTGCTGCGGGAGCAGGAGTTGCTGCGGGAGCAGGAGCCGCTGCGGGAGCGGGAGCCGCTGCGGGAGCGGGAGCCGCTACGGGAGCGGGAGCAGCTACGGGAGCAACAGGAGCTGCCACGTAAGGAACCTGTGCACCGCCAACCTCTTCAACAACTACGTCATAAACAACACCATTCACAGTAACACGATAATTCTTCATAATATCCACCTAAAACCTTTCTTAAAATAAATTATAATTTTGAATTTTGGATTTTAATCCTTATCAGAATCTTCTGCGAGAGCCCGTTTTTCCAACTCTCTTGAAGGAAACCACACGGAAGCCCTCCGTACAGCCCTCCTCCGCACGCATGGCGGTAATTGCCGCAGTGATTGCGGCGACGGTCGCACCGTCATCCTCTGCTGCTGCAAGGGATGCGGCAATGGCTGCCGCGATTGCGGCGTCCCCCTGAACGGGAGCGGACGAAGACACGGATGCCGCCTCTGATTTTTTGAGAGGCTTTTCCGACTTCTCCGTTTTTTCTCCTCTGTGAAGCAGAAAATGCATGATCTCGACGCAAGCCCACAACAAAGCCAGAACCAGGAAAATGGTCACCATGCCAAGCAAGGCGGTCGTTCCTGCGGTGGATGCGCGCTCGCCCCAATTAACAGTCGCCTCGGTCGTTGCCTCGGTTGTCAATTCTGCCGTCAGAGCAAAAACATTCGTCATCATAGATTACCTCCGATTACAGAGGAAGATTGCAGTGCTTACGACGGGGCTCCCCTGCGTTCTTCATCATCAGCATATAGACTGCTGCGCAAATGCGTTGACGAAGCTCTGCGGGAACGATCACGTCGTCGATGGAGCCGTCGGATGCGGCAGCCTCGGCAGATGCGTTCTCACTTACCCACTTCTTTTCAAGATCGGCACGTGTCGTATCCTCGGTGATACGGTCATTCCAGAGGAACGCAACTGCGGAAGCGGGAGCCATCACGCTGATCTCGGATGCGGGAAGCGCGTATACCATATCGGCACCAAGTGCCTTGGAGCCGAGAAGCGTGAATGCTGCACCGTATGCCTTTCCGATAACGACCGTGATCTTTGCCGTATCAGCGCTTGCATAAGACATTGCAAGCTTTCCAAGCTGAGAAGCAAGAGGTGCTCCCTCTGCCTCAGCGCTCACCTCGACGCCTACGCTGTCAACAAGCGTGAGCACAGGAATGGAGAAGCTGTCGCAAAGGGAAACCATTTTCGCTGCCTTCTTCGCGCCGTCACAGGTGATAACACCGCCGTTCTCGTCCTTATTGCTTGCAATCACGCCGCAAAGAACGCCGCCGAAGCTTGCAAATCCGACAACGGTCTCCTTCGCATAATCCGCACCGATCTCAATGAAATCGGAGGCGTCAGCCAAAACTTCAACAAGCGCCTTGCCTGTCAAACCGTCAACAGCGACCGTGCGATTGATATCGTCGGTGATCTCCTCGGCAACCACACCGTCCTCATTGTTGGAGGGCAGAAGAGCGATGAGTTTTGCGATCTTAGCCATTGCCTCTGCTTCATTCTCGGCAAGGACGGAGGAAAGCCCGTTTTCGGACGCCTTCTCTGCGCTTCCGATCTCCTTCCCTACGATAAAGGGCGCGTTGACAAAAAGCTCGGACTGATCCTTCACCGTCACAACAAGATCAAACATAGCAGCAACGGTTGCGGACATACCTGCGCAAACACCGCCGATCAGCGCGATCTGCGGGATCACACCCGATGCATCGCTGACACACTTGAGAAGCTTACCGTAAGCAGACATGACGGACGCACCGTCAGAGATCATTGCTCCCGCGCTGTCGAACATACCCACAATCGGGGCGCCGTTCTTCATTGCCATGCTGTACAGCATAGCGATCTTCTCTGCCTGAAGAGCATCAAAGGCACCCTTTTTCCGATCGCTGTCCTGCGAAAAGGCATAAACCAGCTTGCCGCCAATTGCGCCGTAACCGCAGACAACTCCGGTAAGATCCGTGTCAGCTCTCTTCATATAGGCACCTGTTTCCACAAATGTACCCGCGTCGAAAAGAGCCGCGATCTTTTGGGTACCGACCGTTGTACTTTTCTCCATAAAGACAACCCTCCAAAATAGTTTTTTCAATCGGGGAAAACGCATTCCTTTCAAAAAATACCATCCTACCCCAGTTTAAAATAATTATACCATATACGTCAATATTTTGTCAATGCCCGTCGACTTTTTTTCATGAATAAAATGTAAACGTTTATAACAATTGTAATAAGAAGAAAAAAGGAGAGCGCCAAATGCGAACGCATCTGACACCTCCCTTATTCTATCCTTAAAATCCGTGATCGTTTTCATAAGCGATCTGATGCAATGCATCAATCGCCAAAAAATGGTCGTAATACGCTTCTATTCTCTCCTCGTACTTACCGAATTCCAAGCGAAAGCGCTCACAAGCCGCCTGTGCCTCCTCTGTACAACCCTTTGCTTTCCATGCAAAGAAATCCGCGAGAAGCACCGCGTACTCTGCATGATACCTCAAAAGGCGCGCGGAAACGGCAGTGATCCTTGTTTCTGCCCTTTGCATCTGTTCTGCGAGTTCACGTCCCGTTTCGGCAATGCGCGAGACAGTCTGCAGTCGCTCCGTCTCGGCAGGACAGTAGTAACGTGAGCGCGAAGGATCCTCGCTTTTCTCCCCTTCTGTGAAGACTACGTCAAAGCAACGCTCGATCTCTGTAAAATAAGAAAGTGCGTCCCCTGCATGCGTGCCGTAAGCGCAATCGAAATACTCTTTTTGCAGTGCTTCAAAGGAAAGCGTATCATCAAACAGCCTACGCGCATGTACGTAGTAGGCAAAACCGTTGGGGAAAAAGCTACGCTGTGAGCCGCATTGGATCAGTCCGTCCACCGAAACGTCGGTATAGGCACCGATGTCCTCGTAAATGCGCTTGGCAAGCGCCAGGCCTGACGGGTCGTAAATTCTGTGCCGCCAGAAATGATATTCGTAGCACAGGTTCGCGCCGCTCCACGTCTTTTTCCAATCCTCGAAATACGCAAGATACTCCTCCAGCGTTTTCGGCATGGAAATCCCGTTTTCTACGTACGGAGTCGTGCTCGCCGTCACGCCCTCCTTTGGAAGCGTGTGCGTGTAGCTTCGCGTGATCGGAGCCAACAGCAGCACAAACCGATCACTGTTCCGTATCCGCTCGGCAATCGGTGCCCAGCAGGTATTCACGTACGCAATAAACACAATGCGTGTGGGAAGCTTCTTCGCGCAGAGTACCGCATCGATCTCGTTCATCAGGACCATATACCAATCCGATGGCGTTTTTTTGCGGCAAGCATCACATTCGCAGTGATTGTTATAGTCGTCCGCCAACCAGACGTGAAGAGCGTCTGCGTTTTGATGCATTTGCGCATAGTCGGCAACGTAATCCGCCACTCTTTTCCGCGCGGTGGGATTGGACATACAAAAATTGGTGTTCGCGGGAATTCCTCCGAACAAGCCGCGCTTTCCCTTGACAAGTGCCAGGCATTCTCTCGTTTCCTCGGGGATCTCGGAGTCCTCGATATGGCTCCATGTGTTGGCGGAGTCGATTCCAAAGGGGTCGATGGTAAAGCCGTGCCCAATGCTGTGCAGCTGCAGAGAGCGTTTTGAAATTTCCGTCTCACACTCACGCGTCCACTGAAGCACCTGCTCTCTTGAGACGTACTCCGGTAAACGGTTCTCTTCATTGTGGCGGTGACCGTAATAACGTTCGTAAAACACTGCGGGAACCCGGAATTGAAGCATGCAAAGATTCATTCCGACCTTGGGGGTAAAGTCGATCATGTCAAGCAGTACCTCTTGACTCGTAGCGCCCTCGTTGCACCAACCGCGATAGCGGCGAGAGGGCTTATGACGGAAGGAAACATCTCCCAGAGGGCGCTGCGGAATGAATTCCCCATCTCTCCCCGGCATCAGCCAACGGCAACCGTTGTGTCTCAAAAGCTCATACACGGAAAGGAGAACCGCGCGCGGATTGTTGCCCGCTACAATACCCGAAAAGCCCTGTGTTTCGGCATACAGGATCTCATCCAGTACGGTGTCCGCAACGTCGCTATCCTCCAGCCCAAAGTCGGAAAGAAGCCCGATCGAGAGCCCCTTCTCCTCGTCGGGGGACATACAAATCTCGATCTCGCCCCCCTCCGGCATCATCATCCTCAGATATTTTTTCAGTTCCTCTGCGGCAAAGACCACCGTAGGGTGAAGAGAATATACGTTGATACGGCGCATCAGTTACATTCCGCTTCCAGCGGACCTGCGAGCTCCTCAAGGAAGAAGAGTCTGCCGGGAAGCGTGGGAATATAGGTAGAGGTGATCCACGGTGTGGTTCCGTGACGGAGCGTCATCCAAAGGGAGAGCCCTTGCCACTGCATGCCGCGACCGAGCACCCCGTCGGCACCGCCGATAGCGTAGTCCGCCTGCAGAAAGATCCCGGGGCCGATCGTATTCGCGCGACAAGGCACAAGTGTAGTTCTCGACTTAAAGCTTGTCAGCGCATTCTGCTCCACGGTCAAGGGGTGAATCTTGGCACCGATCCTGTAGGGTGCGCTCTTCCACTCTGCTTCGGTTGCGTAATCTGCGGCAAAGTGAGGCTCCCAGAAGGCAATGTGGCACATTCTTCCGATGCCGTACACCAGAACGAGCTTCGCGCCCTCTTTCTTCAATGCGGCGATCTTTTCGGGATAGGTGGGCAGATTTTCCTTGGTCGCAAAATTGCGCTGCCCCTTCGGGACAGTCAGCTCGCCCAGAGGATTGAAAAGTGCGTTCTCCATCGCGTATTGGAATGCTCCCTTGTTGTCTGCGGGAAGGGTGTTGCCCTCTCCGTCACTCCATTCATCCATATTAAAGGTATAAACGTGCTCGCAGGAAACGTTCCATTCCTTGAGGAAGAAAACGACCCAACGGTACATACCCATAGGACCTACGGGAAGGATAAAGGCGATCTTCTTCCCTTCCTCCTTCGCTATGCGGATCTGCTGTGCGATCTCATGTCCCATATAAGTTTCAAAATCAGAGAGAGAGGCACAGGAAACGGGCGTAAAATTCTTATTCCAGAAAGCTTGTCTTTCGGTAATTTTTTCGGGAGAATCGATGCATGCGTCGATCTTATCAAAATCCCAGCCGGCAGGGTAAAAGCCCTCCAGCATACTTCCCTTCACTGTTGACATAAAATTCATAACGTTTCTCCTTTATCAGATAAATTTTATCAAGGCAAAAGTCTCTTGGTCGTTCCCTTCAGATACACCTGACATTGACGGAAGCCCTCCGCATAATCGGCACCGCACTGATATCCGCGATAGCGTGAACAGGTGCGCACCATATCGGGGAAATCAATACCGTCATGATCGCGCATCCACACGACCTGGCTCTCGTGGCACTCCAGCATACGGAGCTTGAGGTCGATCTCCTCGGTGATATCCACGTACTCGGTGGGGTTGAAATTCACACCCGCGAGCGTATCCATGTAGTAGATGGGAACCAGCTTGGCAGGGGGCACGCTTCTGTCCCCATAATTTGGAAGCGTAGCGGTAAACGCCGCATCAAAAACAAGCTTGGATACCGTAGTATGATCGGGCATATAATCGTCGGGAGCGTGGGTGATGATCACGTCGGGATCGGCATACTTGATCACCTTTACTATTTTATCGCGAGCTTCTCTGTCATCAAAAATTTCAAGATCGTCAAAGCCCCCCCAAATGACCTCGATCCCCGCCATGGCACCCGCACGGCGCGCCTCCTCTGCACGGATCTTTGTCAATTCATCTGGCGGGATCACTACGTGTCCGAGATTGCCCGAGGATGCGTGGCAAACAATGACCGTATCCCCTCGCTTTACACATTTGGCAAGTGTACCCGAACAGGCAATTTCAATATCGTCGGGATGTGCTCCGATTGCAAGAACTCTCATTTTATGTTTCCTTTCCTTGTAAGATTTGCAGGTGTATAAAGTATATCATATATTCCCCCTTTGTTCAATCGCATCCAGTTTACAAAAAGAGTAAAATAATACACAATTATTTTTTTATGATTTTTATTGACACGTTTGAAAGGATGTGATATACTGAACGCATGGAACGTACGTATTACAGACACAAGCTTAAAAATTTATTGGTTATCAATAAAATCGTCACAACACACTACCTTGAGCTTGACAAAGGCTTTTCAAGCCACGGTGAGGCACACGATTTTTGGGAGTTCGTATACGTGGATAAGGGTGCACTGTTTTGCAAAAGAGACAGCGAGGACATGATCTTAAAGGAAGGAGAGATCGTATTCCACAAGCCAAATGAATTTCACGTGCACGCCTCCGATCCCCTCTCCCCTCCTCACATTTTCGTAATCTCCTTTGAATGCAAAAGCGAAGCTATGCGTTTTTTTGAAAACCGACGTCTGCACGTTGAACGTGAGCTTTTAAAATACGTTTACATGATCATTGAAGAAAGCCGCAGTACCTTTCTCATTCCCGTTTCCGATCCAATGATCAAAAAAATGCCGCTTCGTCCCACTCTGCCGATCGGAAGCCTTCAACTGATCAAAAATCTTTTGGAGATTTTGCTGATCCGCTTGATGCGTGACGAGACCGAGAATGAAAACACCTCCTCCGTTTTCCTTTCTAAGGAGGAGTTTGACAACCGCATCGCAAATCGCATTAAGGCGCACTTGAAGGAGCATATTCACACCTCTCTTTCCATTGATGAGCTTGCCACGATGATGAACTACAACAAATCTTATTTGTTCCGCCAGTTTAAAGCCTCCACCGGTCAAACCATCATGTCGTATTTTGCTTTTCTTAAAATTGAAGAAGCAAAAAAAACACTTGCGCAAACCGATATGACCGTTTCGCAAATCGCGGCACTTTATGCGTTCGATACCCCCAATTATTTTTCCAAGGTCTTCAAGCGTATGACCGGCATATCGCCCCTTACCTATAGAAAAATGAATAGAAAAACAAAACCGAACGGCAAAATTTAACAAAAAAGGAAAATCAAAAATGAACATTGTCAATACCACCTCTGTCTTTCCTCCCTGTTGGGCGGCGGAAGACATGCTTCGCCGCTTGCGCGCCTGCTCCTTTACCTGTCTGGATCTTGCCTTCGATTATTGCGTGCAAAACCCGTCTTACCCTTTTATGACGGATGCATACAAAAGCTGGGCATTGGAGTTGAAAGAATCTGCCACGAAGCTTGGCATTACTTTCTCTCACGGTCATGCCCCCTTTAGCGCCGGAGCACGTGGACCTCTTGTTGAAAAAACGCTCTCTTGCGCATCTGTTTTGGGAATCAAATATTTGGTCGTCCATCCTCAATGGAAAAACAGAGACGGCGAAAATTATAAAAAAGAAGAGTTCCTTTCGGTCAATCAAGAAGCTGTTTTTCCACTTCTTGAAAAAGCTGAGAAATACGGCGTGATCATTCTGACAGAAAATCTCTTATGGGGCGAATCAATTAAGTTTTCCGTAATCTCGGAGCTGGTAGAACGCGTCAATTCACCGTTTTTCGGTTGGTGCTATGACACAGGACACGGGCACTGCCAAGGAGAACCACTCGAAGCTTTGCTTGATTGCCGCATCCCACCTCTTTCTTTGCACATTCACGACAATAGCGGCAATTACCGTGACGAGCATCTGATTCCGGGGGACGGCACACTTGATTTTAAAAAGTGCTTTACGCTTTTAAAGGAAATAGGCTATGCCGGCGATTTCGTTTTGGAAGCGCATCATCAATCTGTAGATGCCGAAGACAGTGAACGGGATGCGATCCTGCAACGCCTTTACGATCAAGCGCTGACCTTGAAAAAGTTGCATTTTGATTCTGTCTGACCTCCTTCGAAAAAGATATTTCATAAAACGGTATAAGAAAAGATCGGATCCATCGCTTTTCAAAAGTCGAGAGCGATGGAACCGATCTGTTTTTTATGATTTTTTAAATTTCTTTTTCTTCCTCGCCGTCCGCAATTTGCTCTTCCAGCGGCATCGCCTCAAAGGAGATCTCCGAGATCAAAGCGCCCTTGAGATCTGTCAGCGCCGATGCGGACTGCATATGCAGATAGCAAAGTCCGTTAGGATGCGTACCCTTCAGCTTTGCCTTTGAGAGGAACTTGTCGTTGACGTAGACCTCGATGGCATTGGCATCACAGTCAAAATCAATACGCACACGGGTATAGAAGATCTTGTCCTCCTGGATCGCCGAGGTGACGACCGCCGTAAAGTCGGCTATCTGCTTGATCTCGTCATCCGAGGGATTCACCCACTGGTCAAGCAAGGAGATACGCAAGCCGTCGCCCGCCACGTGGAGCTTGACTGTAACACTTCCGCGTTTGGCAATCGGGAAATTCCAGACCGCACCGCCAACGTTGCTGACAAGACGGGGATCCTCTGTACGGCAGATATGAAGGACTTCCTTTCCGTCGTTTACGGGATCCGGGAGCATCAAAGCGCTATTGACACGGTTATATGCACAGTGCCCCACGTAAGACAGCGGTTCCTCAGGCGTCCCGCGGTAACAACCGAGAACACTCTTGACATATCCGTGAGAAGAGATCGCCTCAAGTCCGTGAATAAAGTTCTCATGCCTTGACGTTTCGTAAAGCCAGCCGAGATCCATGATCACGATCCGGCGGCATGCATAATGCTGACCGTAGACTACCATCAGCTTGCCGTAAGGAAGCTCCAATGCTTCAAACTGATGGACACTCTTGTCGCGCCCCTCCTCGGGGCCTCCCAAGGAGCGAAAATCCGCCGCGTTTCGGTGGGGATTGAGAGCGATCTCACGGTACCCGTGCCAAGTGTTCCCTTCATCCGAGGAAATCGCAATGTGATTGGCATCGCGGTTGGTAAACACATCCTCCCATACTCCGTCGGCATCCTCACGCTCGGGAAGAAGACGCGTGTTGCACCAAAGGAAAACGATGCGTCCATCGGAAAGCCGCTTGAGGAGCGGCATGGTTCCCGTGCCGTGGAATACGGAGGGGGCGGGCTTGGTCCACGTCTCGCCACCGTCCTCGGAATAGCAGATATAGTGATAATCCAAAGCAGTCCGCGAGATCATAACAAGCCTTCCGTCTGTCAACTCCTCAATGGTATTCTCACGGTTGTTCTGCTGCCAACGCACACCTCGGTGTCCCTCTGCGGGCTCATAGAACGGAACAGCCTCCAAGGGCACGCGCGTCCAGTGGCGCAGATCTCCGTCCGCATAGTAAAGAACTGCGAAAAAGGCAGTGGGATGAAGCTTGGGCCTCTTTTCGTGACATACGATGATGACACGGTTACGACTCCGCATCGGGAAAAGCATGCGAATCTCTCCGCATGAGCCCTCGCAAAACATGATCCGCATCGGATTCTCATCATCGGGATCGTCACCGATCAGAACGAAGGATCCCTCCGCTCCCGCATCACGTACGGCAACGTACTTTCCAAGATAAGGAACGTAGGTAGATGCCCCCAGAGTAAAGCGCCCTTCCACCATATGCCGCTTCCATGAAAGTCCTCCATCAACGGAGGAAAGGTAACAACGGCGAGGATTTTTTTGAAAAACACTTTCCTTTCGGTAGTGTCCGTATGCGCGGATCTCACCGTCCGGCATCACACAAAGAGTGCTCCATGCATCCGCGTCGGGAACCGCCACGGTGACGGGTGCCCAGATATCCGAATAAAAACGAACATCCTCCCGATTCATTCTGCTTTTGATTTTTTCAATATAGCTGTAGCTCATGTCTCTTCTCCGTTTTCAGTCTTTGGATGATTTACAAAAAGGGAGACTCCTTGGAGCCTCCCTTGGTTTTCTGATTACTGCTCTTCAGTAGTTGCTTCCTCTTCTACGGTGTCCTCTGCCACGTAATCCTCAGGCATTGCCTCAGCTGCGCTTGCAGCCTCCTCAAGAAGCGAACGGATCGACAGACTGACATTCTTCTTTTCGTCGTCGATATCGATGATGCGTGCATCAACGACCTGACCGATCTCAAGCATATCTGCAGGCTTTGCAATGCGCTTCATAGCGATCTGAGAAATGTGAATCAAACCGTCCACACCGTCAATGATCTCTGCGAATGCACCGAAGGGCATCATGTTTACGATCTTAACGGATGCGATATCACCGATAGCATACTGGGACTTGAAGATGTTCCAGGGATTGGACGCCTCGGTCTTGTAGCCAAGAGAAATTCTCTTCTTTTCGGGATCGAAGCTCTTTACGAATACGTCGAGCTCATCACCAACGGCAACGACCTCAGCGGGATTCTTGATGTGCTTCCAGGAAAGCTCGGTCAGGTGAACCATTCCGTCCACACCGCCAAGATCTACGAAAGCGCCGAAGGAGGTCAGGCTCTTGACAGTGCCGTGGTAAGCCTTGCCAACCTCAATGCCTGCCCAGAATTCAGCCTCCTGAGCGCGGCGCTCCTCGCGAAGAACGACACGGATGGAGCCGATTGCCTTCTTGCCCTGCTTGATCTCAATGACCTTGAAGGAAACGGTGGTGCCAACGAGCGCGGAGAGATCTCCGTCCTTCGGAACACCTGTCTGGGAAGCGGGAACGAAGACACGGTTTGCATTGTAGAAAATAACAACGCCGCCCTTTACAGCCTCGGTTACCTTACCCTCAAGCACAGCCTTGCTTTCGCAAGCCTCGACAAGGGTCTTCCAGTTCTTGTCTGCATCTGCTCTCTTCTTGGACAACTCAGCAACACCCTCAATGTCGCTGACGCGGATAACAAAGGCTTCTACCTTGTCACCGTTCTTGAAGTTCTCGGTTAACTTAAAAGCGGGGTCATTCGAAATCTGATCCGCTTTTATGTAACCGGTTACACCTGCGCCGACATCCAGCTGAATCTCAGCGTCAGAAACGTGTGTAACGGTTCCGGTAACGACATCTCCTGTATTTAAAGTTAAGCATTGTGATTCGAGCATTTCTTCGAAATTTTCTTTCATTTCGCTCATGGTTTTGTATACCTCCTGTATTTCACCGCTCGGTGTCGATGCACCCGCGACGATTCCAATATTTTGCGCGGCAATAAATTGACTGCGGTCCAACTCCTCCGCAGATGAGATCCACACGGTATTGCCGCAATACGAACGGCAGATCTCGTAAAGCTTCGCGGTGTTTGAGCTCTCTCGCCCACCGATGACAATGATGGAATCGCACCTTCTCGCAAGCTCTTTTGCCTCGGTCTGGCGCAATTCAGTCACACTGCATATTGTATCAAAAATTTCGGCATTTGTATATAGTTTTTTGATAATTTTTTGGCTTTTGTTCCAATTGACCAAATTTTGAGTCGTTTGAGCTACCATAACAGGTCTTTTTTTGTGCAAATCATCCCGTTTGCATTGTGAAAGTGACGATTCAAGCTCCTCCGGTGTCGAAAAAACATATTTTTCACCGTCAAACCAACTCATAATGCCCACGACCTCGGGATGCGAGGCAGCACCAAGCAGAACAAAAAAGCACTCCTCGGCATCGCATTCTGCGGCGATCCTGTGGATCTTTTTGACGTAAGGACAGGTACAGTCGATCCGCTGAAAAAACGGATTGGCAAGCGCCAATGCATCAAGAAGCGTAAGCGTTTCCCTCGTACACCCATGCGCACGGATGAGAAGCGTCACGGGATGTGCCTCGGTAGCCGCCTTTGCAATGTCCTCGATCTCCTCGGCGCTGACGGCGCGCACTCCGCGATCTTCAAGATAGGCATTGTAGGTCTCGTTGTGGATCAAGTGTCCCAACGTGTAGATCCTCTCTCCCTCGCGGCGCGCATCCAGCGCCCGTTCAAGGCAGTCGGTCGCACGCTTGACGCCGAAGCAAAAGCCTGCGTTTTTCGCAACTGTAACGGTCCCCATCAACGGTCCGTCCCCTGTTTTCCAAGCTTCTCCTCGACAAGACGGATCACAGCATCCGCGCTTTCGTCCACGTTTAAGCCGGAGTTATCCAAAAGGATCGCATCCTCTGCCGCCACAGCAGGTGCTACGGCGCGGTTGCGGTCGTCGCTGTCTCTCTTTTGCATATCTGCAAGAACCTCCTCGTAGGTCGTCTGTATTCCCTTTGCAAGGAGCTCGTCGCGGCGGCGCATCGCACGGCATTCGTCGCTCGCGGTGAGAAAGATCTTTACGTCAGCCTCTGGAAGGATCACCGTTCCGATATCGCGTCCGTCCATGATCACACTGTTTTTTCTTGCGATATCGCGCTGTGTCTCCAAAAGAAACGCACGTACTGCGGGAATCGCGGAAACAGCGGAAGCATATAGCGACATCTCGGGCGTACGGATACGGTCACCGAGATTTTCTCCGTTGAGGCACACGATCTGCGTTCCGTTTTCATATTTGAGCTCTACGCTGATATTCGGAAGCAGCGCTTCGACTGCTGCACTGTCCTTGGGGTCGACCTCACGGGATCTGACGTAATATCCGATCGTGCGATAAAGCGCCCCCGTATCGACGTAAATGATACCGAGCTTTTTGGCAACCGCCTTTGCGACCGTGGATTTTCCGGCACCGCTGGGGCCGTCAATTGCAATTTGAATCATAATTTCGTTCCTTCCTGTTTTGAAAATCAAGCCTCTCCATATGCTGCGGACAAGCCTGCCGCGACCGCAGTGGAAAAAGCGATCTGTAAATTAAAGCCGCCCGTATAGGCGTCCACGTCCAAGATCTCACCCGCGAAATAAAGTCCTCTCACGATCCGCGACGCCATCGTTTTGGGATCGATTTCCTTGACGCTGACGCCGCCGCGTGTGATGATGGCTTCATCCAAAGGGCGATGACCGCACAGCGGGATACGAATGCCCTTAAGAGTCTTCACCATGCGCTCACGCTCCTCACGCGTAACGGAATGCACCTTTTTGCGCGGATCGATCTCGCAAAGGCCGATCAAGGGTGCGATCATCTTTTGAGGAAGCAGATCATCCAGCGCGTTGATGAGATCCCTGTTTTGGTATTTTGCAAAATCCGCGCGAAGTCTTGCATCCAGTGTTTTTTCGTCAAGCGCGGGCTTGAGATCAACGATTGCCTCAAAGCCCCCCGAGGAAACGTCCGACAGATGCGCGGACGCAGACAGGATCATGGGTCCTGTCAAGCCGTAATGTGTAAAGAGCATTTCCCCGAAGTCCTCATATACACTTTTCCCCGTCGCCGTGTTTTTTACACACAGCGCAACGTTTTTCAACGAAAGCCCTTGCAGCGAGGGACAAAGCTTCCCTTTTGCCAAAAGAGGCACAAGCGACGGAGAAAGAGGTGTTACCGTGTGTCCTGCCGCAGATGCAAAGCGATAGCCGTCACCGTCAGAGCCCGTCATCGGATAGGATCTTCCGCCCGTACAGACGATCACGGCATCCGCCTCCTCAAGGCTTGAGCCGAGACGCACGCCGCATGCACATCCGTCCTCGATTAGAAGCCCTGTGACGCGGTCATGACGAATACACACGCCCGCCGCACGGCAGCGCCGATCCAGTGCGGCAACGATATCGCCCGCGCGGTCGGAAACGGGAAAAACACGCTTTCCGCGCTCGGTCTTGAGCGGCACGCCCGCTTCCTCGAAAAAGGAGATCGTATCCGCCGTCGAAAAGCGCGAAAGCGATGCATATAAAAATCTCGGATTGGTCGGGACGTTGGAAAGGAATTCGTTCAGATCGCAATTGTTGGTCAGATTGCATCTTCCCTTTCCCGTAATGCGCAGCTTTTTGCCGAGACGGTCGTTTTTCTCATACAGGGTAACCGTGGCTCCCGCACGCGCCGCCGTGAGCGCCGCCATCATTCCCGCGGCACCTCCACCTATTACAGCAACCCGAATTCCTTCAGTGCCCTTTTTTGTCATAGACGTCATAACGGTCCCAGACCTCCTCCAAAATACGTAGCCGCTCGCTGATCTCATCCTGCTTTTTTCTTGCGACGGCAACAACGAGCGCATTGATAATGCTCAAGGGAGCGGACAGCGAATCGACAAAGGACGCCATATCGCTATGCGCGATCAGAAGCTGGTTGGCATAAGAGGCAATTGGTGACAGTTCACTATCGGTCAGGGCAACCACGTCCGCGCCCTTTCCTCTTGCATATTCCACGGCGTTGATGATACGCGTGGAATAACGGGGAAAGCTAATGGCGATCATTACGTCGCCCTCGCCGATGCTCATGATCTGCTCAAACATTTCACTTCCCGACGTGGTTTGAACGAAGCGGACCTGATCAAAGATCATACGCAGGCTGTAATTAAGAAATCCTGCCAAGAAAGATGAAGATCGCACGCCGATGATATAAATATTTTTCGCCTCTGCGATCGCGCTGACCGCACTTTCAAAGGAGACGTGATCGATCTCTTCCAGCGTTTTTCGTATTTTTTCCATGTCCGAAAGAAGGACCTTGTCAAGCACCTCATCCTCGCCGATAAGGTTGTTTGTGACCTCCATTCGCTGTACCGAGGTCAAGCGATTGCGTACCAGCTTTTGAAGTGCCGCCTGGAAATCGGGATAGCCCGAAAAACCAAGCTCCACGGCAAAGCGCACGACGGTGGATTCGGATACGCCGACAATGGCACCAAGCCTTGATGCCGTCAGATATGCCGCTTTATCATAATGTGAAAGCACGTATACCGCAATGGAGCGCTGTCCCTTTGAAAAAACGGGCATTCCTTCCTCTAAACGACCCAAAAGATCGCTGTTCAAAGCGGCACCTCCTTCCCTCTTTTCGACAAATTCAACTATCCGATTTATTATAACTTATAATGCGCGAAAAGTCAATCTCAAACGAAAAAAAACATTTTTTATTTTTTGGAAAGTCGTTGACAC
The DNA here is from genome assembly GCA_015064025.1 of Oscillospiraceae bacterium. Classification (GTDB taxonomy): domain Bacteria; phylum Bacillota; class Clostridia; order Oscillospirales; family CAG-272; genus UMGS1865. Next base: position 8,266 of record SVSZ01000027.1, on the reverse strand, counting down.
GGGTAATAGAAACAGATATAATAAGGGCACGCAGGGGGAACGCTTCCCCGTGAAAGGAGATCTCTTTATGAAAAGCTATGCATTATACGATACCGTTCCTCCCTCCTCCTGGGTGGAAAGCATGCCCATTGGATGCGGACGGATGGGTGCTACGCTGATGGCAGACGTCGCCAAGGAAACGATGTATTTGAACGAGGAGACCGTTTGGTCGGAAAACAAAGAAAACACACCGAACCCCGCAATGAAGGAAGGCATTGAAAAGCTTCGCGCACTGTTTCTGGAGGGCAAGCCGGCAGAAGCCAACCGCCTTGCCGGCAGCGTGCTTAACAACTGCTTCCGCCGCATTTGCTCCTATGAGGGCGCGGGAAAGCTTCATATCGAGCTGCACGAGGGCGCTTCGGCGGCAAACTATTCAAGACGGCTTGATCTTGTCAACGGAATTGCCACCGTAGAATATTCCAAGGGTGGCTCGCTTTACACCCGCGAATATTTTGCTTCCTATCCCGACAACGTGATCGCCTGCCGCGTTACCTCCTCAAGCACTCCCCTTCACGCATTTATCTCCTATGAGCGCGACCGTACCTTTTTCAAAAAAGCCGACGGATGCGAGCTGGTCGCTTGTGCAAAAACGCTGTTTGGCGATCACAAGGTATGCGTAAGGATTCGTGCGGTCACCGACGGTCGCGTGGAAGCACGCGAGGGTCAGCTTGAAATTTCCGACACCCGTTCGTTTTGCCTCTACGTCTCCATTGCATCCGAATTCCGCCACGGAGACAGCTATATCAACGCCGCAACCTTCCCCACATCTCTCGATTACGAAGCCATCAAGGCACGCCACGTTGCCGATTTCTCCTCCCTTATGTCCCGTGCCGACGTAACGCTCCCCTCCCTTGAAGGGATGGACGAGCTTCCCTTGCATGAGCGCTTCCGTGTGCTTTGGTACAACAAGCCAAAGGACGAATCTCTTTTGGTGCTTCAATGGCAATACGGCAGATATCTTTTGATCTCCTCCAGCCGAGAAGGAACGCTCCCCGCCAACCTGCAAGGGCTTTGGACCGATGGCAACGCCTCCGGATGGAGCTGCGACTACCACACCAACATCAATCTGCAGGCAAATTATTGGGCAGCAGAAACTGTCAACCTTTCGGAATGCCATCTTCCCTTGTTTGACTATATGAACGATTTCCTTTTGGAATCGGGTAAGAAAACCGCCAAGGTCTGCTACGGCGCGCGGGGCTGCGTGGTACATCATTTAAGCGATATTTACGGCTATACAGCCCCCGCAGACGGTGTTTGGGGTCTTTGGCCGCACGGCGCATCCTGGCTGACCCTGCATATGTGGGAGCATTACCTCTTTACAAAGGACGAAGCATTTTTGCGTGAAAAGGCATATGAATTCATTCACGAGGCGGCTCTTTTCTTCCTCGATACCATGGTTCCCAACAGCCGCGGTGAGCTGATCTATGCCCCCTCAACCTCGCCCGAAAACCGTTATCTTGTAAAGGATGCAAACGGCAAACAAGCCAATTGCTATCTTACAATGAGCTCAACGATGGACGTTGAGATCATTACTACACTGTTCAACATTTATCTTGAAAGCTCAAGGATCCTCGGCATTGAAGATCAAGACGTTGCCGACGTTGCGGCAGCAAGAGAAAAACTGCCCCCCTTGAAGATCGGCAAGCACGGTCAATTGATGGAATGGATCGAGGATTACGAGGAGGCAGATCCGGGACACCGTCACACCTCCCATTCCTTCGGTCTTTTCCCCGGAAATCTCATCAATCGCTCAACGCCCGAGCTGTGCCGTGCGCTTGAAACCACCATTCACCGCCGTCTTAACAGCGCCAACCAAAGCGGTGCTATAACCGCCTCGGAGGTCGGCTGGAGCATGGCTTGGCTTGGCGGTGCATACGCAAGACTTCGCCAAGCAGAAAATGCATACCGTATGGCATTTATGTTTGCCAATCACCACGTCAACGCAACCCTTTGGGACGTTATTTGGGTCAAATCAATGGGAGGCGACATATTCCAGATCGACGGTAACCTCGGTTACGTTGCAGTCATGTCGGAAATGCTGTTGCAAAGCCACGAGGATACAGTAGCCCTCATCCCCGCCATTCCGGAGCGGTGGCACACAGGCTCATTCCACGGTCTCTGCGCGCGCGGCGGCTATGAGATCGATGCGGCATGGGAAAGCCGTGACGTTACAAGGATCACCGTCAAGGCAAAATTCGACGGAGAATGCGTCCTTGAGCTTCCCGCAACACAGAAAAGCTTTACCTTCCGTGATCAGGAAGGTTGCGTTTACACCGCAGACGGATGTCTTCTCAAGGTCAAAGTAAAAAATGCACTTATCCTGACAGCGGTAAGATCCTAACTCGCACACAAGGGCGTTCCTTACTCATCGCAGAGAACGCCCTTCTTTTTTTGAAAAAAGCTTGCAAAAAGCAACAAACTGTGGTATACTTCTTAGGATTGACTAAAAAAGGCGGTAAATTATGATCACGATCTCAAATCTCAGCTTTCATTTCGGCGGCCAGCTTCTTTTCAAGGACGTCGATCTGAAATTCACTCCCGGAAACTGCTATGGCATCATCGGTGCCAATGGCGCTGGAAAATCCACCTTCCTCAAGATCCTTTGCGGCGATCTTGAGCCCTCCACGGGCGAGGTTTCCATCCCCGACACGGTGCGCATGTCCGTTCTTCGCCAGGATCACTTCGCTTTTGATGAATACACCGTGCTTGACACGGTCATGATGGGCAACAAAAAGCTTTACGATATCATGAAGGAAAAGGATGCCATTTACGAGAAGGAGGACTTTTCCGAGGAGGACGGTCTGCGAGCCTCCGAGCTTGAGGCAGAATTTGCGGAAATGAACGGATGGGAGGCAGAATCCGAGATCTCAAAGCTTTTGCAGGGACTTGGCATGCAGGACGAGCAGCTTTATGACCTGATGTCTTCTCTCAAGGAAAGTGAAAAGGTCAAGGTCATGCTCGCGCAGGCGCTCTTCGGAAATCCCGACATCATCATGCTGGACGAGCCCACCAACGGTCTTGATATCGACGCCATCATGTGGCTCGAGGACTTCCTCGCCGACTACTTCGGCACGGTCCTTGTCGTGTCCCACGACCGTCACTTTCTCAACGACGTTTGTACAAACATTGTTGACATCGACTACAACGGCATCAAGATGTACGTCGGAAACTATGAGTTCTGGTATGAATCCAGCCAGCTCATTCAACGCATGATCAAGCAACAGAACAAGCGCGCTGAGGAAAAGATCCGTGAATTGCAGGCTTTCATTGCACGCTTCTCTGCCAACAAATCCAAATCCAAGCAGGCAACCTCCCGCCGCAAGCTTCTTGACAAGCTGAGCATCGAGGAGCTTCCTGCCTCCAGTCGCCGTTATCCCTTCATCGGCTTCGACATGGACCGTATTGCGGGCAAGGACATTCTTTTTGTCAACGGACTTTCAAAAAGCTACGACGGCACTCCCCTCTTCAAAAACATCTCCTTCACCGTCGGAAAAGAGGACAAGATCGCACTTCTCGGAAACGAAATGGCGATCACAGCGCTCTTCCGCGTGCTCATGGAGGAGGATACTCCCGATGCGGGAGATTTCAAATGGGGGGTAAGCATTACGAAATCCTATTTCCCGCATGACAATACACCCTATTTCAAGGATTGTACGCTGTCCATCATCGATTGGCTTGCGCAATACTCCAAGGAAACCACGGAAACCTATCTGCGCGGATTCCTTGGCAGAATGCTCTTCTCCAACGAAAGCGTTTTCAAGCCCATCAACGTTCTCTCGGGAGGAGAAAAGGTACGTTGCATGTTTGCTCGCATGATGCTCTTCGGCTCCAACTTCCTGCTGCTCGATCAGCCCACCGACCATTTGGATCTTGAATCCATCAGTGCGGTCAACAACGGGCTTTCCGCGTTCAAGGGAAATCTGATCTTTGCGTCTCATGACTACGAGCTTGTCAACACCGTGGCAAATCGCATCATTGAGATCCAACCCGACGGCAGCATCATCGACCGTGCGGGCACCTACGAGGAATTTCTCGAATGGAAAAAAGCACAGCAAAACGCATAAAAAAACGTTGCCGCACCTTTTCGGAGCGGCAACGTTTTTTTATGATTCGCCGAGTGTAACGGTCAGTTCCTTGATCCCGTTTTCTCTGTAGACCTTCACGGCTACAGCATCCCCTGCGCGATATTTGTAAAGCAGATCCTGCAAAGCGTTCCTGTCGCTGACCTCTGCACCACCAAGCTCAAAAAGCAGATCCCCCGCCTTGAGAACGCCGTCAGCGGGTCCATCCTTTGACACCGAGGTGATCAAAACGCCGTTTTCCTGTGCCGTGTAAACGTTATCCCCGACACGGTACTTTTCGCCTTTGTAAATGTCCTGTACTACGATACCGATCACAGGGCGCTTCGTGGTTACCGCAGACTCGAAGGAATCCATTTCTCCGTCGATGATCGCCTCCAACGTCACCATCGCCTCATTGATCGGAATGGCAAAGCCGATTGCCTCATAATTGGTAAGCTTTTGCGTGACGATTCCGATTACCTCGCCGCTCGCATTGCAAAGCGGACCTCCCGAGTTCCCCGGGTTGACGGGCGTATCGGTTTGCAACATCTTTGTTATTCCCGTAAAATCATTGGTGGAAACAGCAACCTTTCGGTCAAGTGCCGAGATGATCCCGTGCGTCGTTGTCCAAGCCCCCTCGGCTCCCGAGGGATTGCCGACGGCAACGACCGTATCTCCCACACGCACCCTGTCCGAATCCCCGATCGATGCCACGGAAAAACCGCTGCCCGAGATTTTGATCACAGCAAGATCGTCGGGCGCATAGTAGCCCTTCAAGGTCGCTTGATAGGTTTTCCCCGCATAGGTGGTCACCTTAACTGCGCTTGCATCCTCAACCACGTGGTAATTTGTCGCGATATATCCGTCCCCTGTCAGAAAGAATCCCGTACCGTAGCTGATACCGTCCCCAACAGAGGCTTCGATCAGGACGGTAGAGGGCTTGACAGCCTCCGAAACAGCACCGATCGAGGACGTATGATCGCCCGCACCGACACCGTGTGAAAGAGCACCGCTCCATACGATCACACCGATCAGAAGCAGAATACAAAGTGCGAAAACCGATGCCATGGTGATCGCATAGACAAGGATGCCGCGCTTCTTCTTTTTCTTTGCAATCTCCCGATCGCTTGCGGCTTGCGTCGCATAATCCCAACGGTAAGTGTACTTCTCTTCATTGGGAACAGGCTCGGAGGAAGGCATACTCTCCTCCGTCTCTCCAAGCTCCGCGCTACCGTCCTTTACCTGTCCTTCTTCATCCTTTTGAAAATGTTCTGACATAATGCTACTCCGTTTCCAAGGATCAGCCTACCAGATCAAACTTGTAGCCAACACCCCAAACCGTTTTGAGGACCCATTTATCGGACACACCCTCCAGCTTTTCACGCAAGCGCTTTACGTGCACGTCGACCGTGCGGGAGTCGCCGAGATAATCAAATCCCCATACCTTATCCAAGAGCTGATCTCTTGTGAATACGCGGTTATAGTGAGATGCCAGGAAATACAAAAGCTCCAATTCCTTGGGAGGAATGTCCACAGACTTTCCGCGAAGCTTCAATTCGTATTTTTGCAGACTGATCTCGATGTTCTCGAACTTGATGACCTCCTCGTCGCTCTGATGAGTATTCGCCTGACAACGGCGCAAAACTGCCTTGACACGCGCGGAAAGCTCCTTGATATCAAAGGGCTTTACCACGAAATCATCAGCGCCCAGCTCCAGTCCCAGCACCTTGTCAAACACGTCACTCTTTGCCGTGACCATGATGATGGGCTTGGAAGAGATCTCGCGAATCTCACGGCAGACCTGCCAACCGTCCTTTTTGGGAAGCATAATATCAAGAAGAACCAGATCGGGAGAAAACAGCTTAAAATAGCTGAGCCCCTCCACGCCGTCTGTAGCAACCTTCACGTCGTAGCCTTCGTTCTCAAAATACATTTTGAGAAGGTCACTGGTGGATGGATCGTCTTCAATTACAAGGATTTTGGTATCCGTCATAAATAGTATTCTCCTCCGTTTTTATATCATTCGTTTTTTTACAAATTGATCAAAATACACGTTCTTAAAAATGTGTATGATAATTGTTTTGAGTTTAGAAATAGTTCGTTCATTTCTCGATGCGAATGTATTATAACACAAGATTGAACAAATTGCAAATGGTTTTGGAACATTTTTTTGATTTTTCTTGATTTTCGTGCAAAATGTTAAGATTTGTTATATAATGTACCATGAGAATGTGAATTCTATTTTAATTTTTTCACAAAATATTATTTTTTCGCGTTCACAATTCAGAAAAAAATGATTTTGTTTTAAAAAGGACGTAAATATACATGCAATTCAATCCCATCCTTCGCTTGACAAATTACGTATATTGTGATACATGCCGGACAAAGCAACACTATTGTAGCGCATTCTCTCCTTTACCTCAAAAATGTATAATTGCAATTTACCAAATCGTACTTGACTAAAATAAAATTTTCACCCATATATTTTTCTTTTTGTATTGAAAATTTCTTTTTTGTGTGGTATAATACAGGGCGACATTGCGGACTCGGAGTGTATAGCGAAACTTCCCTGCTTCCTATCACGCCGCCGAACATAAAGGAGATTTGAACTGTATGAAACTTGGTATCGTAGGACTTCCCAACGTTGGAAAAAGCACACTTTTCAACGCTTTGACAAATGCTGGTGCGGAGTCCGCTAACTATCCCTTCTGCACAATTGAGCCAAACGTCGGTGTTGTAACGGTTCCCGACCGCCGTCTTGATTTTCTGGCGGATATCCATCACCCCAACAAGTACACCCCCGCCGTGATTGAATTTGTAGATATCGCGGGACTGGTCAAGGGCGCTTCCAAGGGTGAAGGTCTTGGAAACCAGTTCCTTGCCAACATCCGCGAGGTGGACGCGATCCTTCACGTGGTGCGCTGCTTTGAGGATGATAACATCATTCACGTCGACGGAAAGATCAATCCGATGAGAGACCTTGAAACCATCAATCTGGAATTGATCTTTGCCGACATGGAGGTCTTGGAGCGTAGAATGGATCGCACGCGCAAGGCAATGAAGGCGGATAAGAAGTACGGTGCCGAGCTTGCTGTGTTTGAAAAGCTGATGGCGGCTTTGGCTGACGGAAGGTGCGCGCGTACGGTAGAACTCAGCGAGGATGAGGAGGCATGTCTTTACGATACTCCCCTGCTCACTCGCAAGCCCGTTATCTACGTCGCGAACGTCAGCGAGGATCATGCCGCGACAGAGCCCGAAACAGAGGCGTATCTTGCGCTCAAGGCGTATGCCGACAGTGAGCACTCCGAGATCATCCCGATCTGCTGTCAGATCGAGGCGGAGATCGCACAGCTGGATGCCGAGGAAAAGGCAATGTTTTTGACTGACCTCGGAATTGACGAGAGTGGTCTTGACCGTCTGATCAAGGCAAGCTATTCCCTTCTGGGGCTTATCAGCTTCCTCACGGCAGGTCCCGACGAATGCCGCGCATGGACCATTCGCAAGGGCACGAAGGCGCCTCGTGCCGCAGGCAAGATCCACTCGGACATCGAGCGTGGCTTCATCCGTGCAGAGGTGCTTGCCTTTGACGATCTTGTCAAGTACGGCTCCATGAACGGTGCCAAGGAGGCAGGCGTTTTGCGCAGTGAGGGCAAGGAATACGTCATGCAGGACGGAGACATCGTTTTCTTCCGCTTTAACGTTTGATATAGACAAAAAACAACCGACCTTCCTTCCTATTCGGGAGCGAAGATCGGTTATTTTTTACCCGTTATTCGGTATAAACGCCACGGGATTTGAGCATTGCCTGCTTGATATCCCAAAGCTTTTGCGAAAGGTCCACGTAATAGTTATGGGGATTATTAAACCGCCTTACCTCGTCCCACATTCCCTCGATCTGCCGCTCGCGATGCGCACGGATCTCGTCAAGTGTGGGAAGCTTGTATACCTGTACACCTTCCTTGAAGACGGGAACAAGCAATTCCTCCGCCATAAAATTCTCAAGAAGCTTGCGCTTCCACGTATGCTCGGGATCGAAGATCTCAAGCGGCTTCGAATCGTCCACAGTCTCATCCCATACGCAGATCAGATCCGCTTCTGCCTTCCCTGTATCCTTGCCACGCAGGCGGTAGACCTTTTTGAAGTGCGGAGTTGTGATCTTTCCGACA
>SVSZ01000132.1 GCA_015064025.1 Oscillospiraceae bacterium | reverse complement strand
AACGTTCGCGCTTTGGCAATCTTTGAACGGATCTGCCAAAGCGCGAACGTTCCCGTACAGTATTACGCGAACCGAAGCGACATGGCGGGTGGGTCTACCTTGGGGTCGATCTCTACGACGCACGTGCCCCTGCTGAGTGTGGATATCGGAATGGCACAGCTTGCAATGCATTCCGCATATGAAACGGCGGGCTGCCGTGACGCGGAATATCTTTGCGCGGCGATGAAGGCGTTCTATGAAAGCGAGCTTTACACGGATGAAAACGGTTCGTTTTGCATTCGATCTTCTCAGTGACGGGAAAGGAGCGGACAATGTATAAAATTGGTTTTGACAACGAAAAATATATAGAGATGCAGTCGGCGCATATCCGCCAACGCATCGACAGGTTTGGCGGCAAGCTCTATTTGGAGTTTGGCGGCAAGCTGTTTGACGACTATCATGCCTCCCGCGTGCTTCCGGGCTTTGCTCCCGACAGTAAGATCCGTATGCTTATCCAGCTCAAGGAAGAGGCAGAAATCGTGATCGTCATCAACGCAAATGATATCGAAAAGAACAAGGTGCGCGGTGATCTTGGTATTACGTACGATCTGGATGTTCTCCGTTTGATCGATGCGTTCCGTAACTTCGGACTTTTTGTGGGAAGCGTCGTGCTGGCACGCTGGCAGGATCAGCCTGCGGTCATTAAGTTCCAGGAGAGACTGGAGTCCCTCGGTGTACGCGTTTACCGTCATTATTCCATTGCGGGTTATCCCTCCGAGATCGATCATATCGTAAGTGACGAGGGGTACGGAAAGAACGAGTATATCGAGACCTCACGTTCTTTGGTCGTTGTGACCGCACCGGGACCCGGAAGCGGGAAAATGGCGACCTGCCTGAGCCAGATCTATCACGATCATAAGCGCGGCATCAAGGCGGGTTATGCAAAGTTTGAGACCTTTCCGATCTGGAATCTGCCCCTCAAACACCCCGTCAATATGGCGTACGAGGCGGCAACGGCAGATCTGAACGACATGAACATGATCGATCCCTTCCATCTGGAGGCTTACGGGGAAATGTCGGTCAACTATAACCGTGACATTGAGATCTTTCCCGTGCTTAACGCAATGTATCAGCGCATCAGCGGTGTTTCGCCATACAAGTCTCCCACGGATATGGGAGTGAATATGGCGGGCAATTGCATCGTTGACAACGACGCTGTCTGCGATGCGGCGCGGATGGAGATCGTACGTCGTTATTACAACGCACTTTGTAACCGCAGAAAGGGCAATGGCGGAGACCACGAGGTGGAAAAGCTGAAGCTGATCATGCAATCGGCGGGCGTCGATATTGATTTCCGTACCGTTGCGGAAGCGGCAAAGGCAAAGGCAGAGCAGACGGGAAAGCCTGCGACGGCGATCGAGCTTCCCGACGGTACCATCGTCGCGGGAAAAACCTCGCGACTGTTGGGCGCGGCATCCGCGGTAATTCTGAACGCCCTTAAATGCATGGCAGGAATCGACGATCGGATCGATCTGATCTCTCCCGAGATACTTGAGCCGATCACGAGTCTTAAAATCGGACTTCTCGGAAGCAAGAATCCGAGATTGCACCCGGACGAGCTTCTGATCGCACTGTCGATCTGTGCAGTACATGATCCCATCGCAGCGAAGGCGACAGAGCAGCTTTCGCGACTCCGCTACTGTGAAATGCATTCCTCGGTGATTCTGTCTGCCAACGATGAGCGGACGCTTAAAAAGCTGGGGATTAATCTGACCTGCGAACCGTTTTACGAAACAAAGCGGCTTTATCACGGCTGATCACAACTGTTGGGAAGGAGGAGAAAAATGGGGACGGTATTCGATTATCTGGATTGGCGCGGGGACCTTACCTTTTCGGCGTGTCCCTTGTGCGAGGTGGACTCCCTTATCTTCTCCATGATCTCCTATATTGATTTTACGGACATTGTGTCGCCTCCCGAGTCTGTGTCGGGTGTGTCTCTTATGGCGGCGGCGAACAGCTTTTTTTCAAGGTATCCCACCCCAAAGGATTACCCCATGGGGATCTTGATCCCGAAGGAGATCGTGAAGCTGTTTGCGAAAATGAAGGATACTCCACGCTTTCGCAACGTTGAGATACATGCGTTTGTCAACGACACAGACGTGGAGCGGCAGATCCAGTTTTCGGCGGTCACGTTTTTGTTGGATGACGGTACGGTGCTCGTTACCTATCGCGGCACGGACGACACGCTGATCGGCTGGAAGGAGGATCTGAACATGACCTTCCTCCCCGTGGTTCCGTCACAGAGCGCCGCGGTGGCGTATCTGAAAAGCGTTGCGGACGTCTGGGAGGGACCTATCACGCTTACGGGGCACAGCAAGGGAGGAAACCTTGCCGTATATGCCGCGGTACACAGTGAGGAACGGATCCGCTCTCGTATCACCGACGTGTTCAGTAACGACGGTCCCGGGTTCGGTACCTATATTCTGGACGATCCCGCCTATCTTGAAATGCGCCCACGCATTCACAGTATCGTTCCACAGTCCTCGGTCGTAGGGATGCTTCTTGAGCATGACGAAAACTACACGGTGGTCAAGAGCCGACAAAAATCGGGACTTCTTCAGCACAACGGTCTTTCCTGGGAGGTCTTGGGAAATGCATTCGTGCATCTTGAGGAGATCTCGGCGGAAAGCCGACGTATTGATAAAACGGTCAATCGCTTGATCAAGGATATGACGCCCGAGCAACGCGAGGAATTTTCCGAGGCTGCCTATCAGCTTTTTTCCGTAGAAGGAGCACAGACGCTGACAGATTTTGTTGCCGTCCGTAAGAGCTGGCTTGCGCACTCCAAAAGCCTTGACCCGAAGGTGCATAAAACCGTGCAGAGGATGCTTTCCGCACTTGTGGCGCTCAATACAAAGGAGATCGTCGGCGGTTTTTTGAAAAAAGGCGTAGGGAAGACGCCTCGTAAGGGTGCATCCGAGGCTGTGCCTACGGCGCAGGAGCTTTCCTCCTTTTCGGATGAAAACGGTGCAGAGTGTGTGAGCAACGTGAGTGAGGAGAATATATCGGAAGTATAAGAGCAGATTTTTTGAAAGGGCTTAGAGCACCAAAAAAAGGTTCTATAATAAATGTTGGGGTGAAACCAACAGATATAGCGAATAAATTATAAAAAAGCAAAAAAAGAAAGAGCATATCTGAAAAAATCTGATAAAATGTTAATTGACGAGAAAAACATTAT
>SVSZ01000026.1 GCA_015064025.1 Oscillospiraceae bacterium | reverse complement strand
CTTGTCTTTTCTCCCTCGCCGTGTTCCGCCTTCTCTTCCTCGCGCCCGGTGGAAAAGACAAGTCTTTCAAGAAGCGTAAAGGCAGTGTCCGCTATGAGAACACCGGGTACTGCCCATAAAAGCGCTCCCGCCCCCTTGACGTAGGCGATCCAGGCAAGCGCACAAAAGGAGCCCAGAAGAACGCCTGCACTCTCCCGCTCCATGCTGTGAAAAAAGAGATAGGCAAGGACAGCCAGCAAAAACGCAGGTGCGCTTATGGGATCATAAGCAAGCCCGCACAGAAGCGCAGCACAGATCCCCTCTCCCGCCCCCCTAGCTCTTGCAACGCAAAGACTGAGGGTAAAAGAAAGGATCATGGCAAGTGAGAGACCGAAGAAAAGGATCCCGCCCGATGACCACACAAGGGAAAAAAGGAGCGCGCCCTCGGAGATCAGCCGCAACGGACGGAAACGGCTCCGCTCATCCAGCGCCACAGAGAAGACTGCCGTTGCCGATGCGGCGACCGCCACGCAAAATACGGCGGCAAACAGGTCGTAGAAACGGAATCCGCCGACAACGATCCGATAAAGAGAGAGCGCCAGAGCGGCGACTCCTGCCGTCGCCATACGCAAGCCCATACTTTCACAAAAAACACCGCGAACCTCGGAAACGAGAGTCTGCACACCCGTCCCCGAAAAGTGCTCACCGATGCGCAACACAAGCCCTTGGTGCTCCTCGTGCGCATCCCGTGCGCCCTCCTCTTTCTCACGCGCCCCGACGAGGCGACGGCGCACGCCATCCGACAGAACAGCCCATCCCGTCCCTTCCTCCAAAAGGAGACCCGCGAGCAATCGCATCAGTGCCGCCGCAAGGTAGACAAGGATGTAAATAGGTGCACTCATGCCTTGCATGAATGCCGAAACGAGCAATCCAAAAAGGATTGACACGGTATGCTTCCCCGTTCCGCACAGGAGTGCGATCCCCAGCGGTGCACTTCCGAAAAGCATCCGTCCCTCACCGAGAATATACGCCCCTCCGAGGAAAAGAGCCTCGCAAAACAACCTGCCCGCCCATACGCGCACACGCTCTGCAACCTGTGTCTTTTTTCCGTCCTTTTCTTTGGCGCGTTCCTTTATTTTTTCTTCCTGCATATGCTATCCCCTTCCTTTTTTGGCATCTGCCACTATTTTACACCCACGCAAGTCCGGAAAAGGTCGAAAAAGAAAAGCGGATATTTTGACTCTTTCGGGGGAGGTCTGCAAAACGAGCAAGCAACCGAAAGAATTTTGGAGGAGCACGTCAAAAAAAAAGAAGGAGCATGCAGGTGTATGTCACTTGCAGGCGCCTTTTGTCTTACGATTTTTTGTAAAAATTCAGTTTATTTCCGAAAAAGCTCTTCCTTTTTCGGAAGAGCGGTGGTAAAATAAGATCAGTGCAAATGAAACCACAAACAGGAGCTCTTATGAAAACAGTATGCTTTACAGGACACAGAGAGATCGCAGAGGGCGAAGCCGCCTCTCTTCGTGACGCCCTTGATCGTGAGATCGAGCGGCTGATCCTTGAGGGCGCCGACGTCTTCCGTGCAGGCGGTGCACTCGGCTTTGATACCATGGCGGCGGCATCGGTCCTTATCATGAAGAACAAATATCCGAACGTACGCCTTGACCTCATTCTCCCCTGCGAAACGCAAACGTCGGGATGGCACCCCGAATCGGTCAAGCTCTATGAAGAGATCAAAAAACGCGCGGACAACGTCTCCTACGTCAGCACCTCCTATTTCAGAGGCGTGATGCAAAAGCGCAACCGCGCATTGGTGGACGGAGCCGACGTCTGCGTTGCCTTTTTGAGAGGTGGGGCGCAAGGAGGCACGGGCTACACCGTCTCCTATGCACAGAAAAAGGGCGTCCGCGTCATCAATCTTTGGGAAAAGCTCTCCCCTAATACGTCTCTCGAATGATCCTCCAAAGTCCTCCAAGGTCTCCCGTCGGATCGATCCCGTGAACGATCATCAGATAATTTCTTCCGATGAAAAATAGGATCAGCGCCACACAAAAGAGAACCCAGCACACACGCGGCAGCTTAAAGAACGGATCCTTCCCCTTCGAAAAGCGCCACCACGCGAGCCCGTCGAGCACAAGAAAGACAGGAAGCGCCAGCGTGACTGCGGCATTGAAGCGAAGTGCCGATAAAAAATCAAAGGAAAGCATCGCCTCTACGGCACGCGTTCCGCCGCACAGGGGACAGTATAAAAACGCAAAGTCGTGTAAAAGACACCCCGACATCCTGCCGGGAAGAAGCTCTACAAGCCACAGATAAAGAAAAGCCAGGGGGAGCAGAAGAAGGATCCCGGCATGAAGCACAAAAAACCAAAGAGTTCTTTTTTTCATTGCGTCCCCCTCCTTCCGTTTGATCTTTTATATTGTATCATAAAACACGCGGCTTGAAAAGTATTCTTTGAGATTTTATGTATTTTTTTGAAAAAACTATTGTATTCCGTGTTCTTTTATAGTAAAATATAAGCAATAAAGACACAGGAGGCTCTCTATGAATCAGAATTTTGATTATCAACCGAACAGCGAAGAAAACAATACCTTCTTCGATCCCGTCCCTCCCTCAGAGGAACAAAAGCCCAATCGCGGCTTTGCCATCGCATCCCTGGTGCTCGGCATCGTCAGTCTTTGCACCTGCTGCTGTTGCTGTCTTTGTGACCTTTTGTTCGTTCCCTTGATCTGCGCGATCCTCGCCATCGTTTTTGCCATCGTAGCCAAAACGAAGTCTCCCGACAAAAAGATGCCCGGCATGGCGATCGCAGGACTCATCCTCGGCATCATCGGTGCCGTGATCTGCATTCTTCTCTGGGGAATCATTCTTTTCCTCCCCGACGCGATGGGAGAGGAATTCTGGGTAGAATACGAATCGATCATCCGCGAGGAAATGGGCGACGAATTCTACGAGGAGTACAAGGACGCTATGGGCTTTGGTGAAGAAATGCCCTTCCCTGATGCCGAATAACATATTTATAAACGTTGCCGCCGCCCCGAAGTCACGGGCGGCGGCAACGTTTATTTTCAATCCTGCTTATTTCTTTTTTCTGATCCGAAGGAGTGCAAAAGCACCGATGACAAGTGCACCCCCCGCCACAGAGGAAACGACTACGATCAGCACACTATTTCCGCCGCCTCCGTCGGAATTGGCGCCCCCACCGTCGGCGATAGGAGTACTTTCGCTTGATCCTTCACCCAAGGCTTCACTCGCCGTCTCACTGACGGGCGCGCTCTCGCTCTCGGATTCTGTAATGCTTTCACTCTCCTGCTCGGACTCGGCAAGCTTACGCACCTCACCGCAAAGGTTGCAATCCGTATCCTGCTCGCCGTCATATTCATGCGTCAGCGCCTCCGTCAGGTCTGCACGGTAAACGTCACCGCAGGAGCACTCGTACAAGGTATATCCGCCGATCCCGCACACGGGAGGCACGACGGTTTTCGTATACGTGTGCGCGCGGTCGATCTCAAAGGTTCTCAAGGGCTTATATGCCTTTTGAACCGTGGAATAGTACTCCACCGCTACCTTCTCCCCCGAGAAATAGAGCATTGCCACCATGCCCGTGCCGCCCGCGTAGCCTCTGTCAACATCCTGCGGATCGATCAGCATCTCTGTGACGATATTTCCGTGATCTCCCACTCTCTGATGGATCACGACCTCATCCGCGGACATGTGTCCCGAAAGAATCATAAAAATATTTTCGTGCTTAGAAACGAACTTATTCCAGATATCGTCGCCGTCGTTGTTTTCGGGATCGTAATAAAACGCAGATGGCGCATAATCCTCCTCGCCCGTAAGATGAGTGCCGTCCTTTTCCATGTATCCGTGTGTCGTCACGATCACGCGGTGGTCGGGATGTGCCTCGACGACGCCGCTTGCCCACGCAAGCACGGGATCCTTAGCGCCGAAATCAAGGCAGAGGATCATGTAGTCGGTCTCTCCCACCGTAAAGGTATGGTAGACGTTTTCGATCCGTCCCTCCTCGCAGTACCCCGCAATATTTTCGGTATACCCCTCATGATCGGCAAAATACTCGTTGAAATATTCCACACCGTCGTGTCCGTCACCGCGGATCAGACTGTACGGTAAGATACCGTCCATCATGCGAATGGCTTCCTTGGCGGCGCTCCACTGGATTGCCGCCTTTTCGGGGTTATAGTTTCTATGTCCCTCGTCAACGCCAACCTCTGTGATATCGCCAAGTCCCAGAGCATATTGTATCTTCTTTTCTTCCTTGCTGTCAACGATCCACTGATAAATGGTCTTAAGACTCGCGGGGTAGCTGTTGGTGATCGTTTGTGTGTCTCCCACCACAGCAAGAGAAAAATCGAATTCTCCCGCGTAGGCACCCGCATCGGCACCATACCAGGAAAGGTTTGCGATCACGTCGTTTTTATTGCCGGAAAGATCCTTCAGATCATCTCCGCCGACATGCTCCTTCATGCTGTAAAGAGAAAGCAGACCCGCAGCATCCGCATCCACGCCGTCCTTGGCATCCGAAAGGATCTGTGCATGTGTACGGACACTGTCAAAGACCGCAAGGCTCTTCATTGCCCCACGGAAATAGTTGGGGTTGTGCTCCGTTGCGTCTCCCCCCACAAAAAAGCTTTTCTTTGCCGTATCGGGATGGCAGTCGTCAAACGGTTTTTCCGTAGAATCGTCCGTCATGGTTGCCTTCAGTGCACCGTCGATATAGCAGCGCACCTCACCGGCACCGTCAAGAACGACGGAAAGATGCACCCATTTTCCCGTGCAAACGTTGACGTCCTCAAAAGCATACGTATAAATGCTTCCCCAGCGGTTCATATATTTCAGCTGCACCACGCCTCCCTCTCTGACGGAAAGCGTCAAAAATGCCAGGTTTCCTCCCGCCACTCCGTTGCTGAGAATCACACCGCCCTCCCCCTCGAAATCTTGAGGAAAAAGGATCTCCGTCTCCACGGTGCGTGGGCTCGCGCTGTACGGGCTTTCCATGGCGTAGGTGCCGAGATTGCTGAAGGTCAAGCCTCCGCCTTCCGGTTGCTGCGTGCCCGTAGGCTCCTTGAAGCTCGCGTCATTGTCACCTGCCGCAGCATACACAGGGAGTGCAACCGATGCAAGCAAAAGCAGAAGGCTCAAAAAAAGGGCTGTGACTTTTTTCATCGTTTTTCTTCCTTTCAAAAGATATGTGCCTCCATTATAGCATATTTTTCGAAAAATGCAACACGTGCGCCGCAAAAAAGGCAAAAAAGGTGGCACAGCCCAAATAACGGGACCGTATCACCTTTTTATCGGATTTATTCCGCCACGAAGATATAGGGGTAAATATCCTGTCCGCCGTCAACGAAATAGATCTCGGCATCGGGGCAGACCTCGTGCAAGCGTGCCTCCAATTGTGCTTCCTCCTCGGAATCGGCGTCCTTACCGGCAAAGACGGTGAGCATGAACTTATCCTCACCCATGATCCTCTCGGCAAGCGCCGAAGCCGCTTCGAGACGGTCGCGTCTTGAAACAACGATCTCCTTTTCAATGATACCGATGGTGTCGCCCTTTTCAATATGGACGCCGTTGATCTCGGCATCGCGAATGGAGGGAGAAACGTAACCCGCGGTCACGTGCTTCATTGCTTCCAGCATTCCCGCTTCGATCGCGGCGGGATCGGGATTGTCAAAATCTGCAGTGGAAAGAGCCACGTAGCCCGTTCCGATGTTCTTGCTGGGAATGACGTGCACCGTAGCGTCGGTGTAAAGCTCAGCCGCCTGCTGTGCCGCCATCAGAATATTTCCGTTGTTGGGAAACGCAAAAATATGCTCTGCATTCACACGGGAAAAAGCATCGAGGAAATCGTTGGTGGAGGGATTCTGCGTCTGTCCTCCCTCGACGATCTCATCACAGCCCATGTCGCGGTAAAGTGCTTCAATGCCCTCACCGATGCAGACTGCAACGGCACCGTACTTCTTGCGTACCAAAGGAGCCTCCTCCTTTGGCGTTGCCTCTTCCGATGCATAGATCTCGGAGGAGGAATGCTGCAAGGACATATTCTCGATCTTCACTGCCAAAAACTCACCGTAGATGCGCAAATGCTCCAAAACCTTCTCGGGTGTAAGGGTATGCACGTGCACCTTGACAACGCTGTCCGTCTTAAAAGCAACGATGGAATCACCAAGTGTCGCAAGGAAATCCTTCAGCGCCTCCACGTCAAACGCGTCCACGTCTCCCTTGGAGGACTGCAAACGGACAAGCAGCTCGGTGCAATACCCGTAGGTCATCACGCTGTCGACTCCGAAGGCATCAAAGGATACGGGATCGACCGCAGGAGCAGCGGGAGACACGCCAACCGTGCTGTCCTCGCCCGCCTCGATCTCCTCGCCGTTGAGAACACGGTTGAAGCCGTCCATGATATAGAAGAGTCCGGCTCCGCCGCTATCTACCACATCGGCTTCCTTGAGAGCCGCCAGGATCTCGGGTGTGCGCTCCACGGAGGCATGCATTTCCTTGACAAGATCGGCAAAGAAGGTACGGATGGTGCTCTCGGGAGTGATGCGCGCAACCGCGTACTCTACCGCCTCGCGCGCTACGGTCAGAATGGTACCCTCTGTGGGGGTCATCACAGATGCATACGCCTGCTTGACTCCAAGCTCCAGAGCGTATCCGAGAGATGCGGGATCCGCTTTCTCGATGCCCTCAAAGCCCTTTGCGGTTCCCGCAAAGAACTGGGAAAGGATAACGCCCGAGTTTCCGCGAGCTCCTAAAAGCATACCGTGGGAAAGCACCTTCATAACCTCTGCAAGGTCATCCGAATCCAAATTCTCGATCGCGGCAATACCGCTCTCGATGGTCATACGCATATTATCTCCCGTATCTCCGTCGGGCACAGGGAAAACGTTGAGTCGGTTGACCTCGTCCGCCTTGAAGCGAAGAGAAAGTGCACCGCCGCGCGCCATTTTGGAAAGAAGGAAGCCACCCAGATACTTGATACCAAGTCCCTTGCCGCTCTTCTTCTTTTTCTTTTCGTGTACGACCTCGGCAGTCTCACCCTCGATCGGTTCAACCGATTCCACCACGGGATTCTCATTCTTGGGAACGCGAACAACGATCCTCTTCGGCGCCGCCTTTTTCTTGGGAGCCGTCTTCTTCGGAGTCGCCTTCTTTACCTGCGGCTTTCCTTCGGGCTCGGATGCGAGCCTTTGCTTTGCGCGCTCTGTAAGATTTGCCGCCTCCTCACAGAAGATCGCGACGTTGGAGGCAACGCTTACGCGTACCTTCTCCACAGCCTGTGCAAGCTTCTCCATACGGTCAGAGGAAGGGCATGCCCCTCGCGCCTTACCGTCCTTCTTCTGTGTCTGCGTCTTTTTCTCTTCAGACATAAAAAATCCTCACTTTATATGTGTATTGTGTTATCTCTTGTTTCCTACGAAGAAGAGTGCCAGAGTACCGGGACCGGAGTGCGCACCGATCACGGGACCGACGTCGGTGATGATCTCCACCTCAATGCCGTGACGGGTCTTCAGAATGTCGGCAAGAGCCTTTGCATCGTCAAGGCAGTCACCGTGTGAAATAAAGACACTGCCCTCTTCCTTGTTTGCCGCAAGCTCTGTGTACTTATCTGCCAGCATATTGATGGAATTCTTTCTTCCTCTGACCTTGACGACGGGAATGAGATGTCCCGCATCGTCCATATAGAGCACGGGCTTGATGCCGAGCAGGTTTCCGACAAATGCCGCCGTGGGGCTGACACGTCCGCCGCGCTTAAGATATACGAGATCGTCCACAGTGAACCAGATGCCCATACGGGGAATCAGTCCCTCTGCAAATGCCGCTGCCTCCTCGATGGTTGCGCCGTCGCGCTTTGCCTTTACGGTCAGATAAACGATAAGCCCCTGTCCCGCACTTGCCGCCAACGTATCGATCGCGATGATCTTACGTTCGGGATACTTCTCACGCAGCTGCTCTGCCGCAAGACGCGCGGAGTTGAAGGTGGTGCTAAGACCCGAGGAAAAGCCGAGATAAAGCAGATCGTTCCCCGCAGCGAGGATCTTATCAAACTCCTCGGCAAAGCTCTCGGAATTGACAGCCGCAGTTTTTGCCACACCGCCAGCTCTCATTCTGTCATAAAACCCCTTAACGGGCATATCCTCATTGGAATATTCCTTATCCTCATCGGCAAAGCGGAAGGTGAGATTGCGGTAGGGCACGCCCCACTCGGAAAGCGTTTCCTTGCAGATATCGCATGCGGAATCGGTATAGATCACGTAGTTTGCCATGCTTGTTCTCCTTGCTTCATATATAAATTTTGGTCGTCGTGAGGTATGTATATCCCGACCTTGATTTTTACATTTTTTTGTTGGCAACTCAAAGCCGACGGCTATTATACCATTTTTTGTCACTTTTGTCAAGCCTATTCGCCGTCTTCGGTTGGCAATATAAAAGCACATATTTATTTTATTATATCAAATTCTTCTCACTTTGTCAATAGAAAAGAGCAAGTACAAATGAACCTTGCAAAAAAGTTTACCATATTAAAAAATCAGCCGTCTCACCTATGCTTGAGACGGCCGATCTTTTTCAAAGCAATATTGTCTGTGTTCCCTCGCAGGAAACGTAGTGCTCCTTTACACCGAGAATGTCCATCCATTCTCTTGTCAGTGCCGAACCGTACATACGGATGCGCTTCATACGCACAAGCTTTTCGCGGTCGGCAAGATAGGATGGGACATCGGGCTCGTCGTAGACCCAGCGCGGTGCATTCCAAAGGCATGCGCGCGGACGGATGGCGGCATAAACCGAGAAATCGACGTTCATATGCCCGTGATGCGCCATCTGAACGATATCTGCCTTCAGTTTATCTCGCGATTCAAAGAAGAGCACGTCCCCTCCCTCGGGTCCGAGGTCGCCCAAAATCAGCACAGAGGTGCGCGGTGTCGTGATTTTGAACACCATCGAAGCATCGTTCATGGGGTTGGAATAAAGCCCCGCGTGCGTAGTATAGAGGATCTCGAAGGAAAGCTCATCGATCGAAAACGTCTCCCCCTGCTCTGCCGTATGCAAGCGATCTCCGAAGAGATGCTTGATGCGGTTGAAGGCGGGGAGCATTTCGTTCAGCTCCTCCAGAAAATACGCCTTGTCAGGCGCCTCGTCGGCGTGTGAGATCCATTCGTCGTAATCGGGAAAATGACAGATAACGCGACGGATGTCAAAATCAGCACCGCCGTTTTTCTCCATTTCATGCACAAGACCGCTGATGTGATCGACGTGCGGATGGGTCAGAAACCAAGCCGCAACGGGACGCCCCCCGATATATTCCTTAAGCAACGGCATATCCTCGGGGCGACCGCCGTCGATGACGATACAGTTTCCTCCCTCGGTACGGATGACAAGCCCCAGAAGGTAGGGGCTTGTCTCCGTGAGCATATACATGGTCGTTTGCATTTTATATAACACCCTTTTGCAGCATGATATTAGCGTAGAGCGCACTCTCGCTCGTGGCAACGATCGCATAAGCGCTCCTTGCCTCCTCATAAAATGCCATTCTCTCCACGTCACCGATCACACCCTTATCACAGCCGCCGACACGCTTCACGATCTCGGCATATTCATCCCAGATGGGTGTTTTTACAGGGTCCCCGGGTACGACCTGCATCAGCTTGACCGACTTTTCGACATAGCTGTCCAGCGGCATAAGTGTCAGGATCGCCTCTAAAAGCTCGGCACCGCCATGACCGTCCGCGCGGATGACCTTCGCATTTTTTCCAACGCTTTCCGACGGGAAATTGCCGTCCGCGATCAGAATGCGGTCGCCGTGCCCCATTTCGCAGAGGACCTTTAAAAGCTCGGGAGAGATGATCTTCGGAATTCCTTTCAGCATACGTACCTCTTACTTCTTGAAGAGAGGTCCGAACGCGGCGCAGGCACGGTAGTCCGCGCCCTCCTTGTCCTGACCGAAGGCATTCCATGCGGCGGGGCGGAAGATCTTCTCCTCCTCCACGTTATGCATGCAAACGGGAATACGGAGCATGGAGCAGAGCGTGATGATATCGGCACCGATATGTCCGTAGGAGATCGCGCCGTGGTTCGCGCCCCACTGATTCATGACCTCGTATGCGGAGGTAAAAGCGCCCTTCCCTGTCATACGCGGTGCAAACCACGTACAGGGCCATGTGTAGTCGGTGCGCTTCCAAAGTGCATCGGTCACGTCGTCGGGAAGGTTTACAGACCAGCCCTCTGCGATCTGTACCACAGGTCCCAGTCCCTTAACGAGATTGAGACGGATCATCGTCATGGGCATCTCAGCTGTCGTCACAAAGCGGGAGGAATATCCACCGCCGCGGAAGTAGCCGAGATCGGCATAGTTCCAGGTGGAGTTCTGAAGGATCGCCTTTTGGTCCTCCTCGGTCACTTCGTACCAAGGCTTCATCACAGCATTGCCGTCCGCATCCTTTGCAGCACCGTTTGCATCCAGGCAGCAGGCACCCGAGTTGATCAAGTGAATAAAGCCGTCGGCAGCCTTTGCTTTTCCTTCAATATCATAGCCTGTCACACGCTTAACAGCGTCACCGCTCCAGTAAGTGCGGACGTCGGCAAACATCTGCGCACGGTTGGTCAGCAGCTTCATAAAGAGCATACCAAGACCGTTGAGTACGTCGTTCTCAGTCGCAAGGATGTAGGGCTCACGCGCGCCGTTCCAGTCGAAGGAGGTGTTGAGCATGGATTCGGGATAGTCGCAGTTGGGATAGAAGTCCGTCCACTGACGCTGCCCCTGGAAGCCTGCGGCAATGGCGTTGTGTCCCACCATCTCCTCTTCGCAGCCTGCGGGCAAATTGGGATTTCCGTTCATGAGGTCCTTAATGATGACCATCATCTTGACGACGAATTCCCAGTCGGCATCCTTTTCCTCGCGCGTTCTATGAAGCTCCTCGGGGTTCTTGTCAAAGCCCTCGATGCAATTTGCACGCGTCCATGCAAGTGCCTTTTCGAATTCCGCCTTGTCGTAAACGCCCTCCGTCATGCGGCGGATGACCTCCACCTCGTCCACGGATTCAACGCGCATGCCGAGGTAATCCTCGATGAAGTTCGTATCAATGATCGAGCCACCGATGCCCATACAGATCGAGCCGATCTGCAGATAGGACTTGCCGCGCATGGTGGCAACCGCAACCGCCGCGCGACCGAAGCGCAAAAGCTTTTCGCGCACGTCTGCGGGGATCTCGGTGTCATCCAGATCCTGCACGTCGTGTCCGTAGATACCGAAGGCGGGAAGCCCCTTCTGCGCATGCGTCGCAAGAACGGACGCAAGATATACGGCACCCGGACGCTCGGTTCCGTTAAAGCCCCAGACTGCCTTGATGGTGTTGGGATCCATATCCATGGTCTCCGCACCGTAGCACCAGCAGGGGGTCACGGTCAGAGTGATATCCACGCCCTCGCGTCTGAACTTGTCGGCACAAGCGGCAGCTTCACCGACGCGACCGATGGTGGTGTCGGCAATGACGACCTTGACGGGCGTGCCGTCGGAATAGCGGAGGTTTTCCTCAAAGAGGCGTGCCGCATTCTTTGCCATATTCATGGTCTGATCCTCAAGGGATTCACGCACCTTGAGTACACCGCGGCGACCGTCGATGGTCGGTCTGATACCGATCACGGGATACTGTCCAATCAATCTTGACATGTTTTTTATCTCCTTTTTGTTTTTTTCTTTTCGCGGGTATTGCTTTTTATTTCATTATAGTGTAAAATAGGATACACTTCTTGTATAATTGCGGCAAATACCATAACGAAATTCACTTTTTTATATTTTTTACACGGGAGAGAGAAAAAAAGCATGATCTATTCGGATTTCATAGAGAAGGAAATGCACGGCACGCAGGAATTC
Source organism: Oscillospiraceae bacterium (assembly GCA_015064025.1). GTDB lineage: Bacteria > Bacillota > Clostridia > Oscillospirales > CAG-272 > UMGS1865. Next base: position 12,924 of record SVSZ01000026.1, on the reverse strand, counting down.
CCCATCGAATTCTATCAGCTCGACAAAAACCATCACCGTTACGAGATGAATCTGCACTGGCACCCCGAGGCAGAGCTCATCCGCGTGCGCCGTGGGCGATTTGTCCTGCATCTGAACAAGCAATGCTATACGCTCTGTGAGGGCGACGCCGCCTTTATCAACCCCGGCACGCTCCACCGAGGGATCCCCGAGGACTGTGTATACGACTGCGCCGTATTCAAGACCGAAATGCTCTGTCCTCCCGGTGCCTCCGTGGGAAAATACATCAAGCCCATCGCCGTGCAAAACGCTGCCGTATGCGAATGCTTCAGAGAAACCGGAAGCATCGGTGAGCGTGCAACCGTTGCCGCCATCGACCGCTTGTTCTCGGTGCTGCGCGAGCGTCCCGCACAGTATGAGCTTGCGGTATACGCCGCCCTTTATTCTCTTTTCTTTGCGCTCTACGAGCACGGTGCGGTGGAAAAGGCGTCTCTTTCTCACGCACACGAGCGGCAGACCGCGCAATTGACGCGCCTGCTTTCCTGGATCGATGAAAACTACACCTCTCACATCACGCTCTCCGCGCTTTCCAAGGTCTCGGGCTTTAACGAAAAATACCTTTGCCGCTTCTTCAAGGAGCAAACCTCCTATACCCCCATCGATTACATCAACCGACTGCGCGTGGAAAAAGCCGCCGACGATATGCTCAACCACCGTCTTTCTGTGACGGAGGCGGCATTCGCCAACGGCTTCAACGATTCCGCATATTTTTCAAAGGTGTTCCGCAAGATCAAGGGGATCTCCCCCACTGCGTTCAAGAGGAGTAACGCGCTCTGATGCGCTCCTCTCTCCTTCGGTCTCTTCGGTTGAGGAGCTTGACGGTAAGGATCATCAGTACAAGGAAAACGACAATGGCAAGATTCCACAAAAAGACGGTGATGAATGCCTCCTGCCAGCTTTCCACCGTCGAAAGCGTCTCCTTATCGAGGATCGAGGTGATCAGCTTGGGAGCAAGACCTGCGACAATGGACGCCGCCGCATTGATCAGTGTGGTGTAAACGCCCACATCGATCCGCTCACGCATCCGAAGCGCCGCCACGGAAAGCGAGATCGAGCGTCCTCCGTTGACGATAACAAGATACAGCACGAGCAGAACGAGAGAAAGCATTGTATTGACCTCGAAGAACAGCACAAGCACCCCCATCACCAGAAGCGCTGCCGCAAAGCAAGCGGCACACACCGTAATGAAATTTTTGTGCCACTCGCAGACCTTGACGATCAGAACGGGCCCCAGTGCCGCCATGAGGGGGGCACTGACCGTAAGCCATTTTGAGACGTCGTTGGAAAAGCCGCCGATCTCCTTTAAAAACACGTCAAGATTGTTGTTAACCGCAAAATAGGTAGCGGTCAGCGCAACGCCGCCGATGACTGAGAAAACGTAAAACCAAACGATGCGCTTTCGGTTTTTCAGATGGATAAAATCGTTGTCCGCCTCGTCGGAGACCTCGCTGACAGAGCCGTCGGAATTGACGACGCTGTGCGTGTGCACCTCCTGCGGAAAGCGGGAAACGTACGTTACCGAAAAGAAATAGAGCGCAACGGCAAAGAAAAGCAGAATACCGAGTACTAAGAAAGGAAGCTGCCACCGATCCCCGAACATAGCGGCACCTCCGTACGAAAGCGCCCCCGCCACGGCGGGTCCCGATGCCATGAGCTGATTGGAAAGCGGCAAAAGGCGTGCGGGAAGATAACGACCCAGCACCTTGATCGAGCAGCCCCAGATCCCCGCCTGTAAAAAGCCGTTGAAGGTGTAAAGAAGATAATGCTCGTGAATATGCCCCGTGAAGGACATCAGCACGGTGATGAGCGCGGACAAGCCAAGCGTGACCGTGAGATACCACTTGATGTTGATCTTTTTGATCAAGAAGATCAAGAGCACCTGCATCGCGGCATAGGTATAAAAATAATACTCCATCGTAACGGCAAGATCGGTCAGATTTCCGAAGGTGCCAAGGCTGTAGAGCGTGGTTTTCTCTGCAATATACAGATTTTTCGCTCCCGTGAGCACAATATAAAGGAAGAAGCTTGCAAAGATCAGAAGCCCGTAGGCACGGTTGCGCTTCTTTACGGACTTCCCGTCTTCAACATTCAGCGTTTGCGTTGTATTCATTGATTTTCAACCTCATACCGAAGGGTGGCATCCGACGAATGCCACCCGTTTCTTATCATCCTTACTTATGATCCGACTGTTAAGCCGCTGCGCGTCAGTTCTCGCGGATGATCTTTCTCAGATAGTCTGCCGCAATGGCAATATCCTTTGCAGGCTCGTCACCCGCCTCGCGCTCGATGGTGAGGAAGCCACGATATCCGATCTCCTCAAGAGCGGCAAGATACGCCGCGAAATCCACGCTTCCCTCTCCCAAGGGCTCCTCGCGGAAGGCAGTGATCTTCTTGACGTCCTCGGGCATGGGAATGACGCTGTAGATGTACTCCGGATTGGTTCTGTGAAGCATCACGCCGTCCTTGGCATGCGTGTGCACAATGTACTTACGCAGACGGTGCACAGCCCCCACGGGATCGTCTCCCGTGACCATCATCAGATTTGCGGGGTCAAGGTTAACGCCGACACCGCAGGAGCCGAGAGAATCGAGAAAATCGCCGAGGACTGCCGAGGTCTCGGGACCCGTTTCCACAGCAAAGTGTGCGTTCACACTGTCCGCATACTGCGCAAGCTCGTAGCACGCCTCCTGCATGACCTTATATCTTTCGGAATTCTTATCCTCCGGAACGACACCAATATGCGTGGTGACGATGTTCGTCTCCATGTCCAGTGCCATATCCACCACTCTCTTGGATCTCTCTACGTAGATCTTGTTGGACGCGCGATCCATAAAGCCGTGACCGAAGTCTCCGCAAATGGCGGAAAAACAGACGCCCTGATCCTTTGCAAACTTCAAAAGCTCACGTCTTGCTTCCTTCGTAAAGTTTTCGGGCGCAAACTCGCCCCTGGTACCGTACATCTGAATGCCTTGAAGTCCAAGCGCGCTTGCCTCGCGGATCGCCTCGTGGATCTCCTTGCGGAAGGATTCAACAACTACGCCGATCGGAAACTGATACATCTTAAAAGATCTCCTTTTCTTTTTACGGGCTCGGGCACTCACCCCGGATTCCCTGTTCGTACATTATTGTAACACAAGAAAAAATAAATGTCTATAGGATTTTCGAAAAAAAACTTCAATTTTGGCTTGAAGGACAAAGAAAACTTTTTCGTCTCTCTTCGACAAATTGCGGGAACAAACGTCAAACCTCCTTCATACAATGGTAGCAGAAGAGCAAAACCGCTCTCGATCACTCAAGGAGGAACCATTATGAATAACTGTTTCTGCAATCTGTTCGATAACAACTGCATCTGGCTCATCATCATCGCCATCCTTCTCCTGACCTGCTGCTGCGGTCATTGATCCGTCAATCCAAATAAACAGAGGGGCTGCGTCGTTCGATGCAGCCCCTTATAAATTTCTTCTCCTTGCCGCGTTCCCCTGACGGCATAACGGAGAATTTTATTACATAAGATTTGATCAGGACATCCTCTTGAGCGTTTCAAGACACTCCTTGCAAACACGCTTGTTGTTGAAGTAGATCACGTGATCCGCATTGTTGCAGAAGATGCAGGAGGGCTGATATTTCTGCAAAATGATCCTTCCCTCATCCGTGAAAATTTCCAATGCGTCACGCACGTTGATATCCATACTCTGACGAATCTCCGCAGGCAGAACGATACGCCCCAATTCGTCCACTTTCCTTACCATTCCCGTTGACTTCATTTAAAAGGTCTCCTTTTTTTATCTTTTTCTTTTGTTTTTTCCGTAAAATCTCCGAAATTCATATCACAGGTATATTATACCCCATCTTTTTTTGTATGTCAATAGCCAAATATGGAAAATTTTTACTGTTTTTGAAGTTTCGTTCGACAAAAAAGGACAGGCGATCAGGATTTCTGTCACAGCCTGTCCTGATCCCCTCTCTCACTTTCTTTCTTTTTTTCATTTTCGCTGTTTTTTTCGTCGAGATCGCGTCAAATACTTAACCAAACGGTATTTGAACCCATAAGGGTTTGTTAAGCGTAAGGAGGATGCACATGATTCGGGGAGCGAAAAAGCAGATGATCGTTCTGCAAACGGGAAACAGCCCTTATTTTGATACAGCATACTTTATTCTGCGAAACAAGCAAGGAAAGGAAGCGGCTGCAGGGGATATTTTGGAGGAGGCAAACAAGATCCTTTCCGAAAACGTCCCCTCCCGCCCCGTACGGCAGGAGCGTCTGCGGCGTTGGCTACTTTTCCTCTTCGGGACGCTTTGCGGCGCCGCAGCAGCTACGGCTGTTTCATTGCTCATTTTTCTTCTTTGAAGAGATTTTTCGGACGGCTATTGACAGAAGAGAAAAAATATTGTATAATAATATGGTTAGTCTCAAAGTGCTGTCCGCTTTTTCGGGGACAGACCTCAACGACCGTTCGGTGCGACGACTGCGCGCCTTGTGATAATACGGCAAAGGAGCATACGGCGCATGCTCTGCCGTTCTCTGTCGCTCTGCGATAACGGAGCCGAGCGACGCTTGATCAAATACAGAAAGGAACAAACATTCAAATGCCAAAAAAACCCAGAAAAGCAAAGCCACAGGGAAAGCTTCGGATCATTCCCTTGGGCGGCTTGGGCGAGATCGGTAAGAACATGACCGTCATCGAATATGAGGATGACATGGTCGTGATCGACTGCGGTCTCGGGTTTCCTGAGGATGATATGCCGGGCATCGATCTCGTAATTCCCGACATCTCTTATCTTGAGGCAAATCGGGAAAAGCTGCGCGGGGTCGTCCTGACGCACGGACACGAGGATCATATCGGTGCCATCCCCTATCTTCTGCGCACCCTCAATCCCCCGATCTACGGAACGCCTCTGACTCTCGGGATCATCCGCAACAAGCTGGAGGAGCACGTGCTTCCCCATAAGCCCAAGCTCTGCCCTGTAAACGCAGGCGACAAGGTTCGTCTCGGTGCAATCACAGCAGAATTCATTCACGTCAACCATTCGATCGCAGACGCATGCGCAATCGCTCTGCACACCCCCTTAGGAGTTCTTCTTCACACGGGAGACTTCAAGCTCGACACCTCCCCCATCGACGGTGAGATGATGGACATCGTGCGCTTCGGTGAGCTGGGACGCGAGGGAGTCCTGGCACTTCTCTGCGAATCCACAAACTCCGAACGTCCCGGATACACGCCCTCCGAAAAAAAGGTCGGCGCGTCCTTGGAAAACATCTTTTCCACACATGCAAAAAAGCGTATCATCATCGCAACCTTCTCCTCCAACGTGCACCGCGTTCAGCAGATCATCGATACCAGCGCGCGCCACGGGCGCAAGGTCGCCATTACGGGGCGGAGCATGCTGGGCATCGTCAAAGCAGCCACGGAGCTGGGATACATGAAGATCCCCTCGGGCGTGCTTGTCGATATCAATGAGATCAAGAAATACAAGCCGCGTGAATTGACGATCATCACAACGGGAAGTCAGGGCGAGCCGATGTCGGCACTCTACCGTATGGCATTTTCTGATCACGCGCAAGTCTCGCTCGATGCGGGAGACCTTGTCGTTCTTTCCGCCTCCGCGATCCCCGGCAATGAAAAGCTTGTCGGACGCATCATCAACGAGCTTTCCAAGAATCACGTGGAGGTCCTGCACGACGCCGTGGTCGAGGTGCACGTCTCGGGACACGCCTGCCAGGAGGAGATCAAGCTCATGCTGGCGCTGACAAAGCCCCGTTATTTTATGCCCGTACACGGTGAGAGCCGTCACCTTTGCGCCTGTCAGGAGCTCGCAGCCTACATGGGAGTTGACAGAAAGCGCATCTTCATCTCGGAGATCGGCCGCGTGCTTGAGATCGACTCCGAGGGAGCGCACTGGAACGGCACTGTGGGTGCGGGAAGCGTCCTTGTGGACGGCTACGGTGTGGGAGACGTCGGAAGCATCGTGCTTCGCGACAGACGCCACCTTGCGCAGGACGGTCTGATCGTTGTGGTCGCAACGGTCGACACAGACGCACGTCTGCTTCTCTCCGGCCCCGACATCGTATCCCGCGGCTTCGTTTACGTCCGTGAGGCAGAGGAGTTGATGGAGGAGGTTCGTACGGTCGCCTACGATTCTATTATGAACATTCTTGAGGGCAGAGGTCGCGCCGACCGCATGCAGATCAAGAAGAGCGTCAAGGACGATCTGACGAAATATCTCTATTCAAAGACAAAAAAGAAGCCGATGATCCTGCCCGTAATTATGAACGTTTAACGAAAATAAGCGCCCCGGATGCGCAAAGTTTTGTTTTTGTTCATAATCGTGACATAAGGCTGTCACAGAACAAAGCTATAATTATTCAGTGTATTCGCACTACAGTAAGAAGAAAGGAAAGTTCCATCATGGGAAAAGGAAAAAGAAACAGACAGCTCCATCTCGAGGACAAACTTGCCAATCCCGAGAGGTATAAGGAAGAGAAAAAGCCGTTTCGCATGCCGAAATGGGCGACCAGAACCATCTGCATCGCAGTTTTAGTGCTTGTCGTCGCTGCAATCGTTCTCACCGCAATGGTACAGAACGGCGTATTTTTGCGCACACAGGTGCTCGTAAACAGCACGGAGGGCTACAAGCTCAACAGACAAATGGCGTCCTTTATCGTATGGCAAAGCCTCTATCAGCAGGGATACCAGGATTGGTACTATGCATACTACGGTCTGACAGAGGACACCAACAAGATCACCGAAACATACTCCAGCCCCTCCGAGTACGGCATCATGTACGCGGCACAGTCCACGACCTCCTTCCTGCGCGACGTCATCGATTCCTCTGCAGACTATCTTGCGGAGCTTGTCGCGGGCGCGGATGCAGGTGTCAAGGCAGGCTTTGTGCTTGACGAGTACGATCAGATCGCCATCGACGAGATGGTAGACTGGATCAAGAACCTCCAGAAGAACGCGGTTCCCGATGCCTCTCTCAACAGCTTCCTTGGCGTATACGTGGGCAAGGGTGTCACCGAGACCGACGTCAGAGATGCCGCAGAGCTCATGGCTATGTACACCAAGTACTGCGACTACGTGAAGTTCGACATGGATAAGAAGCCCTCCAAGAACACGCTTCTCACCTTCATCGCAGAGAACCCCGCCAATCACTACGAGGCTGTATATCGTGCCTACAAGGCTGAAAGTGAAGCTGAGGCTAAGAAGTTTGAGGGTGTGAAGACCGAGGCGGAATTCACCGCGCTTGTCGTTGACATCCTCATGGAAAAGAACCTCAATGCCCTTCTCATCTCCCATTACGCAACCCCCGATGCAAATGCGGACAAGGATGCTCTGAACACCGCCAAGAAGGCAGCGGATGCCAAGGACAAGGTTCCCGCAAAGCTTAAGGAGCTCGGTATCGTTTCCGCAGACTACAAGGCAACCTCCGGCGAGAATAACAAGATCGTCTACTCTCCCGAGATCAAGGACGAGGCACTCTCCTCCTGGATCTTCGATTCCAACAGAAAGAAGGATGACTTCGGCGTTGTAACGGGTGAATCTTCCGTTTATCTCGTATACGCCTTCTCCGCTCCCGTAGCAAAGGAAGACTCCACCACGATCAAGACAGGCTGGAAGGAATACAAGCTTTCCGACTACGCAGACGAAACCAAGAATTTCGCCGAGAACCTCAAGAAGGATCTCATCTCTGAAAAACGCGAGGATACCACCGCTCACAAGTCCTCCGAGGATCTTGCAAAAGCGCTTCTCGAGGCTGTGAAGAAGGATAAGCTCAACGTCAAGGACATTGACAAAAAGGCTTACACCGTGACAGCCGTTAAGACAGGCGTTACCACCACAAAGCCCGAGAGCAGCTCCTCCTCTTCGAGCAGCAGCTCCACCTCAAAGCAGACTGCTCCCGACGCGATCCTCGATGCTCTTTACGAGTCCGGCGAGAAGATCGAAAAGGGCGGCTACTATCAGGCAGACGACGGAAACGGCAACTCCTACGTAGTACAGGTCACAAATATTTCCGGTACCACCTATACCGTTGATTACGCAACCGTTGAGGACAGCACCTACTACTCCATCTTCCGCTCCATTAAGACAAAGATGGATTCCGCGTATCCCCTGACTGCCCCCACGCTTGCCCACCCCGATCTCACCACCGATGCTGACGAAAAGACCGTCACCTTCGAGGAGTGGATGTGTGAGGCAACGCTCACCGAGGCAACCAAGGATGCCCCCGCAACGCTCACCTTCAAGAGAGCCGCAAACGACGTGAAGTGGTTCAAGACCGAGGAAAAGACCACCACGACGGGAAGCACCACGCTGACCAAGCCCGTTTACACGGCATATATCGTAGTTACCCCCATGAAGGCTGAGAAGGAGGACACCGAGGCAACCGCATATGCAGGCTACCTTAAGTACAACTCCAAGGCAGATGCCGAGGTAGCACTTTCCAAGATCCAAGGACTGACGGGACGCGACGGCTTCGATCTGTGGCACGCATTCAAGTCTCTCAGCGTCACAACCAAGGCAAAGGTTGAGGGTGAAGAGGATACCGTTACCAACGCAACCATTGAGACCAACATCAAGAAGACCACAACGACCGTTGATGAAAAGGTTCGCGATTGGTTCTTCACGGAAGGTCTTGCCAAGAACTCCCTCAAGGTGATCGAGGGCAAGGACGGGTCCTTCTATCTCGCTTACTTCAAGAGCGCATCCGACACCGTCACGACAAGAGAGATCAAGGATGAATGGGTCGTTTCCGAAATGACCAATCACATCAATCAGCTCATCAAGGACGGCGGCTACAAGCTGGATGAAGCCACCCTTGAAAAGCTCGGCGATCCGCTCCTCACTGAGGAAGAAACGACGACCGCAGCAAAATAAATCGCACCTTTTACAAAGCGTGCATCTGAAGCAAAATGCCACGGAAGATCCGTGGCATTTTGCAACGTACGGAATATACTGTACTGATAAAACACCGAGAAAAGGAACATTTCGATGATACTTGATGCTAAACAAACCACCGTTGCCTACCGTTGTCCCTCCTGCGGAGCAGGCGTTTTAAGCGCGGTCAATCTTTTCTCCCTGGGAGCCGACATGATCAAGCTCAAATGCGACTGCAAGCAGAGCGAAATGACGGTCTCTCCCACCGCCGACGGAAAGATCCGTCTGACGGTTCCTTGCATGGTCTGCCCCTCCCCCCACATCTTCACTGTCAGCAAAACTCTCTTTTATTCCAAGGAGCTTTTCACCATGCAATGCCCTTACGTCTCGGATCTGACGATCGCTCTCTTCGGGGAGATCAACCTCGTCCGTGCGGAGCTGGCACGGGGTGAGCTCGCCCTTATGGATCTGATGGAAAAGAACGGGATCGAAAGCTTTGATTTGCTTCACAACGACGAGGAAGCGCTTCCCGATCCGCAGATCCTTGACATCGTGATGTTCGTCATTAACGATATGGACGCCGAGGGAAAGATCTATTGCCACTGTGAAACAGGCGACAACGACCGTCATTACGACGCAGAGATCACCGAGGCCGGCGTAAAGGTCACCTGCAAAAAGTGCGGTGCCTCACGTCTGATCCCTACAGATTCCCGCATCAGCGCCCACGCCTTCCTCAACGCAGACGCACTCTATCTTGAATAAAAAAAGTCAATCGAAAAATCGGCATACGCTCATTTTTCGATTGACTTTTTTTCTGTGCTATGCTATACTTTAGGAAACCCATGTGGCGGCATTTTCCCATTCTCCAAAGGAGGACCTTATGAAAAAAAGAGAGTTGATGGTCTTTGCAGGCCAATCCAATATGATGGGGGCGGCTGTATATCCCCCGAAGGATCCCGCTAAAAGTCTTGATTCCTTTGAATACAAGCACAACGCCAAGCGTCGCTTCGGCAAGGGAATCTTTGTTCCCTCGGCACACCCCACGGGAGAATTTTCCTACGTAGACGTCTCCCTTGCTTACTCCGAGGAGTATCTTGCAAAGGACGGAAAAAGCACACTCACGGACTATATTTCCAACACCTACTTCTGCCCTTCGATGTCGAATCTTCTCTCCGACGAGGAAAAAACGCTCACTCCCTTCAAAAGCTATTCTGAACATACCGCTCCCGTCGGAGCCTCGCTACCGCCGCTTCTCGCCGCAGAATGGGAAACGTACGGCGGCAGATGCGCCTACGCGCACATCGCCAAGGGCGGGGTTTCCATCTGTCACTTTTTCACCCCCGAAATGGAGGAAGAATACAGTCGCCGCGCCGCGGACCACAACACTGCTCACGGCACAGCGCTCCCGACCTTTTCCCGCATTGAAAAGGAACAGCACGGAGCCGCAGAATATTTTCTTGAAAAAAGCCGAGATTTCTTCGCAGAGGCAGAAAAGCACTTTGCGGATGAGGACACCTCTGAACACATTCTCGTATGGATCCAGGGAGAAAGCGACGCGTCCCTTGATCCTGCGGAATACGAGCTTCGCCTCTCGGTGCTCTGGGATCAACTGAAAAAGATCGGCTTTACCCGCTTCTTTATGCTCCGCATCGATCTTTGGGGCAGCGTGGGGAGCACGCTCGGCGTCATGGATGCACAGGAGCGCTTCTGTCAAAAGACTCCCGATGCATACATGATGACACGCGCTCTTTCCTTCGTTCCTTATTCGGGAGATTCGAAGCTCTTTACCGAGATCACCGACGAATATAAGCTTTGCCGTGACAGCGCTTACGGCTTCGGAAATCCCCATCTCAACGAAAAGGCATTCAAGCTTGCCGCTGCACGTGTTGCCGCAAACATGGATCGACTGCTCCACTGCGGAAAGTCTCCCCTTCTTGAGGAGGAGCGTTTGAAGGATCTTACATATATGAAGAAATCATGAGGAGGACACATATGGATTTTTCAGAGCTTACAAAAGCACGGCAATCCTGCCGCAAATATGATGCTACACGCGCGGTCGAGGAGGAAAAGCTTTTAAGGATCCTTGAAGCGGGACGTCTCTCGCCCTCCGCCTGCAACGGTCAGCCCTATCACATCACCGTTTGCCGTAAAGAGTCTGCCGCGGCGGTGGCACGGGCAGTCAGCGGTATGGGAATGAATAAGTTTGCTGCCGACGTTCCCGTGTTTTTAGTACTCTCAGAGCGGCCTTACGTTGCTTCCGCGGCGCTCGGCGCGCGTGCCAAGGGCAACGACTACCGTTCCCTTGACATCGGCATTCTTGCCGCCTATCTGACAAGTGCAGCCACAGAGGAGGGGCTCTCCACCTGTATCCTCGGATGGTTTGATGACGGGAGTCTGCGAGAGCTATGCTCGCTCGATGCTCCCGTGCGTCTTGTGATCGCGCTCGGCTACGCCGCCGCAGACGATCCTCTGCGCAATAAGAAGCGCAAAGCACTCTCAGAGCTCGTCAGCTACTGCGATTAAACGATAAAAAACTTGTGTGCCTCAATTGATTTAAGGCACACAAGTTTTTTATCGTTTGAGCTTTGCACCAAACGGAAGGAGCGCCAGCTTCATGATCTTGAAGCACTGAATTCCGCGCGAAATACCGATGATCGTAATACAGTTGAGCACGCCAACCGCAAAGTGGACAAGCGCGACCTCCCAACCAAGAAAAACTGCCCAGACCACGTTGGCAAGCGGATGCTTTTTATAATTGAGACGCACCTTCTTCCCGTAAGGCATAAAGGAAAGACGAGCGATCTTAAAGCATTGCTTTCCAAAGGGGATACCAACAACGGTAAGACAAAGCAGAAGCCCGAGCGCTCCCCACAAGATAAAAAGCCAGATCCCGCCCAAGAGTGCCCATAGGACATTGGAAATCAGCCGAAGCATACAAACCTCCTATCGAGGAAAAAATGAACCACACAACATATACAGTATATCACATTTTTTCTTCTTTGTAAAGAGTTTTTTGAAACATCGCACAAACTTCTCCCTTTTTCACAAAATAGAATTGTCAACTTCTTACAATTTGTCAATTGCAAATCGCAAAATCCTATGCTATAATATAGACAGAAAGGAGGTACAGTCCAATGGGCAAGTAACAATCGGCTATAAGGACAAAGCAAAAAAAATATCCGTTCACAAGGGTGCTCACACGGAGCAAGTAGATCAGACTACCAAGCAGCACACATACAGAAAACGATAGAAACGGTGAAAGGTGCAACTTTTCGGCACAGACCACACGGCGGTGTAACGCAACCGATACTCTCGATCATGTATATGACCGAAACGGTATCAACATTCACATATATTTATACAGAGAGCCCTGTTCGGAAAACGGAGTGCAAGCAATATGGCAGGGAGGACGCCATAACAAGCCGAACATGTGAACGATGAAGTCCGAAAGCCGCAAGCAAACTCGCAATTCCCTTTTTAAAACCATCACCCTTTGGGAAGGAAGCTACATAAAAACAAAGCTGATTCTCGCTTGAGAATATGAATTTGAGTGTTTTAGGATGTGGGAACATAACCTGAGGGTAGACAACAGAAAGAGAGGATTACAAAAGATGTTAGATACTAAGAGCGAACAGAAGTGACCCTTGATTGCAAAAAACACAGAGCAATCAAGGGTCACTTCTTTTTTGTTTTCCACTTCCCTTCCCGCGTCTCCTCTTTCCTTCCGATTTTGCGACACTTTCCGTACACAGCGACACACGGCGCAAGACTTTTACTTTTTTAATTAAAAAAGAACTTGACATTTCGGTGAGTTTCTGCTATACTGTTAGGGATATGTAATTTCACACTTCGGGGTGTGGCGCAGCTGGTAGCGCGCGACGTTTGGGACGTCGATGCCGCAGGTTCGAATCCTGTCACTCCGACCAAAAAACAAGAGAGAGGCTTGTCCTCTCTTTTGTTTTTTGCTTGACGTGTCGATTCGAAGCTGTTTTGCGAAGCAAAATGCAGG